>JBIQKU010000005.1:0-44561 GCA_044506225.1 Rubrivivax sp. | reverse complement strand
AATCCGGCACGCTGTTCGGCTTGACTTCAAACACGGTTGCTCAGCGCGAACGGGTTTAGGGAGACGGGTTTGCGCAACAGTGCTTCGACAGCCTCAGCGCGAGCGGGTTATCACCACCAGGGCTTCGACAAGCTCAGCACGAACGGGTTGGTGGGACGGGCGCTTCGATGCCTCAGCGCGAACGAGTTTAGGAAGACGCGTTTGCGCAAGAGCGCTTCGATAACTCAGCGCGAACGGTGTTTGTCGCGAATTGATGGCCTCAACGCGAACCCACCCCACCCGCAACCACCGACCGCCCCACAAAAGCCGACGCCTGCACATCCGCGTGGTACGACGACCGCACCATCGGCCCCGAGGCCACATGGGCGAAGCCCATGGCCTCACCCACCGCACGCAGCCGCTCGAACTCCGCCGGTGGCACGTAGCGCTGCACCGGCAGGTGGTGCAGGCCCGGCTGCAGGTACTGGCCGAGGGTGAGCAGGCTCACGCCGTGGGCGCGCAGGTCGTGCATCACCTGTTCGACCTCCTCGGCCGTTTCGCCGAGGCCCAGCATCAGGCCGGACTTGGTCGGCACACTCGGGTGGCGTTCGCCGAAGCGCTGCAGCAATGCCAGCGACTCGCGGTAGTCCGCGCCGGGGCGGGCTTCGCGGTACAGGCGGGGCACGGTCTCGATGTTGTGGTTGAACACGTCCGGCGGCGCGTCGGCAAGCACGGCGAGCGCCACTTCGGCGCGGCCGCGGAAGTCGGGGGTGAGGATCTCGACCGTGAGCGAGGGGTTGAGCCGCCGTGCCTGGGTGATGCAGGCGGCGAAGTGCGCGGCGCCGCCGTCGCGCAGGTCGTCGCGGTCCACCGAGGTGATGACGACATACGACAGGCCCATGGCCTGGATGGTCTGCGCGAGATGGCGCGGCTCGTCGGCATCCAGCGGCAGCGGGCGGCCGTGGCCCACTTCGCAGAACGGGCAGCGCCGGGTGCAGATGTCGCCCATGATCATGAAGGTGGCCGTGCCGCGGCCGAAGCATTCGCCGAGGTTGGGGCAGGCGGCTTCCTCGCACACCGTGTGCAGGCGGTTCTCGCGCAGCGTCTTCTTCAGCCGCGCCACTTCGGGCGTGCCGGCGAACGGCGCGCGTATCCACGGCGGCTTGCGCAGCAGTTGTGCGGGTTCACTGCGCTCGATCTTCACCGGGATGCGCGCGAGCTTGTCGGCACCGCGCAGCTTGGTACCTGCGCCGGCACGTGGCGCGGCAACCCGCGGGGAATCAGAGATCAATGGCATGGCGTGCACACGAGGCGGTCGGGTTCAGCATTCGATGACGTTCACCGCCAACCCGCCGCGCGAGGTCTCCTTGTACTTGGCCTTCATGTCGGCGCCGGTCTCGCGCATGGTCTTGATCACGCGGTCCAGCGAGACGAGGTGGCGGCCGTCGCCCTGCAGCGCGAGCCGTGCGGCATTGATGGCCTTGACCGAGCCCATGGCGTTGCGCTCGATGCACGGCACCTGCACCAGGCCGCCCACCGGGTCGCAGGTGAGGCCGAGGTTGTGCTCCATGCCGATCTCGGCGGCGTTCTCCACCTGCTCGGGCGTGCCGCCCAGCACTTCGGCCAGGCCGCCGGCGGCCATGGAGCAGGCCACGCCCACCTCGCCCTGGCAGCCGACTTCGGCGCCGGAGATGGAGGCGTTCTGCTTGTAGAGCAGGCCGATGGCCGCCGCGGTGAGCAGGAAGCGCACGACACCGTCGTCGCTCGCGCCGGGCACGAAGCGCATGTAGTAGTGCAACACCGCCGGCACGATGCCGGCCGCGCCGTTGGTGGGCGCGGTCACGACGCGCCCACCGGCCGCGTTCTCCTCGTTGACCGCGAGCGCGTAGAGGTTCACCCAGTCGATGGCGCCCAGCGGATCGTGCGTGCCGGCGGGCGGCGCGCTCGCGAGCCGGCGGTGCATCTGCGCAGCGCGCCGGCGCACGCGCAGCGCGCCGGGCATCACGCCTTCGTTCTCGCAGCCGCGGCGCACGCAGTCCTGCATCACCGCCCAGATGCGCAGCAGCGCGGCACGCGTCTCCTCGGGCGCTCGCCAGGCGCCTTCGTTGGCCAGCATCAGCGCGCTGATGGGCAGGCCGGTCTCGCGGCAGCGTGCGAGCAGTTCGTCGCCGCTCGCGAAGGGATGCGGCAGCGGGCGGTTGTCCTCGACGATGGGCGAGCTGTCGGTGGCCGACTCGTCGAGCACGAAGCCGCCGCCCACCGAGTAGTAGGTGCGCGACTGCAGCTCGACGCCCTGCGCGTCGAAGGCGGTGAAGCGCATGCCGTTCGGGTGGAAGGGCAGCGATTCCCGCCGGTACAGCAGCAGGTCCTGCTTCTCGTCGAAGCCGATGTCCTGCTCGCCGAGCAGGCGCACGCGCCGCGTCTCGCGGATGCTGGCCAGGCGCTGCGGCACGCTGTCGGTGTCGACCTCGTCGGGCGCCTCGCCTTCCAGGCCGAGCAGGATGGCGCCGTCCGAACCGTGGCCGCGGCCGGTGGCGCCGAGCGAGCCGTAGAGCTCGGCGCGCACACGCGCCGTGCGTGCCAGCAAGCCGCGCTCGCGCAGCCCGCCCGCGAACAGGCGTGCCGCGCGCATGGGCCCGACGGTGTGCGAGCTCGACGGCCCGATGCCGATCTTGAAAAGGTCGAGGACGCTGACGGACACGGCGCTCTCCTCGCCCTCAGCGGGCGTAGACCGGCAGGCGCGCATTGAGCTTCGCCACCTGCTCGCGCACCCGGGCGATGACGGCGCTGTCGTCGATCGCATCCAGGATGTCGCAGATCCAGCCGGCGAGCTGGCGCACATCGTCCTCGACAAAGCCGCGGGTGGTGACCGCCGGGGTGCCGATGCGGATGCCGCTGGTGACAAAAGGCGACTGCGGGTCGTTGGGCACGGCGTTCTTGTTGACCGTGATGTGCGCCTGGCCGAGCGCGGCATCGGCGGCCTTGCCGGTCAGGCCCTTGGCCGTGAGGTCGACGAGGAACAGGTGGTCGTCGGTGCCGCCGGAGACGATGTCGTAGCCGCGCTCGACGAACACCGCCGCCATGGCGCGCGCATTGGCGATGACCTGCGCCTGGTAGTCGCGGAAGGCCGGCTGCAGCGCCTCCTTCAGCGCCACCGCCTTGGCGGCGATCACGTGCATCAGCGGGCCGCCCTGGGCGCCGGGGAACACCATGGAGGCGATCTTCTTCTCGAGCTCGGGGCGCGCCGGGTTGTGGCGCCCGAGGATGAGGCCGCCGCGCGGGCCGCGCAGCGTCTTGTGCGTGGTGGTGGTCACCACGTCGGCATGCGGCAGCGGGTTCGGGTAGAGCCCGGCCGCGACCAGCCCGGCCACGTGCGCCATGTCGACGAAGAAGAGCGCGTCCACCTCGTCGGCGATGGCGCGAAAGCGTGCGAAATCGAGCTCGCGCGAATACGCAGAGAAGCCGGCGACGATCATCTTCGGGCGGTGTTCGAGCGCGAGGCGGCGCACCTCGTCGTAGTCGATCAGGCCCTGGTCGTTCACGCCGTACTGCACGGCGTGGTAGAGCTTGCCCGAGAAGCTCACCTTGGCGCCGTGGGTGAGGTGGCCGCCGTGGGCCAGGCTCATGCCGAGGATGGTGTCGCCCGGCTGCAGCAAGGCCATGTAGACCGCGGCATTCGCCTGCGAGCCCGAATGCGGCTGCACATTGGCCCAGTCGGCCTCGAAGAGTTGCTTGGCGCGGTCGATGGCGAGCTGCTCCACCACGTCCACATGCTCGCAGCCGCCGTAGTAGCGCTTGCCGGGGTAGCCCTCGGCGTACTTGTTGGTGAGCACCGTGCCCTGCGCCTCCAGCACCCGCGGGCTCGCGTAGTTCTCGGAGGCGATGAGCTCGATGTGCTCTTCCTGGCGCCGGCGTTCGGCGGCGATGGCGCGGCCCAGTTCGGGGTCGAAATCGGCAAGGGTGGAATGGAAGTCGATCATGGCGTGGCCTCAGTGGGTGGCAGCCTCGTCGGAGGCCTCTTCGTAATCGGACAGGGGCGGACAGGCGCAGACCAGGTTGCGATCGCCGTAGACGTTGTCCACGCGTGCGACCGGCGGCCAGTACTTGCGCGCCGCCAGCGACGCGAGCGGAAACACCGCCTGCTCGCGCGAATACGCATGCGGCCAGTCGGCACGCGCAATGCCCATGGCGGTGTGCGGCGCGTTCTTCAGCGGGTTGTCCTCGCGGCTCATCTCGCCGCGGGCGATGGCTTCGATCTCCTCGCGGATGCGGATCATGGCGTCGCAGAAGCGGTCGATCTCGGCCAGCGGTTCGCTCTCGGTCGGCTCGATCATCAGCGTGCCGGGCACGGGGAAGGACATCGTCGGCGCATGGAAGCCGTAGTCGATGAGCCGCTTGGCCACGTCCTCGGCGGTCACGCCGGTCTGCTCCTTGAGCGGGCGCAGGTCGACGATGCATTCATGCGCCACCATGCCTTGCGCGCCGGTGTAGAGCACCGGGTAGTGCGGCGCGAGCCGCCGGGCGATGTAGTTGGCGCTGAGGATGGCCGCCTCGCTGGCGCGCTTCAGGCCCGCGGCGCCCATCAGCCGCACATAGGCCCAGGTGATGGGCAGGATGCTGGCGCTGCCCCAGGGTGCGGCGGTGACCGCACCCTCGGTGCGCCCGGGCAGTTGCCGGTGCCCCGGCAGGAATGGCGCGAGATGCGACTTCACGCCGATGGGCCCCACGCCCGGCCCGCCGCCGCCGTGCGGAATGCAGAAGGTCTTGTGCAGGTTGAGGTGCGACACATCGCCGCCATAGGCGCCGGGCTGCGCGAGTCCCACCTGGGCGTTGAGGTTGGCGCCGTCGATGTACACCTGCCCGCCGTGCGCATGCACGATGGCGCAGATCTCCTTGACCCGCTCCTCGAACACGCCGTGCGTGGAGGGGTAGGTGATCATGATGGCCGCGAGCCGTTCGGCATGCTGCGCGGCCTTGGCGGCAAGGTCTTCCACGTCGACATTGCCCGCGTCGTCGCAGCGCACGACCACCACCTGCATGCCCACCATCTGCGCCGTGGCCGGGTTGGTGCCGTGGGCGGACGACGGAATCAGGCACACATTGCGATGCGCCTCGCCGCGGCTTTCGTGCCAGCCGCGAATGGCCAGCAGCCCGGCGTATTCGCCTTGCGCACCGGAGTTCGGCTGCAGGCTCACGGCGTCGTAGCCGGTGCAGGCGCACAGCATCTGCTCGAGCTCATCGGTGAGCTGGCGGTAGCCCTCGGCCTGCTCGGGCGGCGCGAACGGGTGCATGGCCGAGAACTCGCGCCAGGTCACCGGAATCATCTCGGTGGTGGCGTTGAGTTTCATGGTGCACGAGCCGAGCGGAATCATCGTGCGGTCCAGCGCCAGGTCCTTGTCGGCCAGGCTGCGCAGGTAGCGCAGCAGCTCGGTCTCGCTGTGGCCGGTGGCGAACACCGGGTGCGTCAGATAGGCGGAGGTGCGCCGCAGCGCCTCGGGCAGGCGGTCCGGTGCGGCCGACTCGGTGGCGGCGAAGTCGGGCAGCGGCAGGTCGGCGGGCGCGAAGGCGGCCCACAGCGCGCGCACCTCGGCCTCGGTGGTGGTCTCGTCGAAGGAGACACCCACATGACCGGCGTCGATCTCGCGCAGGTTGATGCCGCGCTCGCGCGCGGCACGGTGGATCTCGGCGGTGCGCCCGCCGGTCTTCACGGTCAGCGTGTCGAAGCAGGCGGTGTTGCACTCGGAAAGGCCGAGCTGCGCCAGGCCCTGGGCCAGCGTGGCGGTGAGCCGGTGCACGCGGCGCGCGATGGTGGCGAGGCCTTGCGGGCCGTGGTAGCTGGCGTACATCGCGGCCATCATCGCGAGCAGCGCCTGCGCGGTGCAGATGTTGCTCGACGCCTTCTCGCGGCGGATGTGCTGCTCGCGCGTCTGCATGGCCAGGCGATAGGCCGTGCGGCCCTGCGCATCGACCGACACACCGACCAGCCGCCCCGGCATCTCGCGCTTGAACGCATCCCGCGTGGCGAAGTAGGCCGCATGCGGGCCGCCGAAGCCGAGCGGCACGCCGAAGCGCTGGGTGCTGCCGATGGCCACGTCGGCGCCGCATTCGCCGGGCGGGCGCAGCAGCGTGAGCGCGAGCAGGTCGGCGGCCACGGCGACCAGCCCGCCCTGGGCATGCACCTGGTCGGCGATGTCGGCCGGGTTCTTCACATCGCCGCCGGTGCCGGGGTACTGCAGCAGCACGCCGAAGCATTCGACACCTGCGAGATCGCGCCGCTCGTCGCCCACCACCAGCTCCACGCCGATGGCCCGCGCACGGGTGGCGAGCACGTCGATGGTCTGCGGATGGCAGTCGTTCGAGACGAAGAAGCGCCGCGATTTGTTCTTCGCCAGCCGCAGGCAGAAGGTCATGGCCTCGGCGGCGGCGCTGGCTTCGTCCAGCAGCGAGGCATTGGCGATGTCCAGGGCCGTGAGGTCGCTCACCATGGTCTGGAAGTTCAGCAACAGCTCCAGCCGCCCCTGCGAGATCTCCGGCTGGTAAGGCGTGTAGGCCGTGTACCAGGCGGGGTTCTCCATCAGGTTGCGAAGAATCACCGTGGGCACATGGCAGTCGTAATAGCCCTGGCCGATGCACGAGCGATGCACCTGGTTGCGCGAGGCGATCTGCCGCAGCTCCTCCAGCACCTGCACCTCGCTGCGCGGCTCGCCGAGCGCGAGTGGCTCGCCCGAGCGGATGGACGCGGGCACCACCTTGTCGATCAGCGCCTGCATGGAAGAAAGGCCCAGCGTGGCCAGCATGTGCTGCTGGTCGGCGGACGTCGGGCCGATGTGGCGGCGATGGAAATCGTCGCTGGCGCTGAGTTCGGCGAGGCCGGGGCGCGCGTGGTCTGCGTGTGTCATGTGGAAAGGTCTCGGGTGGCCGGACTCAGGCCAGTTCCTGCACCAGGCGGTCGTAGGCGTCGGCGCTCAGCAGCCGCTCGAGTTCGGCGGGGTCGTCCATGCGCAGCTTCACGAACCAGCCGCCGTTCATCGGCGCGCTGTTGGCCAGGCTCGGGTCCTCGGCGAGCGCCGTGTTGACCTCGACCACGGTGCCGCTGACCGGCGCCTTGATGTCGCCTGCCGCCTTCACCGATTCGATGACCGCCATCTCCGCATCGGCCGTGAAATGCGCGCCGACCTCGGGCAGCTGCACGAACACCAGGTCGCCGAGCTGCGATTGCGCATGCTCGGTGATGCCCACGAGCACATGGCCGTCCGCTGCGGTGCGCACCCATTCATGGTCCGCGGTGAAACGCAGCGATTCGGTCGGGTCGGTCATTGCAAAGCCTCCAGCAAACAGATGAAGGCATTCTGCGAAGCGGCTCGCCAAAGGGTCAAACGACTTGTACTGGCGCGCCCATTAGTGGGACTTGGGCCAGGAAGACGCGGAAAGCCGCGCGCCACCTTTGCCGGGCCCGCCGGCAAAGGCCTGCACACGCACGGAGAAAGGAAGTCAGATGTCCAGCCGCAGCACCGGCGTCTTCGAGCGCGAGCAGCACACCGCCACCAGCTCGTTGCCGGCCCGCTCTTCGTCGCTCAGGCAGTCGTCGCGGTGCTCGGGTGTGCCGTCGATCACCCGCGTGAGGCAGGTGCCGCAGATGCCTTGCCGGCAGGAGGTCATGATGCGCACGCCGGCCTTCTCCAGCGCGTCGGCCATGGTCTCGGACGGCCCCACGCGCACCTGCACCCCGCTTTTCACCGCCTCGACGACGAACTCGCCGCCCGCCTGTACCGGCGCGGCACCGAAATGCTCCACATGGACGGCATCGGCCGCATAACCGGCCTCGGCCGCGTCGCCGATCACACGATCGATGAAGCCGGCCGGGCCGCACACGTAGAGCTGCGCGCCGTCGCAGGGGCGCAGCTGCGCCGCCGGCAGCGGCAGGCCGCCGCCTTCGTCGTCGAAGTGGAAATGGACCCGCGCACCGAAGGCCTCGCGCAGTTGATCCTGGAAGGCGGCATGCGCACGCGAGCGGGCGAAGTAGTGCAGATCGAAAGGCATGCCGCGGCGGCGCAACGCATGGGCCATGGCCTTGAGCGGCGTGATGCCGATGCCGCCCGCGGCAAGCACCACATGCGGCGCCTCGCTGCACAGCGCGAAGTTGTTGCGCGGCAGGCTGACCGTGACCGCATCGCCCTTGCCGAGCCGGTGCACCGCCGCCGAGCCGCCGCGCGTCTGCCGGTCCAGCAGCACGCCCAGCAGGTAGCGGTGGGTTTCGGTGGGGTCGTTGCACAGCGAGTACTGCCGCACCTCGCCGATGGGCGTGACCACGTCGATGTGGCAGCCCGGCTCGAAGGGCGGCAGGCTGGCGCCGCCGGGATGGCGAAGGTCCAGCTCGACGATGGCGTCCGCCACCAGGCGGCGGTCGTGAACCACGAGTTCCATCTGGGGTGTTCCTGTCATGAGAAGCCCACCACGGCATGGGGCACATACGGCGCCTCGAGCGAAGCGATCTCCTCGGGCGTGAGCGCGAGCGACAGCGCCGCCACCGCATCGTCCAGATGCTCGGGGCGGGTGGCGCCGATGATGGGCGCGGTGATGGCCGGGTGCTGCAGCACCCAGGCGAGTGCCACCTGCGCCGGCGGCACGCCGCGTGCGCCAGCGACCTGGGCCACCGCGTCCACCACGCGGCGGTCGGCCGCTTCGGTTGCGGCGAACAGGCTGTCGCCGTAGGCGTCGGTCTGCGCACGCGGCGTCGGTGTGCCCCAGGGCCGTGCCAGCCGCCCGCGTGCCAGCGGGCTCCAGGCGATCACGCCCACGCCTTCGGCCCGGCACAGCGGCAGCATCTCGCGCTCTTCCTCGCGGTACAGCAGGTTGACCATGTCCTGCATGGCCACGAAGCGACTCCAGCCGCGGGCATCGCAGCGCGCAAGCGCCTGCGCGAACTGCCAGGCGAACATGGACGAGGCGCCGAGGTAGCGCACCTTGCCGGCCTTGACCAGGTCGTGCAGCGTCTCCAGCGTTTCATCGAGCGGCGTGTGCGGATCGAAGCGGTGGATCTGGTAGAGGTCGATGTGGTCCACGCCGAGGCGGCGCAGGCTGTGGTCGATCTCGGTGAAGATGGCCTTGCGCGACAGGCCGGCGCCGTTCACGCCTTCGCGCATGCGGCCCCAGACCTTGCTTGCGATGACGATCTCGTCGCGCGGCGCGTACTCGGCGACGAAGCGCCCGAGGATTTCCTCGCTGGAGCCGGCCGCGTACACATTGGCGGTGTCGAAGAAGTTGATGCCGAGGTCCAGCGCCTTCTTCAGCAACGGCCGGCTGCGCGCCTCGTCCAGCATCCAGGCGCTGCCTCGCGCGGGCTCGCCGAAGCTCATGCAGCCCAGGCACAGGCGCGAAATGCCCAGGCCGCTTCGACCCAGCCGGGTGTACTTCATGAATCGATGGCGGCGGCGGCGTCGGCGTTGGCGGGCTGCAGCGCCAGCGTCATGTCGATGACGGCGCCGTAGATACGCACCGCCTCATGGATCTTGGGCACGTCGCAGTACTCGTCGGTCTGGTGCATGACGGTGGGCTCGCCCGGCCCGAGGATGATGAGCGGCGTGTCGCCGACCACGGGCTTGAGCGCACTCGCGTCGGTGAAGTAGCTCGCCGTCTTCACGTCCGGCGGGCTGCCGTTCTCGCGCTCGACGATGGCGAACACCTGCTGCACCCACGGGTGCTCGGGCGGCGAGTACACATGGTCCAGGCTCAGGTCGATCTTCAGGTCGTGCAGGTCGGGCGCCAGCAGCTCGCGCAGCTCCTGCTCGAGGTGCGCATGGTCCATGCCCGGCACGGTGCGCAGGTCGATGCCGATCTCGGCCCAGTCGGGCACCGAGTTGACGTTCTCGCCCGAATGGAAGGTGCCGATGTTGATCGTCGCCCGCCCGAGCACCGGGTGCGGCGTGCGGTCGTCGCAGAAACCGGCCAGGCGGCCGACGATGTCGGCGGCCTTCTTGATGGCGTTCACGCCCGCATGCGGCATCGCGCCGTGGGCGGACACACCCTTGGCGATGGCACGCAGCCAGAACGCGCCCTTGTGGCCCAGCTGCGGGAAGTTGAGCGTGGGCTCGCCGACGATGATGCCGCCGAAGTGCTGCAGCGGCAGGCCCAGGCCCGCCAGGTGGCGCGAGCCTTCGCAACCGGTTTCTTCGGCGGCCACCAGCAGCAGCACGATCTCGGTGTCCGGCGGCAGGCTGCGGGCGCGCGCGGCGGCGGCCACGATGAAGGCCGCCACCGCCGACTTCATGTCGGTGGCGCCGCGCCCGTACAGCCGGTCGCCGACGATCTCGCCGGCGAACGGGTCCTGCGCCCATTTCGCCCGGCCGAGCGGCACGGTGTCCAGATGGCCGACGAAGCACACCGCACGCGCGGCACGCACCGGGCCCGCACGGGCGACCAGGCTCACGCTGCCCGGCTTGTGCGCATGGGCGCTGACCGTAAAGCCCGCCTGGCGCAGCAGGGCCTGCACGAAATCGGCACAGGCCTGGTTCTCGCCCGGCGGGTTGATGGTGTTGAAGCCGACGAGCCGCTGGGTGAGCGCAACGGGGTCTTCGGCGAGTCTGGCGAATTCGGTCATCTGCTGAATTGCTTTCCAGGGGCTGCGCACTAGTAGGGTGCGCAGGCCTGCGAGACGTACTTGGTGACGAGATAACCGTCGAAGCTCTCCGCGCCGCCTTCGCAGCCGTAGCCGCTGTCCTTGATCCCGCCGAAGGGAATCTCCGCCAGCGCGCCGCCGAAGTGGTTGATGTTCACCATGCCGGCCTCCAGGCGCTGCGCGGCGAACTGCGCGTTCGACAGCGATTCGGTGAAGGCGAAGGACGCGAGGCCATAGGGCACGCTGTTGGCACGGCGCATCACCTCCTCGCGGTCGGTGAAGGTGACGATGGGCACCACCGGGCCGAAGGGCTCGTCGGTCATGAGCAGCGCGTCGTCGGGCACGCCGGTGATCACGGTCGGCGGGAAGAAGCTGCCCGGCCCGGGCAGCGGCGCGCCGCCGCACAGCACCTTGGCGCCGCGCGAACGCGCATCGTCGACGAAGCGGCTCATGGCGGCCGGGCGGCGCGGGTGCGCGAGCGGGCCCATGGTGGTGCCGGGCTTCAGGCCGTCGCCGATGGTCTGCGCCGCATAGGCCGCGGCGAACTTGTCGACGAAGCGCGCATGCACGTCCGCATGCACGAAGAAGCGGCTGGGCGCGGCGCACACCTGGCCGGCGTTGCGGTTCTTCACCGCGGCCATCACCGCGGCGGCGCGGTCGACATCGGCATCCTCGAACACGATGACCGGCGCATGGCCGCCCAGTTCCATGGTGCAGCGCTTCATGCCGGCGGCCGCACGCGCGGCGAGCAGCTTGCCCACCGGCACCGAGCCGGTGAACGACACCTTGCGCACGATGGGCGAGGCGATGAGGTATTCCGACACCTGGTCGGGCACGCCCCAGACGATGTTCAGGCAGCCGGGCGGCAGGCCCGCGTCATGGAAGACGCGGCCGAGCGCGACCACCGCGCTGGGCGTGTCCTCCGGGCCCTTGAGGATCACCGTGCAACCCGCGCCGAGCGCCGCGGCCACCTTCTTGATGGCCTGGTTCATCGGGAAGTTCCAGGGCGTGAAGGCCGCGCACACACCCACCGGTTCGCGCACCACGGTCTGCTGCACATTCGCCTGGCGCGCCGGGATCACGCGGCCGTACAGGCGCCGGCATTCCTCGGCATGCCACTCGGCATGCTCGGCGCAGCCCAGCACCTCGGCGCGGGCTTCGGCCAGCGGCTTGCCCTGGTCCATGGTGAGCGCGGAGGCGATTTCCTCCACCCGCTCGCGGATGAGCGCGCCGGCCTTGCGCAGCACCTCGGAGCGCTGCATCACCGATGAATGCCGCCAGCTGTCGAAGGCCTGCTGCGCCGAGACGAGCGCGGCCTGCAGGTCGTCGGTGGTGGCGTGCGGCAGCTTGGCGATGACGCTGTCGTCGGCCGGGTTGCGCACGTCCTGCAGGACGCGCTTGCCGCCCGTGATGAATTGGCCGTCGATGAAAAGACCGAGTTCAGGGTACATCTGGAGCTCCGGTGTCTGGCGCGCCGTGCGCGCGATGGCGTGTCTGGATCGCGTGGGCGACCTCGTCGAAATACCCGGCGCCCACCTCGCGGTGGTGCTGCAGGCCGGTGAAGCCGTTCCTGGCGGCACGCGCCTCGACCTCCTGCAGCCGGGCATAGGCGGTCATGCGCTCGCGCGCATAGCCATGGGCCAGGTCGAACATGCCGACGTTCAGGCTGTGGTAGCCGGCGAGCGTGATGAACTGGTAGCGGTAGCCGAGCTCGGCGAGCGCGTCCTGGAAGCCCGCGATCTCGCGCTCGCTGAAATGTCGGTTCCAGTCGAAGCCGGCGGTGCAGTTGTAGGCGAGCAGCTTGCGCGGATGCTCCGCATGCACCGCCTGCGCGAAGCGCCGCGCGAACGCCAGGTCGGGCGCGCCGGTCTCGCACCACACCATGTCGGCGTAGCGGGCGAAGGCCACGCCGCGCGCGAGCGCACGCTCCTGCGGGTCCTTGAGCTCGAACAGGCCTTCGGCGCTGCGCCGGCCGGTGAGAAAGCGCCGGTCCTCGGGGTCGGCGTCGGTGGTCAGGTAGTCGGCCACCGCGGCGTCGGTGCGGGCGATGAGCACGGTGGGCACATCCAGCACGTCGGCCGCCAGGCGCGCGGCGACCAGGATGTCGCACACCTCGCGCGTGGGCAGCAGCACCTTGCCGCCCATGCCGCCGCATTTGCGACTGGAGAGCTGGTCCTCGAAATGAACGCCCGCCGCACCCGCGGCAATCATCGACTTCATCAGCTCGAAGGCATTCAGCGGCCCGCCGAAGCCGCCTTCGGCATCGGCGATCACCGGCACATGGAAGTCGATGCGATCGCGCTCGGCGATGCTCGTGTCGCTCCACTGGATCTGGTCCGCGCGCGCAAGCGCCGCGTTCACCCGGCGCACCAGCGACGGCACCGAGTCGCTCGGGTACAGCGACTGGTCGGGGTAGGTGTGGCCGCTGTTGTTCGCATCCGCCGCAACCTGCCAGCCCGACACATACACCGCCTCCAGCCCCGCCTTCACCTGCTGCACCGCCTGCAGGCCGGTGGCCGCGCCCAGCGACGAGATGAAACGCGCCTCGTGCAGCCGCTCCCAGAGCCGGCGGCTGCCGTGGTCGGCGATGGAATGCTGCACGCGCGCCGTGCCGCGCAGGCGCACCACGTCGTCCGCGCTGTAGCCGCGGGTCACGCCTTGCCAGCGCGGATCGTCGGCCCAGGCGCGGGCCAGTTGCTCGGCCTGTTGCTCGCGCGAGCCGGTGCGGCGAAAGCCCTCGCTCGTGCGGCCCGTCATGCGGCACTCCGGCCGCCGAGCCCGGTGAGCTTGCCCGGTTCCACCACCTCGATCCAGTAGCCGTCGGGGTCCTCGATGAAGGCGATGTCCTTCATCGAACCCGCCTCGGGCCGCTTCACGAACTTGACGCCGTGCGCATCCAGCCGTTCGACCGTCGCTTTCAGGTCGGTGACCGACACGCAGATGTGGCCGAAGCCGCGCGGCTCGCCGTTGCCGTTGTGGTAGACGGCGCCGTCCTGCGTCTCGGTGCCCCAGTTGTGCGTGAGCTCGAGCACGCCCTGGCGGGAGAAGGTCCAGGCGGTGCGCTCGCCGTCGTCGCGCGGGATCTGCTCGCCCTCTTCCACGTAGCCGAGGAAGTACAGCGAGAACTTCATCTCGGGAAAGTCGAGCTTGCGCAGCAGGCGCATGCCCAGCGTGCCGGTGTAGAAGCGCAGCGACGCCTGCGGGTTCTTCACACGCAGCATCGAGTGGTTGAGGCGCGTGCCCGACGATCCGGCCGGCGGCGGCAGCACGCCGGGTTGAACTTCACCCTGGAACGACAAGATTCATCTCCTTGAAAAGTCAGTGGGGTGGCAGTGCGGAGACGGAGAACACGCAGGCGTCGTGTCCTGCGGCGACACACGCCGTCTCCCTGCACACCGTGCGATAGCGATGGCCGCGGTCCTGCGCGAGCCAGTCCATGCCGCCGGCGAACCAGCCGGCAAAGGGGTAGCAGACAAAGGCCTCGCGGTCCGGCTGCCCCAGCACGAAGGCCGAGTGCTCCAGCCGGATGCGCGCCATGCCGCGGGCTTCGTCGAGCGCGGTCAGGCTGAAGCGGCCCCAGCCGCGGTCGGAAATGCGCTGCAGGTACAGGCGCAGCACCGCCTCGCCGCGCAGCGAATGCGCGCGGGCCGCGTCGGCACACCACTGCTTCGTGGACTTGCGGCCCGCGGCATAGAGCTGGGCCGCATAGGCCTCGCGGCCGACCAGCGATTCCACCGCGATGTGGTTGTTCAGGAAGAAGTGGCGCGGCATGTAGATCATCGGCATGCCGTCGGTGGTCCACACGCCGGTGGCGGCGTCCACGTCGATGTCAACGCGCGGTTG
This sequence comes from Rubrivivax sp., assembly GCA_044506225.1. Taxonomy (GTDB): domain Bacteria; phylum Pseudomonadota; class Gammaproteobacteria; order Burkholderiales; family Burkholderiaceae_C; genus JAKFDI01. The sequence continues at coordinate 30,124 of JBIQKU010000005.1, read as the reverse complement.
CATGGCTTCTCCGGGAGGGTCGTGGCGCGCGCGGCGCGCCGGTCACGGCGTCGAGCAGGCGCGCGAGGCGCATGCCGCGACCGGTGCGCGCCGCGCCGAACACTGCGCGCGCCAGGCGGGCACCGCTCGCCGGCGCGCGGCCGGCCGCCGCGAGGCGGGCGTCGAAGGTCGCGGCCACCGCGTCTTCGTCGGGCTGCACGCGTCGGTCGAGCGAGGCGGGCGTCTGGGCGCTCACGGTCTTGCCGTTGCGCAGCGTGAGCACGATGCGCGCATCGCGCCGGTCGCCGACGCGCAGCGGCTCGAGCGTCAGCGCACCGGCCAGGCGGCGCAACGCGGCGCTGCGGCCGGCGGGCAGGAACATGTCGTAGCAAAGCTCGCCGTGCAGCAGCATCGCGGCCACCGAATACGGCGTGCTGATCTGCGCCTGCGCGGCCGAGCCGAAAGGGCCGGCCAGCGCTGCGCCGGGGTAGCTTGCGAACGGCTTCCACACGGCGATGCGGCCGGAGGCGATGTCGCGCGCGGCCACGCCCTTCTCGACCAGCGCCAGGGCTGCGGCGCAGGCGCCGATGTTGCCGCCCGAGGTCGGCCAGGGCTTGACCGCCACCTTGCCAACGGCATCGAGCGACGGCATCTGCGCCAGTTCGCGCGGCACGGCGGAAAGGCCCACGATGGCGCGCAAGAAACCGCGCTCGCCTTCGAGCGCGCTGGGCGCACCCTGCACGCCGCCGGCCGCCATGGCCGCAGCGAGGTAGCCCATGCGCGCGGCCTGGCCGTTCTGCAGCCGCCAGTCGTCCGCGCCGGCGGCCACGGGTTCGAGCAGCCCGCCGGTCATGTTGCAGGCGATGGCGAGTGCGTGTGCCGCAGCGCGTGCATCGAGTTGCATCACCGACGCTGCTGCGGCGGCGGCTCCGATGGTGCCGAGCGTCGGGCTCACACGGAAGCCGCGGGCGATCAGGGCGCGCGGCACCGCCTCCATCGCGCCGATCCAGGCGAGCACCGCATAGCCCACGGCAATGCCGCGCAGCACGTCGCCGAGTTCGGCACGCGAATGCGCGGCGGCACCGAGCGCCGCGGGCACGACCAGCGAGCCGGGATGCGTCCACGAGGGCGCGTCCATGTCGTCCTGGAAGTGCGCATGCGCGGCGATCGCATTGACCAGCACCGCCTCCGACGGCACGGCATGGCCACCGCCGGCCCACAGCGCGGCGGTGCCGGCCTGGGCGGGCACTCGCGTGATGGCCGCGGTGGCGGCGCGCACGGTGTGCTCGTCGCTCGCCTGCACCGCCAGCCCCAGCGCATCGAGCAGGCGGCGCGCGGCCTGTGAGGCAATCTCCGCCGGCAGCGGCCGCCGGGCCGCGCCGGCCACGAAGCGGCCGAGCTGCTCGACGAGCGGTGCCTGGGCCGGCGCCTGCGCACGCCTCATGGCGTGGCCTCGGCCAGCTTGCGGTTCTGCTTGCGCCCCATCAGCTCGCCGGCCACCAGCAGCACCACCACCAGCAGCAGCACGAGCGTGGACACCGCGGCCAGCGTGGGCGTGGCCTGCAGCAGCATGTCGTCCCACATCTTCTTGGGCAGCGTGGTGTTCACGCCGCCGGCCACGAACAGGGCCACCGTGAGGTCGTCGAAGGACGTGATGAAGGACAGCAGGAAGGCCGCGCCCAGGCCCTTCCAGATCAGCGGCGTGGTGATGTGCACGAAGGTGCGGGTGCGCCCGGCGCCCAGCGTGGCCGCCGCCTGGTTGAGCCGCCAGTCGTACTGCTTGAGCACCGCGCTCACCGTGATGAAGGCCAGCGGGAAGGCCAGCACCGAATGCCCGAGCACCAGCGCCGTGTCGGACGAGACGATGCCCATGCGGCTGAACTGATAGAACAGGCCGACGGCGATCACGATGCGCGGCACGATCATCGGCGAGATGAACAGCGCGAACAGCGGCTGCGACCAGCGCGTGTTGGAGCGTGCGAGGCCGATGGCGGCCAGCGTGCCGAGCACGGTCGCGACCAGCCCCGTGACCACGCCCACGCCTGCCGAGCGCATGCCGGCCGACCACCAGATGGGCGAATCCCACACGCCCTGCATCCACTTCATGCTGAAGCCCGGCAGCGGGAACTGCAGGAAGTTGGAGCTGGTGAAGGCCAGCGGTATCAGCACCAGCGTGGGCAGCAGCAGGAAGGCCAGCACCACCACCGCCGTGCCGCCGAGCAGCCGCTTCGCGCCGGGCACGCGGCCGACGATCTGCACCAGCAGCTGCGAGATGCGCGCCACGCCGCTCAGCAGGAACAGGCCCACGCCACGCACCGGCCCCGTGGCCGAGCCGCGCCGCGCCTTGGCCTCGCCGGTGAGGCTGGACAGGCCGAAGACCGCATCGTAGACCCAGCAGGCGAGCAGCGTGGCGATCAGCAGCATGGCCGCCAGCGCGCCGGCGAACGGCCAGTTGAGCAGCATCTGCACCTGCTCGATGATGAGCTGCGCCGCCATGGTCTCGTGGCGCCCGCCGAGCAGCACCGGCACGATGAAGAAGCCGAGCGACGACAGGAAGGCGAGCAGCGCGCCCGACACCACGCCCGGCAGCGACAGCGGGAAGTACACCAGCCAGAAGCCCTGGGCCGAGCCCGCGCCCAGCGTGCCGGCGGCGCGCACCAGGTTCTTGTCGATGGTGTCGAACACGGGCAGCAGCACCAGCACCACCATGGGCACCATCATGTGCACCATGCCCAGCAGCACCGCGCCTTCGCTGTAGAGAAAGGCCTTGGGCTCCTCGGCCAGGCCCAGGGAAACCAGCATGCCGTTGAGCACGCCGTTGCGCGACAGCAGCACCAGCCAGGCAAACGCCTTGATGAGGTAGCTGGTCCACAGCGGCAGCGTGACCAGCAGCACCATCCAGCGCCGCGCGGAGCCGGTGAACTGCGAGATCCAGTAGGCGAGCGGATACGCCAGCGCCACCGACATCAGCGCGGTGAGGAGCGAGATGCGGAAGGTCGTGTTCAGCACCGTGAGGTACACGCCCGAATCCAGCATGCGCTGGTACATGGCGGTGCTGAAGCCGTCGCCGCCCGGCTCGGTCACGCTCAGCAGCAGCAGGCGCACCGAGGGCACGACGAAGAAGATCGCCAGCAGGACGACGGCCGGCACCACCAGCCACATCGGGCCGGGGACGAAACGGCCGGCGGCCCGCGGCAGGCGCATCGACAGCGTGGTCATGAAATCGCCACCCCGCGTTCGCTGTGCCAGGACAGGCGCACCTTCTCACCGAGCGCCGGGCACGCCACCTCGGCGCCCAGGCGTGCGGTGACCTGCATGTCGTCCGCGAGCGCCACGATCACACGCGCTTCGGAGCCGACATACACCGTGTCGACCACCGTGCCGCTGACCTCGTTGTCGCCATTGCCGCCGAGCTGCATCGCCTGCGGGCGCACCACCAGCGCGGCTTCGGCGCTGCCCGCCTCCAGCACCGCGGTGCCGACCTTGAACTGCCCATGCGGCGTGACCACGTGCGACAGCTGCTCGCCGTTCCACACCGCCTTGCCGCGGAAGATGTTGGAGATGCCGATGAAGTTGGCGACGAACTCGGTGCGCGGCAGGTTGTAGATCTCGGTGGGCGTGCCGATCTGCGCGATGCGTGCGTTGTTCAGCACGCAGATGCGGTCCGACAGCGCCAGCGCTTCTTCCTGGTCGTGCGTGACGTAGATGATGGTCGCGCCCGTCTCGCGGTGCAGCCGCTTGATCTCGCGCTGCATGTGGTCGCGCAGGTTCTTGTCCAGCGCGCCCAGCGGTTCGTCCATGAGGATGATGGACGGCTCGTAGACGAAGCAGCGCGCGAGCGCCGCACGCTGCTGCTGCCCGCCCGAGAGCTGGTTCGGGTAGCGGTCGCCGAGCGGCCCGAGGTGCACCATCTCGAGCACCGCGGCCACGCGCCGGGCGATCTCCGCCTTGGGCACGCGGCGCATGCGCAGCGAGAAGCCGACGTTCTCCGCGATGGTCATGTGCGGGAACAGCGCGTAGTTCTGGAACACCAGCCCGATGCCGCGCTCGGGCACGGGCGTGTGCGTGCTGTCCCGGCCGTCGATCATCACCTGGCCGCTGGTGGGCGTGGCCAGCCCGGCGATGAGCTGCAGCAGCGTCGTCTTGCCCGAGCCGGAGGGTCCGAGCAGCGTCAGGAATTCACCACGGCGCACCACCAGGTCGGCCGGCTGGAGCGCGACGAACTCGCCGTACTTCTTGCACAGCGCACGCACCTCGAGGCGCGGCGGGCAGTCGGGGTCGAGGTTGGCCGCCACCAGCGGCGCCAGTTCCAGGGGGTCCCGCTTCATGCGAGCAGCCAGGCGTTGAAGCGGTCGTAGGCGGCCGCCCGGTTCTTCTCCCACCACGCCTCGTTGGTGTGCACCATGCGACCGAAGTTGTCGGGTGCCGTGGTGAGGATGGCCGCCCGCTCGGCCGAGATGTGCTCGAAGGCCTGCGTGTTGGTCGGGCCGTAGGTGAGCGTCTGCGCCATCACGGCCTGGCGCTTCGGGTCGGCGCAGAACTTCACGAACTCGCGCGCCATGTCGGCCTTGGGCGAACCCTTGGGAATGCCGAAGCCCTCGAGCTGGTACATGCCGTCCTGCCATTGGATCTCGACCGGCGCACCGCCGTCGATGACGGCCTGGGCGCGGCCGTTCCAGATCTGGATGGACTCGGCCTCGCCGCTCTGGATGAGCTGGGCCGATTGCGCGCCCGTCGTCCACCACACGCCCACGTGCTTCTTGATGCGCTCGAGGCTGCGGAAGGCGCGGTCGACGTCCAGCGGGTACAGGTCCTTGGCGGCCACGCCATCGGCGAGCAGCGCCTGCTCGAGCGTGCCGACCGGTGCCTTGTACATGGAGCGGCGGCCCTTGAACCTGGCCACGTCGAAGAAGTCGGCCGCCGACTTCGGCGTGGCGCGCCCGCGCTCGTTGCGGTGCGCGAACACCGTCGCGTACACGTCGATTGCCAGCCAGTTCTCGAGCAGCGCCCCGGGGATGAGGCCCGGCACCTCGGACTCGGAGATGTTCAGCGGCTCGAGGTAGTTCTGCGAGCCGATGCCCGCACGTGCGGTCTCGCCCATCATGCAGGCGTCCCACACATAGGACTTGCCTTCGACCATGGCCTTGAACTGCGCCACCGGTTCGGCGTCGCGGGCGACGTTCACCACCTTGATGCCCGTCTCCTTCTCGAAGGGGTCGTAGTAGGCGGCACGGAACGACGGGCCGTAGGGGCCGCCGCCGTCGGCGATGACGAGCTGCTTCCTGCTCTGCGCGTGGACGTGGGGAATTGCCGCGCCGATCACCGCCGCTTGCACGAAGGTGCGACGGGAGAGAAGACCTTTGGCCATGGGGAACCTCTGCCTGTGTGGATGGGAGGGGGACCGGCCGCGCGGCGTGGCGCGCGGCCGGCCAGGCGCATCACTGGTCGGCGACGCGACCGATGACGTATTTCGCGATGTCGTGGACCAGGCGCTCCTCGGTCGAGTAGCGGCCGTCGACGAAGGCGCCGGAGCGCAGACCCTTCTGGATCTGCGGCACGATGGCCAGGTCCTCGTGCGCGATCTCCTGCTGCGGCGCGTGGTAGTTCGCCATGAAGATCTCCTGGAAGTCCGGATGCTTCAGCGCTTCCTCGGAGAAGGCCCAGCACTCGATCATCTCGAACGCCTCGACGGAGGTCGGCAGCATCATGCGGTAGCGCACGTACGAGGGCGACAGCACCAGGTGCAGGTTGGGCTGCACCCACAGGTGGTAGACGCCGCTGCGCTCCTTTTCGTTGAGCGCGGGCGAGATCGGCGGCAGGCCTTCGTAGAACACCACGCTGCCGCTGATGAACAGCGCCTCGTAGGGGCCGTCCGAATCGACGAAGGTCGTGGTGGGTGCGGGCTTGGAGAAGTCGATGTGCGGGCGGTGCACGATCGGCGTGTGGTAGTTCTCGAAGCCGTTCTCCATGAAGACCTTCCAGTTGGAGGCCGCGGAGTACTTGTCGCGCCGTGCGAAGCGGATGTTCTCGAGCTGGTAGTTCTCGGTGAAGCGCGCGAGCGGCTCCAGCCAGGTGGCGAGCGGCTGCGGGTTCTCCGCGAAGGTGATGAAGATGAAGCCCTTCCAGACGTCGAACTTGATGGGCGTGAGCCCGTAGTCCGCCGTGTCGAAGTGCTTGCACTGGCCCATCGGCGGCGCCTGGCCCGGAATGGCCGGGATCGCGGCCAGCTTGCCTTCGAGCGAGTAGGTCCAGTGGTGGTACGGGCAGACGAAGGCGCGGCAGTTGCCCTCCTCTTCGGTCGTGAGCTGGGTACCGCGGTGGCGGCACACGCCGCTCAGCACATTGATCTGGCGGTCCTTGTCGCGCGTGACGATGACCGGGTAGTCGGCGATGGACACCTGCAGGAAGTCACCGACCTTGGGCAGCTGCTCGGTGCGCCCCACGCACAACCATTCGCTGCCCGGGCCGCGGAACAGCGCCTTCAGCTCCTTCTGGTGCCACTCGGGCGACGAATAGCACCACCAGGGCAGCGGCGACGCCTCGTCCAGGGGCTTGAGCGTCTCGGCATAGAGATCGGTCTGGTAGACGTTCTGCGTGTTCATGCGGGAGGATCGTCCTGTCAAAAATGTCTCACCCGAGGGCCTGGCGGCGTATGCTGCGCCGGCGAGGGCAAGTGGGTTTCCGGCGCAGCAGCTATAGTCAACTCGTGGACCAGTATTAAAGTCACTTGAATTGGAGTCAACATGGGGATTTCCCTTTATGCGGACAGCCACGCTTGGCCTTCGAATGGGCACGAGGAGCAAGCTGACGCAGGAGGCGTAGAAATCCGATGACATCCAAGATGGAGGCCCCCGCCTCTCGAGAGGACAGCCCGACCACGCTGCCGCCGTCCGCCCTGGACGGCGAGGGCGTCGCCCGCCATCCCGGCGGGGTTCAGATCGGCGCGAAGCTGCGGCACGCGCGCAAGGTGCAGGGGCTGCGACTGCGCGACGTGGCCGACGCCATCGGCTGCTCGGAAAGCATGCTGTCCAAGGTCGAGAACGACCGGGTGATGCCCTCGGTCAAGGTGCTGCACCGGCTGGCCGCGGCACTGCAGACCAGCATCGGCGAGCTGTTCGTCGCGCCCGACCAGGACGACGCCATCGTCATGCGCCAGCATGAGCGGCCCATCATCCGCACCACCGCCATCGGCCGCGGCGTGGCCGCCGGCGTGCAGATCGAGTCACTGGTGCCGCCCACGGGCGGGCGGCTGCTCTACGGCTCCATCCACATCGTCGAGCCGCTGGGCGAAAGCGGCGGTGCGATCGAGCACAAGGGCGAGGAAATCGGCTACGTGCTGGAAGGCGAGTTCGAGCTCACCGTCGACGGCAAGACCTATCACCTGAACCCGGGTGACTCGTTCTGCTTCGACTCCAGCCTGCCCCACTGCTACAGCAACCCCGGCGGCACCACGACCAAGGTGCTGTGGATCAACACGCCGCCGACCTTCTGAGGCCAGGCGCCTCGCGCGCCGGGGGCGAATCGCGCCCGCGCGGGGGCCGAGAGACCGGCTACGCCGGCGAGGCCACCGCCTGCGGCCGCTCGGACGGCAGCAGCAGCACGACCAGCACGGTGCACAGCGCGACGCCTGCGAGCAGCAGAAGCATGGTGTCGAAGCCCGTGCGCTTGACCAGCGGCCCGAGCAGCCACACCGCCAGCGAGCTGATGCCCAGCGACACCGCGAGCCGCATGCCGGCCACGCGCGAGCGCATGCGGTCGTCGACATAGCGGGCAATCATCGCGTCGGTGAACGGGATGGCGCCGAAGGTGAACACCATCACCCCGAGCAGGCCGGCATACAACCACCAGCCCTGCGCCTGCGAGGAGAACAGCAGCACCGGCACCTGCGCGAGTGCGATGCCGAGGTACAGCGGCTTGAGCGCCACCCGGTCGATCAGCCGCCCGACCACCACCTGCGTGACCGAGGCGATCGCGTAGATGCTGGCGAGCAGCAGGCCCAGCACCGCCGGGTCGGCCATCGTGTCGCGAAAGCGCTCGCTCAGCAGTTGCGCGTTGCCGTTGGTGGTGAGGTTGAAGAGGATGCCGCCGGTGGCCGAGGCCACCGTCATCACCGCCAGCGCGCGTGCCACCTGCGCGCGCGTCAGCCGCACCGTGGCGCCGCCGCGGCGCTTCGCCGGTGATTCGGTCTCGGGCGGCACGACACGCATGAACACGAGGCCCAGCAGCATGCAGGCAATGCCCGGCACCGCGAAGGCCGCCCGCCAGCCCAGCCATTGCATCAGCAGGCCGCTCAGCCCCGCCGCCACCGCAATGCCGAGATTGCCCGCCAGCCCGTTCACGCCGATGGTCGCGCCCGGGCGCGCCGCGCCCTCGAGCAGCATGGGAATGCCCACCGGGTGGTAGATGGACGCGAAGCTGCCGATGAGCGTGAGCGCCAGCGCCAGCTGCCACGGTCCTTGCGCGGCCGAGGCGAGCAGCGCCGACAGGCCCATGCCGAAGAAGAACACGATCATCATGGCCCGCCGGCCCCACAGGTCGCCGAGCCGCCCCGAAGGCAGCGAGCCCAGGCCGAACATCACGAAGGCGCCCACGCCGAAGGGCATGAGGTCCTCCCAGCGTGCGAAGCCGAACTCGGCCGCGATGCTCGCCACCGCGGTGGCGAAGATCAGCAGGAACATGTGATCCACCGCATGGGCCACGTTGAGAAGAAGGATCGCACTGCGCTTGTGCATGGTGGGCTTGTCGTCGGACAGCTCGTGAGGCGCGAAGCGTAAGCGCGCCGCACATTTCCGTCACGCGCGGCGGTCATGACTGCGGCGCCGGCGCATCGGTCGCGCCGGCCTTCTGCTCAATGCCAGCGATCGCGCGTCACCGCCTGCGCCACCTGCGCCAGCGCGCCGTTGCGCACCGCCTCGGGTGCCGACGTCTCGGTGAGGTAGGCCGCGACGACGATGGGCGCACGCCCCGGCGGCCAGTACACGCCCACATCGTTGGTCGTGCCGTGCGCGCCGCTGCCCGTCTTGCTGCCCAGGCGCCAGCCCTCGGGCAGGCCGGCACCGAGCCGCTTGGTGTTGGTGCGTGTGGCCTGCAGCCATTGCACGAGCTGCGCGCGGCTGGCTGGCGTGAGGGCATCCCCGAGCACCGCGCTTCGAAGCAGCAGCGCCATCGAACGCGGCGTGGTGGTGTCGCGCGGATCGCCGGGCGTGGCTTCGTTCAGCTCCGTCTCGCGGCGGTCCAGCCGCGTCATCGCATCGCCCAGCGAGCGCGCATAACGCGTGAGCGCCGCCGGCCCGCCGAAGCTGTCGAGCAGCAGGTTGCCGGCGGTGTTGTCGCTCAGCGTGATCGCGGCTTCGCACAGCGCCGCCACCGTCATGCCGTCGCGGCCGGCATGCGGCGCGGTCGCGGGCGAGTACGTCACCAGCTGCTCGCGGCCGTAGTGGATGCGGCGGTCGAGCCGTTCCTGGCCGGCGTCCACACGCGCCAGCACCGCCGCGGCCGCCAGCCACTTGAAGGTGCTGCACATGGGAAAGCGTTCGTCCAGCCGATGGCCGGCCAGCCGCCCGTTGCCGGTGTCGAGCACCGCCACGCCGAGGCGGCCGGCGGCGCCGGCCTCGATGGCCGCCCAAGGTTCGAGCGCACTCGGGCCCGAGTTTTTCTGATGTGCACAGGCGGAAAGCGGCACGGCGGCCGTGAGGGCGAGCAGCAGGCCGTGGTGGAAGTCGCGTCGATTCATCGTGGGTGTTCCTTCGTGGGCAGGAGTGGAAAGAGCGCCGCACGATAGGGAGGCACGAGCGTGCGCACAAACGGAAATAGCGAAGGCGAGACCGCAGAAAATCTTGGGCATGAACCTGCCGCTCAACGCCTTGCGCGCCTTCGAGGTGTCGGCGCGCCACCTCAGCTTTACGCGCGCCGCCATCGAGCTGAACGTCACCCAGACCGCGGTGAGCGCCCAGGTGAAGAACCTGGAAGACCGGCTCGGCACACCGCTGTTTCGCCGGTTGCCGCGCGGCCTCGCGCTCACCGACGAAGGGCAGGCGCTGCTGCCCCTGCTGTCGGAGAGCTTTGCGCGCATCGGCGCGGTGCTGGGCCAGTTCCGCGGCGGGCGGCTGCACGAACTGCTGACGGTGGCTGCCGTGGGCACCTTCGCCGTCGGCTGGCTGATGCCGCGGCTCGAGGCGTTTCACCGCGCGCATCCGTTCATCGACCTGCGCCTCATGACCAACAACAACCGGGTGGACCTGGCCGGCGAAGGCCTGGACTTCGCCATCCGCTTCGGCGACGGCGCCTGGCACGGCACCGAGGCCGAGGCGCTGCTGGATGCGCCGCTGTCGGCCGTGTGCACGCCCGCACTCGCGCGCCGGCTGCGCAAGCCCGCGGACCTGGCCGGCCAGACCCTGCTGCGCTCCTACCGCGCCGACGAATGGACACGCTGGTTCGAGGCCGCCGGCGTGGGTGCGCCGCTGCTGCGCGGGCCGGTGTTCGATTCCTCCCTCACCATGGCGGCGGCCGCCGCGCAGGGCGCGGGCATCGCGCTGCTGCCGCCGGCCATGATCGGCGCCGACCTGCGCGACGAACGCCTGGTGCAGCCCTTTCCCATCGAGGTGTCGACCGGGCGCTACTGGCTCACGCGGCTGAAGTCGCGGCCCATGTCCGCGGCCATGGCCCACTTTCGCCAATGGCTGCTGGAGGTGGCGGGCGCATAAGCAGCGCCGCATGCCGCGAGGCTTGCCGTAAGGTGTCGTGCTCCGCACCGCCCAGGCCCACCTTCATGGCCGCGCCACCCGTTCCCACCGCTGTCCCGCCCTCCATCGGCCTGGCCCACCGCCGGCGGCTGCGCGAGGTGTGGCGCTCCGCCGGCTGGCCGTGCCAGGACCTGCTGGAAGTCGAACTGCTTGCCGCCGGCCTGCTCGAGCGACTGCGCGATGGCCACGGCCGCGAGACGCTGCGTGTGACCGACGCCGGCGTGCAGATGCTGCAGGCCACGCTGCAGAAGAACCGCGCGGCGCGTGATGCGCACGAGGCGCTGGTCGCCTGCGTGGCGCGCGAGATGCAACGCAACGGCCGCATCGTCTGGCGCGGGCTGCGGCTGCGCGCACCGCCCGGGCCTGCCGGCAACGGCAAGTGGACGCTGGCCATGCCCGATGTGTTCTCCATCCGCCACACCACGCGGGAAGACCATGTCGAGCCCGTCGTGCACGAGATCAAGGTGCGCCGCGCCGACCTGCTGAGCGACCTGCGCCACGAGGCCAAGCGCGCCGCCTACCTCGGCGTGGCGAGCCAGTGCTGGTATGTGCTGGCCGCCGGCATCGGCCGGCCCGAGGAGATTCCGCCGGACCACGGCGTGCTCATCGCCCACGGCACGGCGCTCGAGCTGGCACGCGCCGCGCCGCACCGGCCGATGCGCGTGCCGCTGCATGTGTGGATGGCGCTCGCCCGCGCGAGCGCCGAGCCGCCGCTGGACGAGGACGCGCAGGCCTGGCTGGGCGGCGAGCCCTAGCGCGCGCCGTCAGCCCGCGCACCTGCCTCATTGCGGCAGTGCGTAGACCTTGAGGTAGTCCCCCGGCGTGGTCTCGAAGCGTGCATGCCCGGTGGCGCTGATGGCCACGTACTGCCGGCCTTCGTGCTCGTAGGTCATGGGCCCGGCCTGCGCGCCCGCAGGCAGCCGCGCCTGCCACAGCAGCTTGCCGGTCGCCGTCTCGAAGGCGCGCAGGAAGTCGTCCTGCGCCGCGCCGATGAAGGTCACGCCGCCGGCCGTCACCAGCGCGCCGCCGAGGTTGGGCGTGCCGGTCACGAGCTTGAGCCGCGTCGGGATGCCCAGCGGCCCGACGTCATAGCCGGTGCCCAGCGGCTGCGTCCACACGATCTCGCCGGTGTCGATGTTCGTCGCGGTGATGTAACCCCAGGGCGGCGAGATGCACGGAATGCCGAGCTTGGACATCCACATCGGCCGCGTCACGCCGAAGGGCGTGCCGGCATGCGGGGCGATGTCCTGGTCGGGCCGCGTGCCGCCGGAGCCGATGGCCTTGTCGGCCACCTGCTCGCGCGGATGCAGCACCACCAGGTTCGGCAGGCGCGAGTTGTTGGCGATGAGCAGCCGCCGCTCCGGGTCGAAGGCGCCACCGCCCCAGTTCATGCCGCCCACCGTGCCGGGAAACAGCAGCATGCCGTCCTTCTCGATGGTGGGCGGCGTGTACATGCCCTCGTAGCGCTGCCGATGGAAGGTGATGCGGCACAGCGCGGCATCGATGGGCGTCAGGCCGAAGGAATGGCTGGCGTCGATCTCCTCCGGCTCCGGGCCCGGCACGCCGCCGATGTTGGGATAGAAGACCGATTGCGGCTGGCTGGGCGCGACCCAGTCGCCCGGCGGCGCGCCCTGCGGCGTCGCGCGCTGCTCGATGGGGCGCAGCGGCTCGCCGGTGGCGGCATCCAGCAGGAACATGTTGCCGGTCTTGCTCAGCTGCATGATGGCGCGGCGCATGCGGCCGTCGATGGGCACATCGACCCGCATGGGCTGCGCGCCGAGGTCGTAGTCCCAGAGGTCGTGCGTGATGCTGGTGAAGACCCAGCGTGTCGCGCCCGTCTGCAGGTCCACCGCCACCACGGCATCGGTGAAGCGGTCTTCTTCCTCGGTGCGGTTGCCGCCCCACTGGTCGGCCGCGGCATTCCCGGTGGCGAGAAAGGCCAGGCCGAGTTCCTCGTCGGCCGAGATCGCGTTCCAGGTGTTGGGCGTGCCGCGCGGGTAGATCTCGCCCGGGGCGAGCGGCGCCTGGGCATCGGGGCGCAGCGCATCCCAGGCCCAGCGCAGTTCGCCGGTCACCGCGTCGTAGGCACGCACCACGCCCGAGGGTGCATCGCGGCGCTGGTTGTCGCTCACCTGCTGGCCGAGGATGAGCAGGCCGCCCGCCACCGTCGCGCCCGCGGTGTTGGAGGCGAAGCCGGTGCGCCGCAGGCCCATGCCTTCAGTCATGTCGACCACGCCTTCGTTGCCGAAGCCCTGGCAGGGGAAGCCGCCGACGGCGTCCAGCGCGATCAGCCGCCCGTCGGCCGTGGCCACGTAAATGCGCCGGTGGCACTGGCTGCCGCCACGCGGCACAGGGCCCATCACGCCAGGCACGGTGGGCATCATCTTCAGCCTCTCAGGCTGGCCGGCCGGATCGCCATCGTCGAAATACGCGACCGCGCGACAGGCGGCGCTGAAATGCGGCTCCATCGCACGCGGCGGCACCTTGGGGTCGTAATGCCAGCGCGCCTCGCCGGTGGCCGGGTCCAGCGCATAGACCTGGTTGCTGGGCGTGCAGGTGTAGAGCAAGTCGCCCACCTTGATCGGCGTGTTCTGCGCGGAATAGAAGACGCGGCCTTCGGCGGGCGTGTGGTCGCCGCTGCGAAAGCTCCAGGCTTCTTCCAGCGTGTGCACATTGGCCGTGGTCACCTGGTTCAGGGACGAATAGCGGCGCGCGCCATTCGTGCCGCCGTAGGCCAGCCAGTCGGCACCGGCTTCGTCGGCCGGTGTCGCGCCGGCGGGCAGCGCCGAGGCGGCCGGCGCAGCGGCGGCGCTGGCGGACTCGACCCGCTCCCAATGCGCGAAGACCACGAGCCCCATGGCCACGAGCACGCCGACCAAACCGCCCCACGCCACACGCCGCGCCGCCGCGCGCGGCGGCGTGCGCCACATCAGCCAGGCAAGCGCCGTGAGCGCCACCAGCCCGCCGAGCACGCCCGCGCGGCCCGCGAGATCGATGCCCCAGGCCGGCAGCCAGCCCTTGCCCGCGATCTCGATGAAGGACCACACCAGCGTGAGCAGCAGGGCCAGGCCGAGCAGGACGAGTGCCGCACCCTGGCGCGCCGTCCAGGCGAGCACCGCTCCCATGGCCAGGAGCCCGCCGGCGGCGAGGTAGTAGAACGTGCCGCCCAGCGCGATGAGCCACACGCCCAGCCCGGCCATCGCCAGGCCCAGCAGGCCGGTGAGCGTGGCGAGCGTGAGATAGGCGCGGCGCCAGCCACGGCGGTCATCGGGCCGGCGCCCGGTGGTGCTGCCGACGCTCATCGCGCCGGCCTGCCTTGCGGCGTGGCGCCGCGGTGGTTGAAGGGCTGGTTACGGATCTGACGCATGACATTCCTCCGAGAAGGCGTGTCGTCGATCGGGGGCAAGTCATGTGCCGGTGCGGCCGTGGCGCCGAGCGTTCGGCGCCGCGGCCGGCGCCAGGAACGCCGACCAGCGCTGTCGCGCACCGCCGACAGCGCCTCGTGCAGGCGCTCGCGGGCTGCCGACTTCGCCACATTTTTTTCGCTGCCGCGTGCGGGCTCAGCCGAATGGCCGATGCGGCGCGCCCCGGCCGAAATCTAGAGTCGCCGCCGCTTCACACTTCAAGGAACACCCATGGCTTCGAACCTCGTGCGGCCCTTGCGCGCCCATGCCCTCGTGCTTGCCATCGCCGCCTTGCTCGGCGCCTGCGGCGGTGGTGGCGGCGGCGGCGAGGCGAACACCCTGCCCGAGCGCGCCTTCGCACGCAGCATTGCCTTCGACAACGCCGAGAGCGACGTCTCCGCCGTGCTGCTGCCCGCACAGGCCGGCGACCCGACGCTGGTGATGCTGCGCGACACCGCCACCGGCCGCATCGCCCGCCAGGTCTTCGTGCTCGACGACGGCACGGTGGCGCAGGCCGTGCCCGATGCCGACGGCCGCCTCGGCGAACTCGTGATCGGCGATCACCGCTTCGTCTTCACCGACTACACCGCGACCCATGTGACCGTGGCCTATCACGCGCCCGACGGCAGCGTCTCGACCGAGCAGGTCGAACGCGCCGCCAGCGCCACGGCCACTGCGGCCACGCAGGCACGGCGCACGACACTCGCCGCCGAGGGCGCACGCGCCGGCGCCCACGACGACGCGAACCCCACGCTCGACGAGATGGTGGACGAGGCGCTGGAATGGGTGGCCGACCCGAGCAACACCTTCCTGCCGCTGATGATCTACCGCAAGGCCGGCGAAGCGGTGGGCGGCCTGTTCGACAAGATCCGCGGCGGCGTGGAGCGCCTCAAGGAAAAGGCCCAGAAGATCGAGACCGTGGTGAGCAACAAGCTCCAGTGCGGCAGCACCGCGCCGGCCGATTGCGGCCAGACCGTGGCCGAACGCGCACCCGGACTCATCCAGCAGATCGCCGAAGTCGACCCCTCGGCCAGCACCACCGCCGGCTTCGACGTGACGGCCGACGGCATCACGCCCCGGCGCGACGAATGGGACCCGCTGATCAACAAGAAGCAGATCAGCACCGAGTTCACGATGACCGAGGTGCCCTGCGCCGAATCGGTGTTCGCGGACATGAACCCGGCATGCCCGCAATACGTGGCGCCGAAGCCGACCGAGCCGGCCGAGCCCACCACGCCGACGACGCCGACCACGCCGACGGACCCGACGAACCCGGGCACGCCGACGGACCCGACGAACCCGGGCACGCCGACGACGCCCACCGAGCCCAGCAACCCCTCGCAACCGGGCACGCCGAGCGAGCCGACGACGCCGACCAGCCCCGGCACGCCGACCACCCCGACCAACCCGTCGGATGGCGGCGGCAGCAGCGCCACGCTCACGCGCAACGCCAGCTGCACCCAGTGGTTCAACGCACTCGCCGCGCAAGGCACCTGGCGCTTGGCGCACGTGCGCCAAGGGAGCCGCGACGGCCCGCCGGCCAAGGACGTGACGCTGAAGTTCATCGCTCCGAAGAGCTACGTGCTGACCAACAGTGAAGCCATCGGCCTGGTCAATGGCACCGGCACGTTCGTGCTCGACGACAAGTTCGGCGGCACCTATTGCCGCTTCTACTTCGACAACGGCGTCACGCACGTGATGTTCCCGGAGTCGTTGAGCGGCGGGCAGTTCCGCGCGCACCTGAGCCCGTCGCCGACCAGCAGCGAGTATTGGTTGTTCACCCCCGCCTGATGCAGGGCGCCTGACGCCGGGCCCGTGGGCCCGCGCGTCACGGCAATCAATCCCGGACCGAGCGGATGCGGTGCGTGCCACCGCGCCGCCGGTCCGCCTGCACGTCGCGCATCGCCTGCGCGTTCACATCGAGCGCACGTTCGGTGAGCAGTTGCAGCGCGGCGTCCAGCGCATGCACCGCCTTGTCGTCCAGCGCGTCGACCACGCTCGCATTGAGCGCTGCCACCTGCGGAAAGATCTCGTCGTACAGCGCACGCCCTTCGGCGCTGAGCGCCACGCGTGCGCGTCGCGCGTCACCCGGCTGCACCTCGCGCACGACCAGGCGCTTGGCCACCAGCACGCTGACGGCGCGTGAAGTGCGCGGCCGGTCGAGATGCGCATGCTCCGCGAGCGCCGAGGGCGACATCGCGCCGCCGTGCGCCAGCAGGGCCAGCAGACGCCACTCGCGGCGCGCGATGCCATAGCGCCCTTCGAGCAGCCGCACCACCGGTGCGCCGCTGACCGCGAACAGCTTCAGCAGCCGGTAGTTCAGCAACTCGTCCAGGTCGCCCGGGCGGCGCAGGCTCAGGGTCATTGCGGAGTTCGATTGATTTCTACAACTCTCGAGGCGGGCCATAGATTAGGTCTCCACCCATCCAGGAGACATGCGCGATGGCCCTTACCCGCAAGCGATTCATTCGTGCCATTCGTACGCTGGCCGCAGCGGCCATCGCCACGCTGGTCTGTGTGCCAGCGGCTGCCCAGGAAGGCACGATCCGTCTGATCGTCGGCTACCCGGCGGGTGCCACGTCGGATGCGCTCACACGCGTGCTCGCCGAGCAGATGAGCCACACGCTCGGCCAGACGGTGATCGTCGAGAACAAGGTGGGCGCGGGCGGGCGCATCGCCAACGAGGTGGTCAAGTCGTCCGCGCCCGACGGCACCACGCTGCTGCTGACGCCGGTGGCGACGATGTCGATCTTTCCGCATTCGTTCGCCGGCCAGCTGCGCTACGACCCGTTCACGGACTTCGTGCCGGTGGCGCACCTGGCCACCTTCCAGCTCGGCCTGGCGGTGAACACGCACGTGCCGGCGACGACGCTCGAAGAGTACGTGTCCATGGTCAAGGCCGACCCGCAGAAGAACGGCTTCTACGCATCCGCCGCCACGGGCAGCCTGCCGCACTTCTTCGGCGTGATGTTCGCGCGCACCGCCGGCATCCAGCTCACGCACGTGCCCTACAAGGGCACGGCGAATGCGATGCAGGCGCTGTCGGCCGGCGAGATCGTCGCCGCATCGACGGTCGTCGCCGACATCCGGCCGCTGGTCGATGCCGGCAAGGCGCGGCTGCTGGCCGTGGCCGGCGACAAGCGCGACCCCACCATGCCCGACGCCCCCACCTTCCGTGAACTCGGCTACGACCTGGTCGCCGAGCCCTGGTATGCGCTGTTCGCACCGGCCGGCACGCCGCAGGCGGTGGTCGATCGCCTGTCGGCCGCCGCCACCGCCGCGACCCAGGAGCCGGCCACGCATGCACGCCTGGTGAAGATGGGCCTCATGCCCACCGGCTACGGCGCGCAGCAGCTGGGCAGGATCATGAAAGAGGACTACGACCGCTGGGGCCCGGTGATCCGCGCCTCGGGTTTCAAGCCCGGGTCCTGAACGCAGCGGCCGGGCACGCCATGAACGTGCTGTTCATCATGGCGGACCAGCTGCGCTGGGACCACCTCGGCTGCACCGGCCACCCGTACATCAAGACGCCGAACATCGACGCGCTGGCCGCGCGCGGCGTGCGCTTCGCCAATGCCTTCGTCAACAGCGGCGTGTGCGGCCCGAGCCGCATGAGCTACTACACCGGGCGCTACCCCGTCTCGCACGGCGCGACGTGGAACCGCGTGCCGCTGTCGGTGGGCGAGGTGACGCTGGGCGAGATGCTGCGCGGCGCCGGCCACTCGCTGGCGCTGGCCGGCAAGACGCACGTGATGCCCGACCACGCGGGCCTGGCCCGGCTGCAGCTCGACGGCGGCAGCGAGCTCGGCGCGCTGATCACCCGCGGCGGCTTCGAGGAGATCGACCGCTACGACGGCCACCACGAGCCGGGCGACGAGTCGGGCTACCCGGCCTACCTGCGCGCCCACGGCTACGACAGCGCCGACCCGTGGACCGACTACGTGATCGCCGGCATCGGCCCCGACGGCGAGGTGCGCAGCGGCTGGCACATGCGCAACACGCACCTGCCGGCGCGCGTGCGCGAGGAGCATTCCGAGACGGCCTACATGACCGACCAGGCGCTGCGCTTCGTCGAGCGCATGGGCAGCCGGCCGTGGGTGCTGCACCTGTCGTACGTGAAGCCGCACTGGCCCTACATGGCACCCGCGCCCTACCACGCCATGTACACGGCCGACCAGTGCCTGCCGGTGGTGCGCAGCGAGGCCGAACTGCGCGACGCGCACCCCGTGCTCGCCGCCTACCGGCAGCAGGAGGAATGCGTCAGCTTCCAGCGCGACGACTGCATCCGCACCGTGCGCCCGGCCTACCAGGGGCTGATCTCGCAGCTCGACCACCACCTCGGCCGGCTGTTCGACGGCATGGCCGCGAGCGGCCGGCTGGACGACACGCTCATCGTCTTCACCGCCGACCACGGCGACTTCCTCGGCGACCACTGGCTGGGCGAGAAGGAGCTGTTCTACGACACCGTGCAGCGCGTGCCCTTCATCGTGGCCGACCCGCGGCGCGAGGCCGACGCCACGCGCGGCACGGTGGAGCCGCGCTTCGTCGAGAGCGTGGACCTGGTGCCCACCGTGCTCGACACCTTGCGCATCGACGCGCCCACGCACCGCCTCGAAGGCCGCAGCCTGCTGCCGCTGCTGCACGGCCAGGCGCCGCCCGACTGGCGCAACCAGGTCTACAGCGAACTCGACTACAGCTTCCGCGAGGCGCGGCTGCTGCGCGGCAAGAGCGTGCAGCAATGCCGCGCCTTCAGCCTGCGCGACACCCGCTGGCGCTACGTGTACTGGCTCGACGAGCCCGAACAGCTGTTCGACCTGCGGGCCGACCCGCAAGAGTTCCACGACCTGGGCCGCGATGCGTCCACCGCGCCGGTGCGCGCGGCGATGCGTGGGCGGCTGCTGGACTTTCTAGCGCGGCGCAAGCACCGCACGACGCTCACCGACGAGCAGGTCGAGCGCGCGACGGCGGCGCACAAGCGGGCGGGGGTGTTCTTCGGGCAGTGGTGAGAGGCGCACAAGGCCCTGGCGCCGAGGCGGCGCGGGCCGCGGCCCCGCGCGCCGGGGCGACGCATGGGATCCGCTGATCAAAGCTGCGAACGCGGCTTTCCGCCCCCAGCGCGTGGCTGCTTCCAGCCTTCGCCTATCGCGCCGCGGCCTGCCGCAATGCCGCCACCGTGCGGCCTCCCGCGCCCCAGTTCTCGGCATCGACTTCTTCGATGATGACGGAGGTCGTGGCCGGGTTCTTGCCCAGCACGCGCTCGAGCTGTTCCGTCACGGCCCGAATGAGTTCGGCCTTCTGCTCGACGGTCGTGCCGTCACGGGTGATGCGAATGTGGACGAACGGCATGGTGTGATCCTCTGGTGGTGGTGAGCAGCGCAGGCGCGGCGCTCAGCTCAGGTCGACGGCGATCGACTTGAGTTCGGTATAGGCCTCCACGCCCTCGCGGCCGTTCTCGCGGTTCCAGCCCGACTGCTTGTAGCCGCCGAACGGCATCGCGAAGTCCGCCGCGGTGGCCGCGTTGATCCGCACGACGCCCGAGCGGATCCGCCGCGCGAGCTTGTGGGCACGGCCGATGTCGCGCGTCCACAGGCTGGCCGACAGGCCGTACACCGTGTCGTTGCCGCGTGCGGCCAGCGTGTCGAGGTCGTCGTCGCCGAAGACCTGCGCGCACAGCACCGGGCCGAAGATCTCTTCGCGCACGGCGGTCATGTCGGCATGGGTGTCGACGAGCACGGTCGGTTGCACGAAGAAGCCGGCACCCGGGGCGGCGCCGCCGCCGGCGAGCACCGTGGCACCCTGCACGCGGCCACTGTCGATGTAGCCCAGCACGCGCTCGCGCTGCTGCGCCGAGATGACCGGCCCCATCTCGGTCTGCGGATCGCTCCCCGGCCCGACGCGCAGGCGCTCGGCGAACTCCGCCACGCCGCGCAGCACCCGCTCGGCCACCGTGCGGTGCACGAAGAGGCGCGAGCCGGCGGCGCAGACCTGCCCGCTGTTGGCGAAGATGCCGCGCGCCACGGCCGGGATGGCGCGTTCCAGGTCCGCATCGGGGAAGACGAAGACCGGCGACTTGCCGCCGAGTTCGAGCGACACCCGCTTGAGGTTGCCCCCCGCGGCGGCGAGGATGCGCTTGCCGACGGCGGTGGAGCCGGTGAAGGAAATCTTGTCGACGTCGGGGTGGTCGACCAGCGCCTGCCCGGCCACATGCCCGAGACCGGTGACGATGTTCACCACGCCCGGCGGCAGGCCGGCTTCGAGCGCCAGCTCGCCCAGCCGCACGGCGGTCAACGGCGTCAGCTCCGCCGGCTTCAGGACCGCGGTGCAGCCGGCCGCAAGCGCCGGTGCCAGCTTGGCCACGGCCATCATCAGCGGCACGTTCCACGGCACGATCAATCCGGCCACGCCCACCGGTTCACGCAGCGAGTACGCATGCCACTCGCCGGGCAGCGACAGCGGGCGTGTCTCGCCGTTGAGCTTGGTGACCCACCCGGCGTTGTAGCGCAGGCATTCGGCGGCCTGGGCGACATCGAACTCGCGCGCCACCGTCAAGGGCTTGCCGGTGTTCAGCGTCTCGAGCTGCGCGAGTTCGTCGGCGTGCGCGTCGATCAGCTCGGCCAGGCGCCACAACAGGCGCGCCCGCGCCTTCGGCGGCATGCGGCTCCATGGCCCGTGGTCGAAGGCCTGGCGGGCGGCACGCACCGCCGCGTCGATCTCTGCGGCGCCGCCGAGCGCCGCGCGCGCGATCACCCGGCCGTGGCTCGGGTCGATGATGTCCAGCGTCTCGCCGCTGCTGGCGTCCTGCCAGCGGTCGCCGATCAGCAGCCGCAGGGGGCGCGCCAGCAGCGCGGAGTCGGGAAGGGGCGTGGAAGCGGTCATGCGTAGGCAGCAGAAGGAACGGAGGACAGTTCGGCCGGCGGCAGCGAACGGCCGAGGATCAGGTCGCTCGCCTTCTCGCCGATCATCACGGTGGTGGCGTTGGTGTTGGCGCCGATGTGCGTGGGCATCACCGACGCGTCGGCCACGCGCAGGCCGGCGATGCCATGCACGCGCAGCATCGGGTCGACGACGGCCTGCGGCCCGACGCCCATGGCGCAGGTGCCCACCGGATGGTGGGTGATGCCGCCCAGTGCGCGGATGGCGGCGTCCATCTCGGCGTCGCTCTGCACCGCGTCGCCGGGCAGCGTTTCCTCGTCCATCAGCGCGCGCAGCGGCGCCTGGCGGTACAGATGGCGCGCGGCCGCCAGCCCGTCGCGCATGTTGCGGAAGTCGTCCGGATGCGAGAACAGCCGCAGCTCGACACGCGGCTTGTCCATCGGGTCGGCCGAGCGCAGGCTGACGCGGCCGCGGCTCTTCGGATAGAGCTGGCACACGGTGACGTAGAAGCTGTGCTCCTTGGGCAGCACCACGCCGGGAAACCACAGGCCGGCGTCCACCCGCACCGGGTTGCACAGCAACTGGAAGTCCGGGCGGTCGCGCTCGGGCGTGCTCTTGAGCAGCACGGTGCCGCTGCAGATCAGCGAGGCGAACGGCCCGCCGCCCGTGGCCGCCCAGCGCAGCACCGAGGCGGTGGCGCGGTCGAAGCGCAGCTGGTTGATGAAGGTCACCGGCTCGCGGGCGCGGTACTGCAGCGGCATGCGCGGATGCTCGGCGAGGTTCGCGCCGACACCCGGCAGGTCGCGCACCACGTTGATGCCCAGGCGCTGCAGTTCGGGGCCGGGCCCGATGCCCGACAGCACCAGCAGATGCGGTGAGTGGTACGCGCCGCCGCTGAGCACCACCTCGCGTCGTGCGCGCACGATGCGGCGCTTGCCGCGCTGCACGTACTCGACGCCCACCGCGCGGCCGCCCTCGATGAGGATGCGCTGTGCGATGGCCTGCGTGTGCACCCGCAGGTTGGGGCGGTCCATGGCCGGGCGCAGATAGGCGCGCGCGCTGCTGTGGCGCCGCCCGCGCGCATCGATCGCCACGTCCACGCAGGCGAGCCCTTCGTGGTGCTCGCCGTCGTGGTCGTCGTTCAGGCGATGGCCGGCGAGCGCCGCGGCTTCGCGCAGCGGCTGCGGCATCAGCCGCCGCGTGTCGATCGGGCGCACGTGGATCGGCCCGTCGCCGCCGTGGTAGTCGCCCTCGCCGCGCCAGTTGCGTTCGCTGCGGCGGAAGTACGGCAGCACGTCGGCATAGCGCCAGCCGGTGCAGCCGAGGGCCTCCCAGTCGTCGTAGTCCAGCCGATGGCCGCGGATGTGGAACATGCCGTTGATCGACGAGGAGCCGCCCAGCAGGCGCCCGCGCGGCAGCGCCACCCGGCGCTGGTTCATGAAGGGCTCGGGTTCGCTCTCGAGGCTCCAGGTGAGGCCCGGGCGCTCCAGCGCCTTCATGAAGCCCAGCGGCATGCGCACGAGCGGATGCGAATCGCCGCCGCCGGCTTCCAGCAGCACGACACGGTGGCCCGCATCCTCGCTCAGGCGGTTGGCCAGCACGCAGCCGGCCGACCCCGCGCCGACGACGACGAAGTCCGCCTCCTCGGCGCCCGCCGATGGGGAGTGGTCGCGCATGCGCCTGTCCTCAGTCGGGCTTGTAGCCGCTGGCCGCGATGATGGGCGCCCAGTGGCCGAGCTCGTGCCGCAGCATCTGGGTCATCTCCGCGGGCGTGCGGAAGTCGGCGTGCATCACGCGTTGGGCGAGCGTCTTCTTGAACGCCTCCTCGGCGGTGATCTTGCGCAGGGCCGCCTCCATGCGGTCCGTGTGCGCGGCGGGCGTGCCCGCAGGTGCCCACAGCCCGATCCAGCCGTCGCCCGGGCCGGTGTCGAAGCCCTGCTCCGCGAACGACGGCACTTCCGGCATCAGTTCCGAACGCCGGTTGCCGAAGATCCCGAGCGCGCGTGCCTTGCCGGCGCGGGCGTACTCGATGAAATCGCCGGCGACCATCATGCCGGCCGGCACCTGGCCGGCCACGAGGTCGATCATCAGCGGGCCGTTGCCGCGATAGGGCACGGCGCTCAGCGAGATGCCGGCCAGCTTGCCGAACTGCAGCGCCTGGAAGTGCGTGTCGAACCCGAGTCCCGCCACGCCGACGTGGCCTCGCCCGGGATGCGCCTTGATCCAGGCGACGTACTCCGCCAGGTTGTTCGCCGGAACGTCCGCGCCCACCGCCATGCCCATGGGGTAGGTGGTGACCACGCCCATCGGCTGCAGGTCCTTCATCAGGTCGTAGCGCAGCACCGACACCGGGTACTGCAGCGCCGGGAACACCACCGCGGCGTTGGGGCCGACCAGATAGGTCAGCCCGTCGGGCTCGGCGTGCTTGAGGGCGGCCGCCGCGAGGCGCCCGCCCGCGCCCGGGCGGTTCTCGATGATCACCTGGCGGTCGAGCTCGTCACGCAGGCGATCGGCCACCAGGCGTGCGGTGGTGTCGGCGGCACCGCCGGGGGCGAAGCCCACCAGCAGGCGGATCGGGGCGTTGCGGCCCTGGGCGTGTGCGAGGCCGGGCAGGCTGCCGGCGAGGGCGAGCGAGAGCACGCCGCGACGCGACATCGATACGGAATTCACGAGGGGGATCTCCTGAGAGTCGTTGTGTGCGCAACATCAATCCGTGCTGCGGCGGCAGTGGATCACAGGGCCTGAGCCCGACCCAGCGAGCTACCGAGATGGCACCCATCTCGGAAACAGATCGGTGCCCGGTGTTTACCCGCAGTCATGGTGTGAGGAACTGCGCGGTGGTGGCCCTTCGGCGACAGCCTCGGCGAACAGGTGTTTGCGCTCACGACGCCCGGTGCAGCCGCGGCCTCGGGCCCGGCTGGCTTCATGCGGGCGGCGGTGCCGCCCGATCCTCCATCGCAAAGCGAGATGGCTTCCATCTCGGATAGCGACTGTCTCGCCGCGCCCGGCGCTGCTTTACTCCCCGGCTTCTTTGTTGAGCCGGATCAAGGCAAGCGCGAAAACCGACGGCGCCTCGCCCCCGGCGCACAGACGACACACGGCCTGCGGGCCGGGAAGGAAATCGAACGATGAAGTCACTGCTGAACACCTTTGCCCGCGCATGCGGCGCCGCGTTCGCTGCCGCGGCGCTGAGCTCGGCCGCGCACGCGGCCTTCCCGGAAAAGCAGGTGCGGCTGGTCGTCGGCTTTGCGCCGGGCGGCGCGGCCGACGTGTCCTCGCGCATCATCGCCAAGGGGCTGAGCAAGGAGCTCGGGCAGAGCGTCATCGTCGAGAACATGCCGGGTGCGGCCAGCACCATCGCCTCGTACTCGGTGGCGCGTGCCGCCCCTGACGGCTACACCATCGTGCTGGGCACCAACTCGAGCATGGTGGCGGAGCCGACCAAGCCGGGCACCACGGTGCGCTATGACGTGTTCAAGGACTTCACGCCCATCAGCAGCGGCGGCCAGTTCACCAACTACCTGGTCGTGCGGCCCGATCTGCCGGTCAACTCGGTGAAGGAGCTCATCGCCTACGGCAAGGCCAACCCCGGCAAGCTGAGCTCGGGGTCGAGCAACAGCACGTCGGAGCTCGCGCTCGCGCGGCTGTTCGGCGGCACAGGCGCCGACGTGGTGAACGTGCGCTATCGCGGCGACTCGCCGGCCACCACCGACCTCATGGGCGGGCAGATCGACGTGCTGCTCACCACCGGCACCGCCACGCCGGCGCTGGCCAAGCAAGGCCGGGTGAAGGCGCTGATGTCGCTGCAGGCACGCCGCAGCCCGGCGCTGCCCGATGTGCCGACCTCGGCCGAAGAGGGCCTGGGCGAGATCACCATCGTGCCCTGGGTCGGCTTCTTCGGCCCGGCCGGCATGCCGGCCGACGTGACGCAAACGCTCAGCAACGCCTTCCAGAAGGTGCTGGCCGATGCCGAGGTGCGCGCCCAGCTCGAGGAGCACGGCTTCCAGCCCTATGGCATGAGCCCGCAGGAGTTCACGGCCTTCTTCAAGTCGCGCTACGACGCCTGGCTCGACACGATCAAGAAGTACGACATCAAGTTCGAATAGGCCGGCGCGGCCGCGCGCCGCGTGCGACCCATTCATCCGCGAGGGCGGCGTGCGGCATCGGCCGCCGCGGCCCTCGCCGTTCTTTCGCCGCGGCCCGGCCGCCACACCCCTGCTCATGAAGACCGCCTTCGACTACATCGTGGTGGGCGCCGGCTCGGCCGGCTCCGCCGTGGCCGCCCGCCTCGCCGAGGACCCGCACGTGCGTGTGCTGCTGCTGGAAGCGGGCGGCCGCGACCGCCACCTGTTCATGGCCATGCCGCTGGCCTTCCGCAAGGTCGCCTTCAGCCGGCGCCATGGCTGGGGCTATGCCTCGGAGCCGGAGCCCGGGCTCGACAACCGCCGCATCGAGATTCCGCGCGGGCGAGCGCTCGGCGGCTCGTCGTCGGTGAACGCCCTCATCTGCATCCGCGGCAACCGCCGGGACTACGACCGCATGGCCGAAGCCGGCCTCGAAGGCTGGGGCTATGCCGACGTGCTGCCCTACTTCAAGCGGCTGGAGTCCAACTGGCGCGGCCAGACGCCCTACCACGGCGGCAGCGGCCCGATCGGCGTCACGCCGATGCACCACGACGACCTGCTGTTCGAGCCGCTCGTCGCGGCCGCCGAGGCGGCCGGCGTGCCCTTGAACGACGACCCCAACGGCGCGGTGCAGGAGGGCCTGAGCCGCATGGAAGCGACGATCCGCCACGGCCGCCGCGACAGCGCGGCGCGCGGCTACCTGCGCGAGCGACGCGCGAACCTCACCATCGTCACGCAGGCGCAGACGCGCCGCGTGCTGATCGAGCACGGCCGCGCCGTCGGCGTGGAGGCGCTGCACGAGGGGAAGCTGCGGCAATGGCGCGCCGAACGCGAAGTCGTGCTGTCGGCGGGCAGCTTCAACACGCCGCAGATCCTCATGCTGTCGGGGATCGGGCCGGCGGAGCACCTGCGCGAGATGGGCGTCGAGACCGTGCACGACCTGCCCGCGGTGGGCGAGAACCTGTCGGAGCATCCGAACTTCATCCTTACCTTTGCCGCGCGCCGGCCGGTGGGCCTCACCCGCCATCTTCGCTACGACCGGGCCGCCGTCGGTGGCGCGAAGTGGCTGCTCTCGCGCCGCGGTGTGTTCGCGAGCAACGGCGGCGCGGCCAATGTCTTCATGCGCACCGAGCCCGGCGCCGACCGGCCGGACGTCGGCCTCATCTGCATGCCGCTGAAGAACGATGCGGACCTGTGGTTCCCGGGCCTGACCGCCCCGCCGCTGCATGGCTTTGCGGTGCGCATCGGGGCCTTGCACCCGCAGGCGCGCGGGTCGGTGCGGCTGCGCAGCGGCGACTTCCGCGACGCGCCGCGCATCCGCTTCAACCTGCTCACCGAAACGCGCGACGTGCAGACCATGCTGCGCGGCGTGGCGCTCGCCCGTGAGCTCTATGCGAGCGGCCCGATGGCCGAGCTGGTGGCCGGCGAGGTCTTTCCCGGCGCGAGCGGACGCGACGAGGCCGGCCTGATCCGGCAGTTGCGCGCGACGGGAAGCCACCGCGCCCATCCGGTGGGCACCTGCCGCATGGGGGCCGATGCGCAGTCGGTGGTCGATGCGCAGCTGAGGGTGCGCGGCATCGCCGGCCTGCGTGTCGCGGACGCCTCGGTGCTGCCCGAGGTGCCGAGCGGCAACACCAACATCCCCTCGATCATGATCGGCGAGAAGGCCGCCGACCTCATTCGCGGGCGTCGGCTGCCGGCCTTCGATCCGGCAGGTGCCGGGCGCTGATCGGTTCCTGACTCACCTCAGTTCCCGATGGCGCGACTCGGTCGAGGCGCGCTCGGTGTGATCTCGCGCAGAGAAGCGCCAGCGATCGCTCTGCCGCGTCAGTGGTAACCCAGCTTCCTGGCTTCCCGATGGTTCGCAGCCCGGATCTCCCTGGCCTCGTCGATCTCGGGGCACGTCTTCCGGACCATTTCGGAGACAAGCATCAAGGGGTGCCTGGGTGAAATCGCGGCGAAGTCGGCTCGGGAGAGGAACACCGTGTTCTGCCAGAAAAGCACCGCGAACGTGTCCGCCGCCTGGCTGTTGCTTCCGTAATAGCACTCCAACAACCGGGTGGGTTCCCCATGCTCGGCCCACAAGGGAGCGGCGTGTTCATAGAGCGGACGGGTCACCGCACTGGGAAGCGTGATCCGCTCGAACTGGATCATGGTGGACAGGGCCGTGCGGATGACTGCCGACGACGAGTGCAGGAACTTTTCGGAGCGGACATAGGACGGTTTGCGTTCGTCGGTTCGCATGGCCGTTTTCGTGCACGCCACCATGGAAAGGTTGTACAGCCGTGAATCGCCGTCGATCAGGTTTTCCATCCAACCCCAGAAATCGCTCATCAACAGCTGTCGGGAGCGTGGCGTCGAAGCCAGGTCGAGGGCGCTTGCAATGCAGTCACAGGGGCTGCCGTCCCACCGGTTGGGCCGGCTCTTGCACTGCGCAGCGAGGATGGCGGCCGACGGCCCGGCCCACTGCCGGTCCGACAGGTGCCGCGTCATGTCCGAAATGACGCGCTTGACGACAACCGGGTTGCACCCGGACGCCTTGGCCAGATCACGTGCGTCATCCTCCGCTTTCGTGGCACCCAGGTAGCGCGCAATCTCGTTCGCCTTCAGGACCTGAACGGCCACGGCATACGAGGGGTTGAAGCGCATCGTCGGCGTCGACGCGTAGAGCGTGGCTGCCGGCGTACCCGGCGCCCGGCCGACGCCAGCGCCCGGGCACTCGGCGCTCAGCGCCGCAAAGAACCCTCGGCATAGAGCCTCACGATATAGACCGGCACATCCAGCCAGATCGAAGCGTTCTCGGCCCGGAATGCTTGCGTGACCGCTACGTTGGAAGTCGTGTTCGCGGGCAGAGCCACCATGGGCATGACGCTCAGCCGTCTTCATCTGCTCCAGCCTGCCAGGCGGCAGTGCCTTCAGGTAGTCGCGAACAGGTTGGCCAACGACTCGATCGAGAAAATCGCTCAGCCCATCGCTTGAGCCGAACGCGCGCTTCTCCCGGGCGTTAAACCACCCCCCGCCAAGTACCTCGCGGCGCAGAACCAGGCGCACCTGCTCGCTGAAGACCGTTCCATCATTGGCGCCGGCCAGGTCACGCACATATGCGCGCGTTAGGCCGTCCATGTGCAGAAGCACCGCATGGGAGATCCTGCGCTCGAGATCGCAGAGCACCTCGTCGCTTCCGTCTACCCATCGCAGCGCACTACGAACCCATTGTCGAATCCGCTTCCCCAGCGATTGAGCGTCCCCTGCCGGCGTTTCCCTGTCCATCGTTCTTCGTTGTTTCTCGCTCGCGCTGCCGTTGTGCCAGCGCGTGTGGCCGTTGGACTTTATCCGCCCCAGAACGGGAAAGGGAGCGCGCGCCGCGCTAGACCGTATGTATTCACAGTATGGTTCTGCCCGACGTGCCCCGTGCCACGAGCCAAATCGCTGGGGCGGAATACGCAATTCCTGGCGGGCTGGCACAGGAAAGAGCGGAGAAATGGGCAGGCCGCGGGGTTAGCGCAGGCTTGTGAACCTTGCAAGTGGCAAGTGACCACTGGTGAGCGGATGCTCTTCCCGCACGCGTGCTCGGCGCCCGAACTAGGCGTGAACGTTTGTCCACTGCGCTGCGGCGGCGCTCACTCCACCGTCACCGACTTAGCCAAATTCCTCGGCTTGTCCACATCCGTCCCCCGCGCCACCGCCGTGTGATACGCGAGCAACTGCAGCGGCACCACGTGCAGGATGGGTGACAGCGGGCCGTAGTGCTCGGGCATGCGGATCACGTGCATGCCTTCGCTGGTCTCGATGTGGGTGTCGGCGTCGGCAAACACATAGAGCTCGCCGCCGCGGGCGCGCACTTCCTGCAGGTTGCTCTTGAGCTTTTCGAGCAAGGTGTCGTTGGGCGCGACGGTGACGACGGGCATTTCGGCCGTCACCAGCGCGAGCGGCCCGTGCTTGAGTTCGCCGGCCGGGTAGGCCTCGGCGTGGATGTAGCTGATCTCCTTGAGCTTGAGCGCGCCTTCGAGCGCGATCGGGTAGTGCAGCCCGCGGCCGAGGAAGAGCGCGTTGTGCTTGCGGGCGAACTCCTCGCTCCAGGCGATGACCTGCGGCTCCAGCGCCAGCACGGACTGCACGGCCACCGGCAGGTGGCGCAGCGCCTTCAGGTGCGCCGCTTCCTGCTCGTCCGAAAGGCGGCCGCGCACCTGCGCGAGCGCCAGCGTCAGCAGGAACAGGCCGACGAGCTGCGTGGTGAAGGCCTTGGTCGAGGCCACGCCGATCTCGGTGCCGGCGCGGGTGATGAAGGCCAGCTCGCATTCGCGCACCATGGCGCTGGTCTGCACGTTGCACACCGTCAGCGTGTGCTGCATGCCGAGCGAGCGCGCATGCTTGAGCGCGGCCAGGGTGTCGGCCGTCTCGCCGCTCTGGCTGATGGTGATGACGAGGGTGCGCGGGTTGGGCACGCTGTCGCGGTAGCGGTATTCGCTGGCGATCTCCACGCTGGTCGGGATCTTGGCAATGCTCTCCAGCCAGTACTTGGCGGTGGAGCCGCTGTAGTAGCTGGTGCCGCAGGCGAGGATGAGCACGGAGTCGATCTCCTTGAACACCGCATACGCGCCATCGCCGAAGAGCTCGGGCGTGATGCTGCCCACCGTGGCCAGCGTGTCGGCAATGGCCTTGGGCTGCTCGAAGATCTCCTTCTGCATGTAGTGCCGGTAGGGGCCGAGCTCGGCCGCGCCGGTGTGCGCCTGCACCACGCGCACGGGGCGCTCCACGCGCTCGAAGCGGCCGGCCTCGCTGCGCGCGGCGATCCACATCTTGCCGGGCTGCAGGTCGACGACGTCGCCGTCTTCCAGGTAGACGATCTGCTCGGTCACGCCGGCCAGGGCCATCGCGTCGGAGGCGAGGAAGTGGTCGCCGGCCCATTCGCCGGTGCCGATGCCCAGCACCATGGGCGAGCCTTCACGCGCGCCGACCACGCGGTGCGGCTCGTCGCGGCAGAACACGGCGATGGCGTAGG
>JBIQKU010000170.1:0-7074 GCA_044506225.1 Rubrivivax sp. | reverse complement strand
CGGGGACAAGGATGCCGAGGCCGCTGCGGTCGCCCGCCGTCGCCGGCCCGCGCGAGGCACAGATGCGCTGGCTGCATGCGGCCTGGCAGGCGGCGCGGGCGCTGCGCTCGCAAGGCGCGGACGTGCGCGCCGTCACCGCCTGGGCGGCCTTCGGCACCCACGACGGCAGCGGCGGCCGCCGCTACCGGCCGGGTCTGTGGGATGTGCGCGCCCCCGAGCCGCGGCCGACGGCGCTCGCGGCCATGGTGCGCGGCCTGGCCGGCGAGGGCGGGTTTGCTCATCCGGTGCTCGAGGGCCCGGGCGAATGGCAGCGCGAGAACCGTTTCGTGCACCCGCCGCACGGCCTGGTGCGCTCGCTGCCGGTCAACGGACGGCCGCTGCTCATCACCGGCGCACTCGGCATGCTCGGTTCGGCCTTCGTGCAACTGTGCGAGCAGCGCGGCCTCGCGCATGTCGCGCTGGACCACGAGCAGCTCGACATCACCGAACCCGCTGCGATCGACGCAGCGCTCGCGCAATGGCAACCCTGGGCGTTGATCAACGCCGCCGGCAGCGCGCGTGTGGACGCGGCCGAGCACGACCCACGGCTGTCGCGATGCATCGCCCAGGGCCCGCCGCTGCTCGCCGCGGCCTGCGCGCGTGCCGGCGTGCGCTTCGTGACCTTCTCCTGCGACCAGGTGTTCGACGGTGCCAAGCGCGCGCCCTATGTGGAAAGCGATGCGCCGCAGCCGCTGAACGCCTACGGGCGTGCGCAGCGCGAGGCCGAGCACGGCGTGCTCGCGGCGGATGCCGGCGCACTGCTGGTGCGCAGCGCCGCCTTGTTCGGTCCCTGGGACACGGGCAACACGGTGGCGCGCATGGTGGCCGCCCTGCGCCAGCGCCGGCGTTTTGCGGCGGCCATGGACCAGACCGTCTCGCCCACCTATGTGCCCGACCTCGTGCATGCCGTGCTGGACCTGCTGACCGACGGCGCGCGCGGCCTGCTGCACCTGGCCCATTGCGGTGCCGTGACCTGGGCCGACTTCCTGCGGCTGGCCGCCGAGGCCGCAGGGCTGGACGAGTCGCTGATCGACCCGGTGCCGGCGCAGGCCCTGGGCCTGTCCGCGCCGCGCCCGCCGGTGGTCGCGCTCGCCACCGAACGCTGGGACGTCATGCCGACGCTGGAGGAAGGCATCGCCGGCTTCGTGCGCGATGTCGGCCGCGCCGCGCTGCTGCCGCTGGCCGGCCAGGCGCCGGTGACCGGCCGCACGCGCCGGCGCCAGAGCGCGGGCGGGTCGCCTGCGGCCGAAGCCATGCACGCGCGGCGCTGAATCCCGCGCCGCCGGCCGGCCGGCGCCGAGCCGATACCATGGCTTCCCCTTTCGACACCCGGCGCGCCACAGCCGGGTGTTTTGCTTCCGGTGGCCATGTCGAGGACAACCATGTCGAAAAACCTCATGCGCGGGCACTCGCCCACGCGACGCCGCTTCGCCGCCTGCCTTGCCGGCACGTTCCTGCTGCCGCCGCTGTCGGCCCTGGCCCAGCCGGGCACCCCTTTGAAGGTCGGCTTCGTCTACGTGAGCCCGGTGGGCGAAGCCGGCTGGACCTACCAGCACGAGCTCGGGCGCCTGGCGATGCAGCAGGCGCTCGGGGCCGAGGTGCGCACCACGGCGGTCGAATCGGTGGCCGAAGGACCGGATGCCGAGCGTGTGATGCGCGAACTTGTCGCCCTGGGCCACACGCTGATCTTCGCGACCAGCTTCGGCTACCTCGAGCCCGCGCTGCGCGTGGCGGCCGACCATCCGCAGGTGCGCTTCGAGCACGCCGGCGGCTACAAGACCGCACCCAACCTGGGCACCTACAACACCCGCGACTACGAAGGCCGCTACCTCGCCGGCATGCTGGCCGGACATGCGAGCCGGCGCGGCGTCGCGGGCTACGTCGCCGGCTTTCCGCTGCCCGAGGTGATCCAGGGCATCAACGCATTCACGCTGGGCATGCGCGCGGCCAACCCCGGCGCGCAGGTGAAGGTGCTGTGGCTCAACAGCTGGTTCGACCCGGCGCGCGAGCGCGAGGCGGCGGCGACCCTGGTGCACCAGGGCGCCGACGTGCTCGCCAACCACAGCGCCTCGCCCGCGGTCGCCCAGGCCGCCGAGGCGCTGGGCGTGAAGCTCATCGGCCACCAGAGCGACATGCGCCCCTACGCACCCAACGCCCAGCTGAGCGCCGTGGTGCACCAGTGGGGCGGCTTCTACACGGCGGTGGCCCGCGCGGCGCGTGCCGGGTCCTGGCAGCCGCGCCAGGTGTGGGGCGGGCTCGCGGACGGCTTCATCACGCTCGCACCTTTCGGTGCGGCGGTGTCGCGCGAGGCGGCCGCGGCGGTCGAGGCACGACGCGCCGACATCGTGGCCGGGCGCTTCGCGCCCTTCTCCGGCCGGCTGGTGGACAACCGGGGCCGGGTGCGGCTCGCCGCCGGCGCGCTCGACGATGCCGCCATCGCGCAGATGGACTGGCTGGTCGAAGGCGTGCAGGGCAGCGTGCCGGGGCGCTAGGCCCGCGCGCAGGCGCCTGCGGGATGCCACCGTGCGGGGTGGCCGCCCGCCTTCGGTATCCTCTGCGCCCGTCGGGACGACAGCACAGCAAGGCCGGCAGCACGACCGGCCCCAACGAGAACCGAATGATCATCGCCTCCAAGCGCGACCGCTGGGACCGTGTCGCACTCCTGGGCAGCGTCGTGCTGCTGCTGCTCATCTTCGCGGCCGACCTCTCCACGCCGCTCGGCTACTCCGTGTGGGCGCTGTACCTGCTGCCCCTGGGCATGGCGCTGTTCCAGCGCGCGCCGCGGCTGCCCTTCTATCTGGCCGGTGTCGTCACGCTGATGACGGCCATCGGCTTCTACGGCTCGACCGAAGGCATGGACCCCGGCATGTCTGCGGTGAACCGCAGCATCGGCATGGCCGCCGCCTGGGTGCTCGCCTTCGTGGTGTGGCAGGTGATCGTGAGTCGGCGGCACCTCGACCGGCTGCTGTGGCTGCAGGAAAGCGAATCGGCCGTCCTGCAGGAAGTGCAGGGCGAGTACACGCCGCAGCAGCTGGCGGGGCGGGCCACGGCGGCGCTGTGCGGGCTCGTCGGCGCGCCGACGGCCGTGATGTACCGCCTGGACGGCGAGGTGTTGCTGCGCAAGGGCGGCCATGCCTATGAACCGCAGGCCACGCCCGAGCGCATCACGGTGCCCGATGGCCTGCTCGGCCAGACGGCCCACGATGGCCGCGCCCGCGTGCTGCACGAGGTGCCTGCGGATCACCTGCCGCTGGTCTCCGCACTCGGCCGCAGCCAGCCGGCCACGCTGGTGGTGGCGCCGCTCAGCGCCGACAAGATCATCGACGGCGTGGTCGAACTCGGCTTCGCCGAACGACCGGCCGACATCGACCTGGTGCTGAGCCTGCTCGAGCGGCTGGCGGAGCCGCTGGGTGTGGCGCTGCGCTCCGCGGTCTACCGCCGCCGCTTGCAGGAACTGCTGGAGGAGACCCAGCGCCAGAGCGAGGCGATGCAGGCGCAGCAGGAGGAGTTGCGCGTGAGCAACGAGGAGCTGGAGGAACAAAGCCGCGTGCTGCGCGAATCGCAGGCGCGGCTCGAGACGCAGCAGGTCGAACTCGAGCAGACCAATGTGCAGCTCGAGGAGCAGACGCAGGCGCTCGAGCGCCAGAAGCGCGACCTGCTGCAGGCGCAGGGCGAGCTCGAGCGCAACGCCACCCAGCTCGAGGCGGCGAGCCGCTACAAGTCCGAATTCCTCGCCAACATGTCGCACGAGCTGCGCACGCCGCTCAACAGCTCGCTCATCCTGGCCAAGCTGCTGGCCGACAACCGGGAGGCGACGCTCACACCCGAGCAGGTGAAGTACGCCGAGGCCATCCATGCCTCCAACAACGACCTGCTCACGCTCATCAACGACATCCTCGACCTCTCCAAGATCGAGGCCGGCCACATGGCGCTGGACCCGCAGACGGTGCCCATGGCCGAGGTCGTCGAGCGCATGCAGGCCACCTTCGAGCCGCTGGCGCGGCAAAAGCAGCTCGCCTTCCGCATCGACGCCGAAGGCGCACCGGGCGAGCTCTTCACCGATTCGCAGCGCCTGCGCCAGATCCTGAAGAACCTGCTGGCCAATGCCTTCAAGTTCACCGAGCGCGGCGAGGTGCGCCTGGCCATCCGCCGCGTGGGCGGCCAGCGTGTGCGCTTCGAGGTGCATGACACGGGCGTGGGCATTCCCAAGGCGCAGCAGGCGGTGATCTTCGAGGCCTTCCGCCAAGCCGACGGCAGCACCAGTCGCCGTTACGGCGGCACCGGGCTCGGGCTGTCGATCTCGCGCGAGCTGGCCGCACGCCTGGGCGGCGACATCACGGTGGACAGCGAGCCGGGGCGCGGCAGCTGCTTCACGCTCGAGCTGCCCGTCACGCTCTCGGCCGAGGCCGTGGCGGCCGCGGCGCAGGAGATGGAGCCGGTGCCGGTCTCCGCGCCCATGCCGCTGTCCGCCGAACGGCGCGCGCGGCCGAGACCGCATGCGGCGGCCGATGCGGCCGCTGCGGCCCCCGCCGTGCCCGATGACCGCGCCGCGTTGCGCCGCAGCGGCCGCCTCATCCTCGCGGTGGAGGACGACGTGCGCTTCGCCGCCGTGCTCGTCGACCTGGCACACGACCTCGGCTTCGACTGCGTGGTCGCGCCCAGCGGCACCGAGGCGTTGCGCCTCGCGCACGAGCTGCGCCCGAGCGGCATCCTGCTCGACGTCGGCCTGCCCGACCAGTCGGGACTGAGCGTGCTGGAGCGCCTCAAGCGCGACCCGTCGCTGCGCCACATCCCCGTGCACATGATCTCGGTGCACGACCGCGCGCAGACGGCGCTCGAACTCGGTGCGGTGGGCTACATGCTCAAGCCCGCCGCGCGCGAGGAGCTGGTGACCGCCATCGATCGCCTGCAGCAGCGGCTGCAGCAGACGGTGCGCCGCGTGCTGCTGGTGGAGGACGACGAGGAACTGCGCCGCAACCTCGGCCTGCTGCTGGGCTCGGCCGACATCGAGATCGTCGGCACGGGCAGCGTGGCGGGCGCGCTGGAGCAGCTCGCGGCCAGCACCTTCGACTGCATGGTGATGGACCTGTCGCTGCCCGACGGCTCGGGCTACGACCTGCTGGAGCACATGGCCGCCGGCGAGAAGTATTCCTTCCCGCCGGTCATCGTCTACACCGGGCGGGTGCTGTCGCGCGACGAGGAGCAGCGCCTGCGCCGCTATTCGAAGACCATCATCATCAAGGGCGCACGTTCGCCCGAGCGGCTGCTCGACGAGGTGACGCTGTTCCTGCACAGCGTGGAAGCCAACCTGCCCAGCGAGCAGCAGCGCCTGCTGCGCCAGGCGCGCAATCGCGATGCGGTGCTCGACGGGCGGCGCATCCTCCTGGTGGAAGACGACGTGCGCAACATCTTCGCGCTCAGCAGCGTGTTCGAGCCGCTGGGCGTGAAGCTCGACATCGCGCGCAACGGCCGCGAGGCGCTCGAGCGGCTGGAGGCCCAGCCCGATGTCGACCTCGTGCTGATGGACATCATGATGCCGGAGATGGACGGCATCACCGCCACCCAGCACATCCGCGAACGCCCGCAGTGGGCGAGCGTGCCCATCATCGCGCTCACCGCCAAGGCGATGAGCGACGACCGCGAACGCTGCCTGGAGGCAGGCGCGAACGACTACGTGGCCAAGCCGATCGACATCGACAAGCTGGTGTCGCTGTGCCGGGTGTGGATGCCCAAGTGAGGCGAGCGGGCGGCCGCGCCGTCCTGAACCTCCCGATCGGGCTGAGCCTGTCGAAGCCCCCGCGGGTCCTGAGCCTGTCGAAGCCCTCGTCCGGCAGCACCCATCGTCCCCCGGGCATGCACTTCGCCAAGCCCGGTGCGAACGCGATCTGAACCCGCACCATGGACGAAGAAACCGCCCTCTACGACATCGAGATCCGGCTGATGCTGGAGGCGGTGTACCAGCGCTGGCATCACGACTTCCGCGACTACGCGGTGAGTTCGCTGCGCCGGCGCATGCGTTCGGCGATGCGGCATTTCGGTTGCGAGCGGCTGTCGCAGCTGCAGGACCGGGTGCTGCACGAGCCGGAGGTGTTCTCGCAGATGCTGCAGTTCTTCACCGTGCAGCTGAGCGACCTGTTCCGCGACCCGGCGTACTTCCGCGCGCTGCGCACGGAGGTGGTGCCGCTGCTGGCCACCTGGCCGTCGATCAAGCTGTGGGTGGCCGGCTGCAGCAGCGGCGAGGAGGTTTGGTCGCTGGCCATCCTGCTGCACGAGGAAGGGCTTCTCGAGCGCAGCATCATCTACGCCACCGACATCAACCCCGAGGCGCTGCACCGGGCCGAGGCGGGCGTGTATGCCCTCGAACGCATGGCGCAGTTCAGCCGCAACTACCTCGCCGCCGGGGGGCGCGGCTCGCTGTCGGACCACTACACCAGCGCCTACGGCGGCGCGAAGTTCGACCCGGCGCTGCGCCGCCAGATCGTCTTCGCCGACCACAGCCTGGCCACCGACAGCGTGTTCTCGGAGGTGCACCTCGTGTCCTGCCGCAACGTGCTCATCTACTTCAATGCCGCGCTGCAGGACCGCGCGGTGGGCTTGTTCAAGGAGTCGCTGGTGCACCGCGGCTTCCTCGGCCTCGGCAGCAAGGAGACGCTGCAGTTCGGCGCGCATGCCGCCGACTTCGAGGCGCTGAATGCGCCCGCGCGCATCTACCGGCGGCTGTGAGACGGTGCCCACCATGACCCACGGGAATCCGCTCGCCGCTGTCGATGCGCTGGTGATCGGCGCGTCCGCCGGCGGCGTGGAGGCCTTGCAGAGGCTGGTGCGCAGCCTGCCGGCCGACACCACCGCGGCGGTGATGGTGGTGCTGCACCTGCCGCCCGAACGACCGAGCGGCCTGGCCGAACTGCTCGCGCCGCAATGCGCGCTGCCGGTGGCCGAGGCGCTGGACAAGCAACCCGCGCCGCGCGGGCGGGTGCCGATCGCGCCGCCCGCCTACCACCTGCTGGTCGAGCCCGACGGCTCGCTGGCGTTGAC
>JBIQKU010000004.1:0-44689 GCA_044506225.1 Rubrivivax sp. | reverse complement strand
ATGGCAGCCGGCGCCGCTGCTGGTGAGGCTGGCGGAAGAGGGCAAGACCTTCAACGGCTAGGCCCCGCGCGCCGGCGCGCCCGGCAGGGATGCGCCTC
The DNA here is from genome assembly GCA_044506225.1 of Rubrivivax sp. Lineage (GTDB taxonomy): Bacteria > Pseudomonadota > Gammaproteobacteria > Burkholderiales > Burkholderiaceae_C > JAKFDI01. The sequence continues at coordinate 44,591 of JBIQKU010000004.1, read as the reverse complement.
CCGTTCTCGACGCGAGTGCGCAGTCCGTCACGCGGTGCGGTGCTTCCCCCAGGGGCCGGCCGGAATGCTCTGATGGGAACGAAAGCGCTTGTGTCCAAAGATCGGCGCTGCGTCTCACTCGGAGTCACCATGTTGTTCGGTCGCCTGCTTCTCGCCCTCTCGGCACGGCTGTGTTGCGTGCCGCTGGCCGCGGCACAGGATCTGGTCCTCGGCACCACGCTGCCGCTCAGCGGGCCGATCGGCGTCAATGGCCAGGATATCCATGGCGGCATGCAGGCCCTGGTCGCCCGCGTGGCGCGCGAGGGCGGCATCGGCGGGCGCAAGGTCGTGCTGCGTGCGCTCGACGATGCCTATGTCGGCGAGCGCCATGCGGCCAACGTGCAGCAGCTGCTCGAGAAAGAGCAGGTCGAAGCGCTGGTGCTCACCACCGGCACGAGCAACATCGACAAGGTCTACCCGCTGATCGAGAAGAACCGCCGGCCGTTGATCGGCGCGGTCACGGGTGCGTCAATCCTGCGCACGCCCGAGCGCAGCCTGATCTACCACCTGCGCGCAAGCTACGGCGACGAAGTGCGCCACCTGCTGCAGCAGGCGCGTGCCGTGTCGCAGTCACGCGTGTATGCGGTGTGGCAGGACGACGGACTCGGGCGCGATGCGTTCGCCGCACTGCAGGACGCGGTCGAGAAGACCGGCATGCGGCTCGTGGGCCACGCCGGCGTCGCGCCGACGAAGATGGCCGGCGCGAAGATCGCCGCCGAGATCCAGGCCGCGAACGCCGACGCGGTGTTCACCCTGTGCATCACACCCTGCGTCGCGACGGTGCTCCAGAGCATGTCGGCGCACGGCATGTTCCGGTTCACGCCCTACGCCCTGTCCATCGTGAGCGGCGAGACGCTGGCGCAGGCCGTCGGCCCGCTCGCGCGCGGCACGGTGATCTCGCAGGTGATGCCCAACCCGCATGTCGCCAACACGCCGCTGGTGCGCCGCTACCAGGAGGACATGCGCCGCGCCGGGCGCACGAGCTTCAGCTACATCTCGCTCGAGGGCTACCTCAGCGCCAAGGTCGCGGTCGAGGCGCTGCGCCTGGCCCACGGCGGCGGCAGCCGGCGCACGATGGACGAGGCCATGCGCAGCCTCATGCAGCGCGAGATCGAGGGCATGCCGATCTCCGGCGGCGGGCGCGAGGGCGTGCGCCCGCACCTGGTCAACCTGTCGATGATCGGCGCGAACGGCCGGCTGATTCACTGAGCACCGCGCAGGCAATGCAGTCGCTTGCGCACCGGCCGGCTTGCTGCCGGCGGCTTTCTTCGGCGTACCGCTCAGATGGTCGCGCCGCCGTCGACCACGACGGCCTGGCCGGTCATGAAGCTGCCCGCGCGCGAGGCGAGGAACACTGCGGCGCCCGCGATCTCGTCGGGCTCGCCGATGCGCCGCAGCGGCGTGGTAGCGGTGACCTGCTGCAAGGTGTCCGGGTTCTCCCAGAGGGCGCGGGCGAAATCGGTGCGGATCAGCCCCGGCGCGATGCAGTTGACGCGCACGTTGTGCGGCCCGTATTCATGCGCCAGGTTGCGCGCGAGCTGGAAGTCGGCGGCCTTGGAGATGTTGTAGGCGCCGATGGTGGTGTTGCCGCGCAGCCCGCCAATGGACGACACGATGATGATGCTGCCGTCCTTGCGCGCCACCATCTGCGGCACCGTCATCTGGATCAGCCAGTGGTTGGCGATCACGTTGTTGTCGAGGATCTTGCGGAACTGCTCGTCGCTGATGCCCGACATCGGCCCGTAGTACGGGTTCGAGGCGGCGTTGCAGACCACGATGTCGACCTTGCCGAAGACCTCGTTCGTCTTCGCGACCAGCGCGGCCAGGTCGTCCTTCGACGAAATGCTCGCGGCCTGCGCCAGCGCCGTGCCCGCGCCGTGCTTCGCATTGATGGCGGCGGCCACCTCGTCGCAGGCCGGCTGCTTGCGCGAGGAGATCACGACCTTCGCCCCCTGTTCGGCCAGCCGCTCGGCGATGGCGCGGCCGATGCCGCGCGACGAGCCGGTGACGATGGCGACCTTGCCCGTCAGATCAAACAGCGACATCTCTCAACTCCTGTGTGGTGTGAATGAAGCCGGGCGCCACCCATCGGGTTTGCCCGAATACCGTTGCCTATTTTCCAATGTTCACATTGAAATCACTCTAAGTACTTACGGCATATAGACTTTTCCGTAAGTGTTCAACATACCAAAACTTTCGAGAGAATTCCATGAGCATCGATTTCACGGGTCGCGTCGCCATCGTCACCGGGGCCGGCGGCGGCCTGGGCCGCCAGCACGCGCTGGCGCTCGCCAGGCGCGGCGCCAAGGTGCTGGTCAACGACCTGGGCAGCGCGACCGACGGCTCGGGTGGCTCCTCGGCCGCGGCGCAGGCCGTCGTCCAGGAAATCCGCGACGCGGGCGGCGAGGCGCTGGCCAACGGCGCTTCGGTGACCGATGTGGCCGCGGTGCAGGCCATGGTCCAGCAGGCGATCGACGCCTGGGGGCGCGTGGACATCCTCGTCAACAACGCCGGCATCCTGCGCGACAAGAGCTTCGCCAAGATGGACTTGGCCGATTTCCGGCTCGTGGTCGACGTGCACCTGATGGGCGCGGTCAACTGCACCAAGGCGGTGTGGCCGCACATGACCGAGCAGAAGTACGGGCGCATCGTGATGACGACCTCGTCGTCCGGCCTGTACGGCAACTTCGGCCAGTCGAACTACGGCGCGGCCAAGATGGCGCTGGTCGGCCTGATGCAGACGCTGTCGATCGAAGGCGCGAAGAACGACATCCGGGTGAACTGCCTTGCACCGACCGCGGCCACCCGCATGACCGAAGGCCTGATGCCGCAGCCGGTGCTCGATGCGCTCAAGCCCGAAAGCGTGGTGCCCGCCATGCTGGTGCTCGCCTCACAGCAGGCGCCCAACCGCACCATTCTGTGCGCCGGTGCCGGCACCTTCGAGGCCGCGCACATCACCATGACGCAGGGCGTGTTCATCGGCAGCGACGAGGACGCCGACGAACGCTTGGCCGCCCGCCTGGGCGAGGTGATCAACCGCGACGGCTCCATCGTGCCGGAGAACGGCAGCGAACAAGGCCGCAACGAAGTCTCCAAGGCCATGGCCGGCGCCGCACGCGGCTGAGCCCGAGCAAGGCATGGACTGCGTGAGCGCTGCGCCGGCCACGGCCACTCGCGTCGACCCCCTCGACGCGGGCGGTGCGACGCCGCGTTTTCGCGAGCGGCGCGAAGCCATCCTCGACGCGGCGGCGCGCCAGTTCAACCGGCTCGGCATCGACGGCGGGACGCTCGCCGACGTGGCGCGCAGCGTGGGCCTCGTGACCAACAGCATCACCTACTACTACCGCCGCAAGGAAGACCTGGTCAGCGCCTGCCTGCTGCGTGCCATCGAAGCGATGAACCGCCTCGTCGCGCAGGCGGCGGCGCAGCCGGGCGTGGAGGCGCGCGTGCGCCGCCTGGTCGACGGCCATGTGGCGATGCTGGCCGACATCGCGCGCGAACGGCATCCGGAACTGGTGCAGTTCAGCGAAACCCGCGCGCTCACCGCGCCGCACGATGAAGCGGTGTTCCGTGCCTACACCGACATGTTCCGCGGGCTGCGCGAACTGCTGAAGGACGAGGACGGCGCGCCGCTGCCGCGGGAAGACCTCAATGCACGCGCGCATCTGCTGCTATCGCTCCTGTGCTGGACGCGCGAGTGGATTGATCGCTACGAGCCGGAGGACTACGCGCGCGCCGGGAACTGGATCGCCGACATCCTGCTGCACGGCCTGGCCGCACCGCAGGCGCGCTGGCATGAGCAGGAGATCGTGCCCCGTGCCGCCGCAGCTGCGGGCGGCACCGCGACGCCCGAGGCGTTTCTGCGCGCCGCGAGCCGCCTGGTGAACCGCCACGGCTATCGCGGCGCCTCGGTGGATCGCATCTCCGCGGAACTGGCGCTCACCAAGGGTTCGTTCTATCACCACCATCCGACCAAGGACGACCTCATCTGCGCCTGCCTGGACCGCACCTTCGGCGTGATCCGCGATGTGCAGGCCGCCGCCGCCGGCCACGACGGCAGCGGCTGGGAGCGGCTGGTGCTCGCCGCACGTTCGCTGCTGCGCTTCCAGTTGTCGGACGATGGTCCGCTGCTGCGCGTGTCGGCCTGGAGCGCGCTCCCGCCAGCCCTGCGCGGCGAGAAGCTGCGCACGATGAACCGCGCGAGCGAACGCTTCGCGGGCTTCGTCGTCGATGGCATGCGTGACGGGTCGCTGCGCATCGTCGACCCGGGCGTGGCCGCGCAACTCGTCACCGGGATGATCAATGCCGCGGCCGAGCTCGAGTCCTGGGTTCCCGGCGTGGCCATCGACAACGCGTCGGACCTTTATGCACGACCGCTGCTCGAGGGCCTGCTGCACTGCCCGCCGGCCGGCGCGCCCGACCTGCAGACGCCTCTTTTCCGACCCCAGCCGCACTACGCGGCGCCGTAAACCGCCGACACCATGACGTCACCTCCCCCCGTCGCACCCGCCCCCGCACGCGAGCTCCCGCCGTTTCGTGCCATCTCCGACATGGTGCGTGAGAACGCCCAGACGCATCCCGACAATCCGGTGCTGATCCAGGGCGAGCGCCGCCTCAGCCAGCGCGAGTTCGACGACCTGGTCGACCGCATCGCCGCTTCGCTGCAGCGCGATGGCGTGGCCGCGAAGGAAGCCGTGGCGGTATGCGCCACCACGTCCATCGAATACGCCGCCCTCTACATCGGCGTGGTGCGTGCGGGCGCGGTCACCGCGCCGCTCGCGCCGAGCGCCACGCCCGAGCAGCTCGCCGCGATGGTGCGCGACTGCGGCGCGCGCCTGTTCTTCACCGACCGCGGCGTGGCCACGGCATTGGCCGGCACGCAGCTTCCGGCCTCGGTCCAGCGCATCGGGCTGGACGACAGCGCCGAAGCCGGCCGCGCCTTCGGCGACTGGCTGCTGCCCGCGGACAGTCGGCCAAAGGCGGTGGAGGTGCAGCCGGACTGGCCGTTCAACATCATCTATTCGTCGGGAACGACCGGCACGCCCAAGGGGATCGTGCAGCCGCACGCCATGCGCTGGGCGCAGGTCGCCCGCGGCGAGGAGAACGGCTACGGACCCGGCGCCGTGACGCTGCTGTCCACGCCGCTCTACTCCAACACCACGCTGGTCGTCTTCCTGCCCACGCTCGCCAAGGGTGGCTGCTCGGTGCTGATGCCCAAGTTCGATGCCGGCGGCTACCTCGCGCTCGCGGAGCAGCACCGCGTGACCCACACCATGCTGGTGCCGGTGCAGTACCAGCGCCTCATGGACCACCCCGACTTCGACCGCTTCGACCTCAGCAGCTTCAAGTTCAAGTTCTGCACCAGCGCGCCATTCCTGCCGGCGCTCAAATCTGCCGTGCTGGCACGGTGGCCTGGCGCGCTGATCGAGTTCTACGGCATGACCGAAGGCGGCGGCGCGTGTGCGCTGGCGGCGCATCTGCATCCGGACAAGCTGCACACCGTGGGCCAGCCTTTCGAGGGCCACGACATCCGCCTCATCGACGAAAACGGCCGCGAAGTGCCGACCGGCGAGGCCGGCGAGGTGGTCGGCCGCTCGGGCACGATGATGATCGGCTACCACAACCAGCCGCAGAAGACCGCCGAGGCCGAGTGGTTCGACAGCGAGGGCCGGCGCTACATCCGCACCGGCGATGTCGGCCGCTTCGATGCCGACGGCTTTCTGACGCTGATGGACCGGCGCAAGGACATGATCATCAGCGGCGGCTTCAACATCTACCCGAGCGACCTCGAAGCCATCCTGCGCAAGCACCCGGCGGTCGCCGATGTCGCCGTGCTGGGCGTGCCGTCGCGCGAATGGGGCGAGACGCCGGTCGCCTTCGTCGTGCGCGCCCCGCAGGCGACGGCCGGCGCCGACGAGATCAAGCAATGGCTCAACGGCCAGGTCGGCAAGACGCAGCGCCTGTCGGACCTGCGCCTGGTCGAGGCGCTGCCGCGCAGCGCCATCGGCAAGGTGCTCAAGCGCGAGTTGCGCGACAGCTACACCCCGCAGGCGCTCAGCCGCTGAGGCGGGCGGCCACAAGAAAACGGGGGCTGCTCCCAAGAGCAGCGCCCGTTCTTGTCTGCGCGTGGCGCCCGGTCAGCGGATCCGCCCGCGGCGCACCAGGTTGACGATGCCCAGCAGGATCACCGCGCCGATGAGCGAGACGATGATGGACATGATGCTGAAGTCGTTCTGGTTGATCGTGCCCGCGCCGAGCAGCGGCGAGATCAGCCAGCCGCCAAGCAGGGCGCCGACGATGCCGACGACGACGTTCAGGATGATGCCCTGCTGACCGTCCGTGCGCATCATCAGACTTGCGAGCCATCCCACCACACCACCAATCACGAGCCAAAGAATCAGGTTCATCAGTTTCTCCTCGAAGTTGAAAAGTTGCTGCGGTGCAGCGGGTGCCTAGCCCCGGCGTGCCCGGCAGTGCCAGCGAGGAAAGAGTACGGCGGCACCGCGTGCGCCGTCAGTGCATGAACACTGCATCCTGCGTAGGAGGGCGCCTATACCTGCGGTCGGACACGGCCCTCAGCGCGTGCCGCACCGCAGGGCAGGGCGCCGCCCGCCCCGCAAGCCCTCACGGGGCGACGACGGTGTCACCCAGCACCAGGCCCTCGCGCCGCGGATCCGCGCCGCCGGCCCACACTGGCCTGTCGTTCAGCCGGGTGCGCACGATGGTGCCGATGCCGCTGGTCTGCGAATTCACCGACACCGTGTGGCCCAGGGCCCGCAGGCCGGTGACCAGCGGGTCGCCGTCGCCGTTGTTGTCGGCCAGGATGTTCGGATGTTCGCCGCCGACCACCGTCGTCGGCCCGTTGGCCGAGCCGAAGTTGACCAGCGATGTCGCCTGTTGCGCGTCCAGCCCCCAGTCGAGTACGCCGACCACCGTCTTGATGACGTACTGGATGATGGTGCTGCCGCCCGGCGAGCCCGTGCCCATGACGAACTCGCCCAGACTGCTGTCGTCCGCGACGGCGAACACCAGCGTGGGCGCCATCGAACTGCGCGGCCGCTTGTTCGGCTCGACGCGGTTCGCGATGGGGTTGCCGTTGGCGTCGGTCGGCGAGGCCGAGAAGTCGGTCAGCTCGTTGTTGAGCAAGAAGCCCTGGGTCATGTGGAAGGAGCCCATGCCCGACTCGATCGTCGTCGTCATCACGACCACGTTGCCATTCTTGTCGACGATGGTGACGTGGCTCGTGCCGCGCTCCGGCGTGTGGTCGATCCCCAGCGGCGGCACCGGCCCGAGGTCGCCCGGCTGCGCCGTGCCCATGCTCGCGCTCAGGCTGATGAGGCCCGCGCGCCCGCTCAGGTAGTTCTTGTCGAGCATCGCGTCCCAGCTGCCGCCGGGCAGCGGCACGAAGTCGGTGTCGGCGATGTACTTGTTGCGGTCGGCATAGGCGAGACGCTCGGCCTCGGCGACCAGGTGCACGCCCATCACGGTCGGCTTGCCGCCTTCGATGTCGATGTCGGTCGGTTTGTGGGCCGCGAGATCGAAGTTCTCGAGCACGCCCAGCGCCGAAGCCACGGTGATGCCGCCGGAAGAGGGCGGCGGCATGCCGCACACCCACCAGGTCACGCGGTAGGTGGTGCACACCGGCTCGCGCACCTTGGCTTCGTAGCCGGCGAGATCCGCGAGCGTTGTCTTGCCCGGGGTGATGGGGCTGCCGTCAGGCGCCGCGTCGATGTTGATCTTGTCGACGATGGCCTGGGCGATCGCGCCGGTGTAGAACGCATCGGGCCCGTTGTCGGCAATCGTCGTGAGCGTCGCGGCATAAGCCGGGTTCTGGATCACCGTGCCGATGGCCTTCGGGCTCTGGTCCGGGTTGAGGAAGTACGCCGTGGCTTCCGCGTCCCTGAGCAGGTCGTCGCGCGCGCCGGCGATCGCGCCGGCCATGCGCCCGCTGATCGGAAAGCCGTTGGTCGCATGCGCGATCGCCGGGGCGAACAAATCCTTCCAGGGCAGCACGCCGTGAGCGTCGTGCGCGAGGCCGAGCACCCGCACGGTGCCCGGCGTGCCGATGGAGCGACCGCTCGCACGTGCGCTCGGCAAGGGCGGCGTCTGGTTGTTGACGTCGTCGATCCAGCGCAGGTGGTTGACGGTGGCCGCAGCCGGCGCCGTCTCGCGGCCGTCGTAGGCCAGCACCTCCTTGGTCGCGGCGTCGTAATGCAGCAGGAAGGCGCCGCCCCCGAGGCCGCTGGACTGCGGCTCGACAAGGCCCAACACCATCTGCACCGCCACGGCCGCATCGACCGCGCTGCCGCCATCGCGCAGCACGTCGCAGCCCGCCTTGGTGGCCAGCGGATTGGCGCTGACCACCATGTAACTCGCGCTGTGCACGACGGTCTTGCCCAACCGGTAGCCCGAGGCCGGCTCGGGCGCCGCCGGATCACCCGGCAGCCCCGAGCCGACCACCACGGAGCCACCGTTCACAGTGGCTTCGCACGGCGTTCGTGCCACCAGATCATCGTCGTCGCCACCGCCACAGGCGGCCAGCAGCAGTGCCGAGGCCGACAGCAACAGCGGCGGCAGCACCCGATCGCGCAGGAATCTGTTCATGATGTTCCTCGTGTCGTTGATGGGAATGACTTCTCGGCGTGGTCCTTCAACGGGCATGACGCGGGAAGACGCACAGCCTGCGGCCGGTGTGCGGGATCAGGTGTCACAAACTGTGGGGCGGGCGGCGCGGCGGGATGCGCGGTCGGGTGTGACGGGGCTGCGCGGTGGGGCGGTGCGGGGCACCGGGTGCTGATGACTGGGCGCCGACAGAGCGGCTGCTTCCTTTCGATGCTAGTTGACATAATATACATTGTCGAACTCGACCGGGCCAGGCAAGTGGCGACGAAGGCGCGACCGGAGCTTCAGCTCCGGTCGCACGATCAGCCCGCCTACTTCTGCTGGCTCATGATCCACTTCACCAGCGTATGCGCCTCGGCATCGCTCACCGGTTGCGGCGGCATGGGCACGGCGCCCCAGACGCCTGAGCCGCCTTTCATGATCTTGGTGACGAGCTTGTTCGTCGCGTCCGCCTGGCCGGCGTACTTCTTGGCCACGTCCTGGTAGGACGGGCCCAGGATCTTCTTGTCGGGCGCGTGGCATGCGAAGCAGTTCTTCTGCTGTGCGAGCTTGGCGCCGTCGGCGACCGGGGTCTGGGCTTGGGCCATGGCGCCGCTGCCTGCGACGAGCAGCGCGGCGGCGCAGATCTTGGAAAGTTCGATCATCGTGACGTCCTCGTTGTGCCGGCCAGCATCGGCCGTGCAGCACAGCGGGCGAAGCACGTGCCGGCGCCCGGTGGCGCACAGGCGGCCGGGCCGCGCCGGGCTTGCCGGGCGGCCCACGTAATTGCTACTGCAGCAAGGCAAATCTTGCGGATGGCGTGGCCCGGTCTAGCCGGCTTGCATGCGCCGCTCGATCTCGAGGCCGATGGCCGCCATGCGCTTGACCACACCGTCGAGCGCGGCCTGGGCGGTGTCGAACATCTCGCCCTCGGCCGTTCGCAGCACGGCTTCGAGGCGTTCGCTCAGGGCCTCCAGCGGCTCCTGCGCGGCCACCAGCAGCACGATGGGCTCGCCGCCGGGGCTGGCCGCGGTGTCGGGGTCGTCCGGTGGCGCGCCCGCGGGCAGCGCCTGTCCGGACAGGCCGGCCAGCAGCCGTGCGCCCTGCGCGTCGCCCAGCAAGCGAAGTTCGTCGGCGATATCGCGATGGCGCTGAGCGATGTGCGCTTCGCCCGCCGCGATCACTTCGCGCAGCGTCTGCACGTCCGGGATCGGCGGCAAGGCGTTGTCCGTCGCACGCCGTTCGCGATGCCAGGCCTTGCGGCGCCAGCGCCGCATGAGCGAGGCATGGCGCAATTCCTCCAGCGCCAGGCGCTCGGCCTGGGCGGCGATCTGCGCATCCTGTGCATGCGCGCTGAGGTAGCTGTAGAGCGCGAACGCGCGCTGTTCGTTGACGGCGGCGATGGCGTAGGCGCGGTACGGCGTCAGCGTGGCGCTGCCCGAGACCTCGTCCCAGGTGGAGGCGAGCTCGCGCGGCAGTAGCCAGTCGAAACCATCGTGGTCGGGCGTCTGCTCGCCCAGGCCCTCGGCCCAGTGCTCCACCGCGACCATGTGCGCTCGCTCTTCCTCGCACATCGCGCGAAAGGCCGCGGCCGTGGCGGCATCGCCGCGGCGGCGCATGTGGGCCTCGAGCATGGCATAGCGCTGTGCCGATGCGCGCTCGACGGCCGCGGCAATGCCCACCAGCGTCTGCAGGTCGACGTTCTCGATGTCCGGATCGGATTCGAGCAGCGGCTCACGCAACAACTCACGCATCACACACACCTCCGTCGTCGAGCCTAACAAGTTGCGCGCCGTCCCGGCCATGAACGCTGCGGCGATTGCAACTCCGAGTGCCCGACTGCGCCTTGACGCCGCGCATTGGCATCGCGCAAGAAGTCACTTATCGTCGCCCTCCATCAGCGCATCCGCCGCAGCAGCGCGGGCACCGGCACCCCTATTGCTGGCGGCGAATGGATCCGAACACGTAGACGATGAGGCGGCATTGACCCTGAGCATCCGGCTGGCAGTTGTCACCCTCCTGACCTTGCTGGTGCTGGCATGCGGGCGTGAAGCGCTGGCGCAAGGCCAAGCGCCGCAGACGCAGCGGCTGGCGTCCTTCCTGGCGAAGGTCAAGCCGGCAGACGTCGTTCCAGGGGCCGACCGGTTCGGGCCGGTCACCGACTCGCCGGTGGTGGCGCCGGCCTATGCCGGGCAGAAGCTGCTCGGGCATGTCTTCCTGAACTCGCAGTACGTCGATTCCAACGGCTACTCCGGCAAGCCGATCCACATGCTGGTCGGCCTCGACACCGAAGGCACGATCGTCGGCATCGCGCTCGTCGAGCACAGCGAGCCCATCGTGCTGATCGGAATCCCCGAGCGCAAGGTCATCACCTACCTGCAGGCCTTCATCGGCTTCAACCCGCTGAAGGCGGCGGCCGCGAACCAGGGCCCGCCGCATCCGGACATCGTGAGCGGCGCCACGGTGACTGTGCTGGTGATGGGCGAAAGCGTGGTGCGCTCGGCCGTGCGTGTGATTCGCGCGCTGCAGGCGCGCGACGCGGCCGGTGGCGGCGCCGGGTCCGCTGCGGCTGCCGGACCCGCGCGCCTGGTCGACATGGAAGCCGGCCAGATCGCCGACTGGAACACCTTGCGCCAGCAAGGCGCCGTCACGCACATGCACCTCACCGTGGGCGAGGTGAACCAGGCCTTCGTCGATTCGGGCAACGCGGCCGCGGCGGCACGGCCCGAGCGCGGCGCGGCAGACGACAGCTTCATCGACCTGTATGTCGCGCTCGTGTCGCAGCCCGCCATCGGCCGCAGCCTGCTGGGCGAGGCGCAGTACGAGGTCGTGACGCAGATGCTCGAGCCCGGCCAGCACGCCATCCTCGTCGCCGGCGACGGCACCTATTCGTTCAAGGGCTCGGGTTATGTGCGCGGCGGCATCTTCGATCGCATCGAGCTGATCCAGGGCGCCGAGACCATCCGTTTCCGCGACCGGCTGCATCGCCGCATCGGCACGCTGCACGCGGCCGGCGCGCCGCAGCTGCGCGAGATCGGCGTGTTCGTCGTGCCCACCGGCGTGGAGTTCGACCCGGCCGCGCCCTGGCGGCTGCAGCTGCTGGTGCAGCGCGCGATCGGCGCGCTGGACAAGGCCTTCGTGTCCTTCGCCCTGCCCTACGAGCTGCCGCAGGCCTACACCCGGCCCGGGCCGGGCGCGCAGGCCGCCGCGGCCGCCGGCGCCATGGCGCACGCGCCGCTGCACGGCGTGGACGACGCGGCCGAGCAGAGCGCGCGCTCCGCGCTGTGGAAGCGCATCTGGTACAGCAAATCCGCGGCGATTGCGGTGCTGGGCGTGATGCTGGTGGTGCTCACACTGATCTTCTTCTTCCAGGACGTGCTGGTGAAGCGCGAGAAGCTGTACGACCGGGTGCGCCTGGCCTTTCTGGCCGTCACGCTGATCTGGCTCGGCTGGATCGCACAGGCGCAGTTGTCGGTGGTCAACGTGCTGACCTTCACCAATTCGCTGCTGACCGACTTCCAGTGGTCGTCCTTCCTCGTCGACCCGCTGGTGTTCATCCTGTGGTGCTCGGTGGCGGTGGCGCTGCTGTTCTGGGGCCGTGGGCCGTTCTGCGGCTGGCTGTGCCCGTTCGGTGCGCTGCAGGAGCTCAGCAACCGCGCCGCGAAGGCGCTGAAGGTGCCGCAGCTGAAGATCCCCTGGCGCGTGCACGAGCGCATGTTCCCGATCAAGTACATCATCTTTCTCGGGCTGTTCGGCGTGTCGCTCGGCTCGCTGGCGCTGGCCGAGGTGTTGGCCGAGGTGGAGCCGTTCAAGACGGCGATCATCCTGCGCTTCATGCGCGAATGGTGGTTCGTGGCATTCGCCGTGGCGCTGCTGGTGGCGGGGCTGTTCGTCGAGCGCTTCTTCTGCCGCTACCTCTGCCCGCTGGGTGCGGCGCTCGCCATCCCGGGGCGGCTGCGCATGTTCGACTGGCTGCGCCGCTACCGCGAATGCGGCAACCCGTGCATGCGCTGCTTCAAGGAATGCCCGGTGGAAGCCATCCACCCCGAGGGCCACATCAACCCGAACGAATGCATCGGCTGCCTGCACTGCCAGATGCTCTACCACCACGAGCACAAGTGCCCGGTGAAGATCCAGCAACGCCTCAAGCGCGAGAAGCGCGAGGCGATGGCACCGGCCTCGCACGCCAAGGTGGCCGCGGCAGCAGCCAAGGCATCCCAGCCGGTCATTCCCATCCATCCGGCCAAGTCCTGATCGCTTTTCTTTGACCAACCAGCGCCCGGCGCGCTTCGAACTACGGGAGAACCAGCAATGAGCAATGACAACAAGCCCGGCAAGCCCGACGACCCCTCACGGCGCGCCCTGCTGGGCGGCGGCGCCCGAGCGGTGGCGCTGGCTGCCGGTGCATCCGGCGGGCTGCTTGCCGGCTGCGGGCGGAACAACAACGAGCGCGCCGCGAGCACGACGGCCGGCGCCGCCTCCGGCCCGGCGGCAGCGCAGCCGAAGTCGGGCACCAACGCGGCGCTGGCCAAGACGCACGTCGGCCCCGGCGAGCTCGACGAGTACTACGTGTTCTTCTCCAGCGGCCAGACCGGCGAGCTGCGCATCTTCGGCCTGCCGTCGATGCGCGAGCTGATGCGCGTGCCGGTGTTCAACCGCGACAGCGCCACCGGCTGGGGCCAGACCAACGAAAGCCTGAAGGTGCTGACCGAGGGCCTGACGCCCGAGACCCGCAAGTTCCTGCAGGCGCAAGGCGGCACCTACCTCAACGGCGACCTGCACCATCCGCACATGTCGTTCACCGACGGCACCTACGACGGGCGCTATCTCTTCATGAACGACAAGGCGAACACGCGCGTGGCCCGCGTGCGCTGCGACGTGATGAAGTGCGACAAGATCATCGAGCTGCCCAACCAGTGCACGGTGCACGGCCTGCGGGTGCAGAAGTACCCCCGCACCGGCTATGTGTTCTGCAACGGCGAATACCGCATCCCCATTCCCAACGACGGTCGCGACATCGCCGACCCGAAGAAGTACCAGTGCGTCTTCACCGCCGTCGACGGCGACACGATGAAGGTCGCCTGGCAGGTGCTGGTGGACGGCAACCTCGACAACGTCGACGCCGACTACCAGGGCAAGTACGCCTTCGCCACCTGCTACAACTCCGAGGAGGGCCTGACGCTCGGCGAAAGCACCTCGGCCGAGCAGGACTGGATCGTCGTCTTCAACCTCAAGCGCATCGAGGAGGCCGTGAAGGCCGGCCAGGCGAAGACCATGGGCGGCGTGCCGGTGGTCGACGGCAAGAAGGGCTCGCCGTTCACACGCTACATCCCCGTGCCCAACAGCCCGCACGGCATCAACACCGCGCCGGACGGCATCCACGTGGTGGCCAACGGCAAGCTGTCGCCGACCGTCACGGTGTTCGACGTGCGCAAGTTCGACGAACTGTTCGACGACAAGATCCAGCCGCGCGACTGCGTGGTGGCCGAACCCGAACTGGGCCTCGGCCCGCTGCACACCGCCTACGACGGCAAGGGCAACGCCTACACCACGCTCTTCATCGACAGCCAGATCTGCAAGTGGAACATCGAGAAGGCGATCGCCAAGTTCAAGGGCGAGGACGTCGACCCCATCATCCAGAAGCTGGACGTGCACTACCAGCCCGGCCACAACCACACCTCCATGGGCCAGACCAAGGAGGCCGACGGCAAGTGGCTGCTGTCGCTCAACAAGTTCTCGAAGGACCGCTTCCTGAACGTCGGCCCGCTCAAGCCCGAATGCGACCAGCTCATCGACATCTCGGGCGACGAGATGGTGCTGGTGCACGACTCGCCGAGCTTTGCCGAGCCGCACGACGCGACCATCATCCATCGCTCCAAGGTCAACCCGGTGAACATCTGGAGCCGTGACGACCCCATGTGGGAAGACGCGCGCAAGCAGGCCGCGGCCGACAACGTGGAGCTCGAGAGCGCGGCGCAGGTGATCCGCGACGGCAACAAGGTGCGCGTCTACATGTTCTCGGTGGCGCCGACCTTCAGCGTGCACGACTTCACCGTGCGCCAGGGCGACGAGGTGACGGTGTACGTGACCAACCGCGACACGGTCGAAGACCTCACCCACGGCTTTTGCATCGTCAACTACGGCATTGCGATGGAAGTGCCGCCGCAGGCGACGGCCTCGGTCACCTTCAAGGCCGACCGGCCCGGTGTGTACTGGTACTACTGCCAGTGGTTCTGCCACGCCTTGCACATGGAGATGAAGGGCCGCATGCTGGTGGAGCCGCGCGCGGCGTGATCAGGCAGGCGGCGGTGACGGCATGGCTTGGCAAGGCACTGGCGGCGAGCGGCATGCTGGTCGCCGCCGCGGTGCCGGCGCACGCGGGCACGGCTGTGCCCGCTGCCGCTGCTGCGCCCGTCCTCGCCGCATCGTCGGCTGCTGAAAACCCCGCCGCCGAGCGCCTCGTCGCCCCAGGCGAAGCGCTGCAGCCGCTCATCGATGCCGCCCTGCCCGGCCAGGTCTTGCGCCTGGCGGCGGGCCGGCATGCCGGTGGCCTGCACATCGACCGGCCGCTCAGCCTGATCGGCGAGCCCGGCGCCGTGATCGTGGGCACGGGCCGCGGCAGCGTGCTGCGCGTCACTGCGCCGGACGTGCGCATCGAACACCTCGAGATCACCGGCTCGGGCATCGACGTGCCGGCCATGGATGCGGCCGTGCTGCTGGAGAAGACGGCCAAGCGCGCCGTGGTGCGCCAGAACCGCCTCATCGGCAACCTGTTCGGCGTGTACGTGCACGGTGCCGGGGATTCGCTGGTGGCGGACAACCACATCGAGGGCCGCGCCGACCTGCGCCTGGCCGAGGCCGGCGACGGCGTGGCCATCTGGAGCGCACCCGGCACACGGGTGGTGCGCAACACCGTGCGCCACGGGCGCGACGGCATCTTCGTGCGCATCAGCCACGACAACGAATTCGTGGACAACCGCTTCAGCGACCTGCGCTTCGCGATCCACTACATGTACACGCACGACAGCCGCATCGTCGGCAACCGCTCGCGCGGCAACCATGTGGCGCTGGCCATCATGTACTCGAAGCGCATCGAGCTGCGCGACAACATCTCCGACGGCGACCGCGACCACGGCCTGATGCTCAACACCACCAACGATTCGAAGGTGATCGGCAACGTGGTGCGCAACGGTCGCGAGAAATGTGTCTTCCTCTACAACGCCAACAACAACAGGCTGCATGACAACTGGTTCGAGGGCTGCCCGCTGGGCATCCACTTCACCGCCGGCTCCGAGGGCAACCACATGACGGGCAACGCCTTCGTGGCCAACCGCACGCAGGTGAAATACGTCGGCACGCGCTACATCGACTGGTCGCAGGGCGGACGCGGCAACTACTGGAGCGACAACCCCGCCTTCGACCTCGACGGCGACGGCATCTCCGACCGCCCCTACCGGCCCAACGACGTGATGGACAACATCCTGTGGACCCTGCCCGCCGCCAAGGCCCTGGCCAACAGCCCGGCGGTGCAGATGGTGCGCTGGGCACAGGCGCGCTTTCCCGCCCTGCTGCCGGGCGGCGTGGTCGACAGCGCACCGTTGATGCGGCCCGTGCGCGTGCCGCCGGCCGCGTCCGCACCATGAACGCTGCGGCGCAATGGCAAGCCGTCACCAAGCGCTACGGCGCGGTGACGGCGGTGCAGGACGTCTCGCTGCAGTTGCAGCCGGGTGAAGCCACCGCGCTGGTCGGCCACAACGGTGCCGGCAAGACGACGCTCTTCAAGCTGCTGCTCGGCTTCATCCGGCCCGATGCCGGCCAGGTGCGCATTGGCAGTGCGGATCCGGTCGGCCCCGACGGCGCGCACGTGCGGCGCGACCTCGGCTTCCTGCCCGAGAACGTGGCCTTCCACGGCGCCATGACCGGCGAGGAGCTGATGGCCTTCTATGCGCGCATGAAAGGCGCCTCGCGCCAGCGCAACGCCGAGCTGCTCGAGCGGGTGGGCATCGCGCATGCGGCCAAGCGGCGCGTGTCCACCTATTCCAAGGGCATGCGCCAGCGCCTGGGGCTTGCGCAGGCGCTGATCGGCGAGCCGCGGCTGCTGCTGTTCGACGAACCGACCAGCGGGCTGGATCCGGCCTCGCGCCGTGATGTCTACGCCATGGTCGACACGCTGCGCGCCGGCGGGGCCACCGTGCTCATCTCCACGCACGCGCTCGCCGAGGTCGAGGGCCATGTCGACCGCGCCGCCATCATGCACCGCGGCAGGCTACTGGCCGCAGGCACGCTCACCGAGCTGCGCCGCGGCGTGGACGCCGAGGTGCGCGTGCACCTGCGGGTGCGGCCCTGCACCACCGGCCAGGTGCTGGCCGCCATGCCCGAAGGCGTGCGCTGCGCCGAACGCAGCGACGCCACGCTCACGCTGATGGTGGCGCCCGCCGCCAAGATGCAGGCGCTGCGTGCGATCGCCCTGGCCGGCGAAACCGTCGAGGACGTGGACCTGGTGGCACCCGGCCTGCAGGAGCTGTACGTACATCTCACCGGCGCCGCGAGTGCCGACACGCCATGAACGCGCTGTCCCAAACCCTGACCGTCGCCGCGCAGGAGGTCCGCATCGGGCTGCGCAACCGCTGGGTGCTGGCCACCACCCTGCTGCTCGCGGCGCTGGCGCTGTCGCTCGCCTTGCTGGGCAGCGCGCCCACCGGCGTGGTCAAGGCCGACCCGCTGGCCGTGGTGGTGGTGAGCCTGGCCAGCCTCACCATCTTCCTCGTGCCGCTCATCGCCCTGCTGCTGTCCTTCGATGCCATCGTCGGCGAGCACGAGCGCGGCACGCTGATGCTGCTGCTGTCCTACCCGGTGGCGCGCTGGCAGGTGGTGGTCGGCAAGGTGCTGGGCCAGGTCAGCATCCTGGCGGTGGCCACCGTGCTCGGCTATGGCGCGGCCGCGGTGGTGCTGCGCATGCAGGGTGCGATCAGCCCGCAGGCCTGGCAGGCCTTCGGCGGCATGGTGCTCACCTCGGTGATGCTGGGCGCCTCCTTCGTCGCCATCGGCTGCCTGGCGAGCACGCTGGTGCGCGAACGCGCCACCGCCGCGGGTCTGGCGGTGGGTGTGTGGCTGTTCTTCGTGCTGCTGTACGACACGGCGCTGCTGGGCGTGCTGGTGGCCGACCAGGGCCGCACCATCGGCGCGGCAGGGCTGGATGCGCTGCTGCTGCTCAACCCGACCGATGTCTACCGCCTCTTCAACATGAGCGCGAGCGAGGTGGTGTCGGTCTACAGCGGCATGGCCGGCCCGGGTGACCCCGGCGCCATGCCCGCGCCCGTGTTTCTCGCCGTGCTGCTGGCCTGGATCGCCGTGCCGCTGGCGCTGGCCGTGCTGGCCTTCCGAAGGAGACCGCTGTGAGAGTCCTTCCCACCCTGCCCCGCGTGCGCACGCTGCTGCTCACGACGGTGCTGGCCCTGGGGCTGGCCGCCTGCGACAACGCCCCGCCGCCCTCGGCGCTGCCACCGCCGGGCGAAGTGCAGGCCGAATCAACCGGCCACTATTGCGGCATGCTGCTGCTCGACCACGACGGCCCCAAGGGCCAGATCCATCTCGCCAGGCGCGACAAGCCGCTGTGGTTCTCGTCCGTGCGCGACACGCTCGCCTTCATGCGCCTGCCCGAGGAGCCGCGCGACATGACCGCGATCTACGTGAACGACATGGGCCGCGCCAGCCACTGGAACCAGCCCGAACCCGGCGCATGGGTCGACCCGCGCAAGGCCTGGTTCGTGATCGACAGCAACATGCGCGGCGGCATGGGCGCACCCGAGGCCGTGCCTTTCGCCGAACGTTCGGCGGCCGAGGCCTTCCAGGCCGAGCATCAGGGGCGCGTGGTGCGGCTGGCCGAGATCCCGGATCTGTACGTGCTCGGCCCGGTCGACCTGCAACTGCCGGCGCCGGGCGCCGCCGCGCCCGCCGGCGCCGCTTCCCGATGAGGTGACCATGACCACACGCCGCCGCTTTGTTTCGATCGTCGCGTGCAGCGCGGCGCTGGGCCCGCTGCCGGCCGCGCTTGCGGCCACGGCGATCGAGCCGACGGTGTGGCGCGGCAACGCGCTGGGCGCGCCGGCGTCGATGA
This sequence comes from Rubrivivax sp., assembly GCA_044506225.1. GTDB lineage: Bacteria > Pseudomonadota > Gammaproteobacteria > Burkholderiales > Burkholderiaceae_C > JAKFDI01. Next base: position 25,834 of record JBIQKU010000004.1, on the reverse strand, counting down.
CGCTGCTGCATCCTGATCGCGCCAAGGCACGCGCGCGCATCGACGCCTGCGTGCAGGAAGTGCAGCGGCTGGAGGCGGTGTTCAGCCTCTACCGCGCCGACTCGGCGCTGTCGCGGCTCAATGCGCACGGGCAGCTGACGTCACCGCCGCAGGAGCTGCTGCAGCTGCTGTCGTTCGCGCTGTCGCTGTCCGAGCGCAGCGGCGGCGCCTTCGACCCGACGGTGCAGCCGCTGTACCGGCTCTATGCCGAGCATTTCGCGCGTGCGGACGCGCCGCCGTCCGGACCGTCGCCGCAAGCCATCGCGCGGGTGTTGCGACAGGTCGACGCGGCGTCGGTGGAGCTCAGCGGTGCGCGCATCCGCCTGCGGCCCGGCATGGCGCTCACGCTCAACGGCGTCGCCCAGGGTTTCATCACCGACCGGGTGGCGCGCTTGCTGCACGAGGCCGGCTTCGACGATGTGCTGATCGACCTGGGCGAGGCCCGCGCGCTGGGCGAACGCCACGGTGGCGGCCCGTGGCGCGCCGCGATTGCCGACCCGCGGCACCCCGGGCACACGCTGCTCGAATTGCCGATGGGCCAGCGCCCGGGCGCCTGGCCGGCCCTGGCCACATCCGCCGGCAGCGGCACACGCTTCGGCGCCGATCCGCGCCTGCACCACCTGCTGGACCCGCACACCGGACGCAGCGCCAACCACCATCTCTCGGTGTCCGTCGTCGCGCCGCAGGCAACGCTGGCCGACGGGTTGTCGACGGCGCTGTCGGTGCTCGAGCCACAGCGTGCGGAATCCCTGCTCGCCAGCTACCCGACCGCGGGTGCGTTCGTGCTGGACGCCGATGGCCGCCTCGGCACGCTGGGCGCGGCGGCGGCGCGCTGATCAGCGACGCGCGGCAGCTTCGGCCTTGTCGGCCTGCGCCTGCTCGGACAGCGCCTTCATCAGCGCGATCATGGCCGTCTCGGAATACCCGCCCGGCACCAGCGAATGGCAGATGGCCTGCGCGGTGCGCAGGCGCTCGTGCACGGTGATGGCCGCCGCAATCTCCGTCTCGGGCACACCCTTGGCGCGCAATTCGTCGAGTCGGGCGGTGAAGGCGTCGATGGGATCGGGAACGTTGCGCATGGCGCTTCCTTGAATTCGAAGGGTCGGCACGCTGCGTCGCGCAGCGGCCAGAAGCTGTGCCGGCATCAGCCGCCGCTGGACGGAGACGCCCGGCCGCCCGGAATGTCCCAGTTGAACGTGACCTTGGGCGACAGCGCGCCCGGCTTCGCCTTGTCCTCGCCTTGCGCGCGGTAGTCGATGGTGATCTCCTTGAACACCAGCTCCACCTTCTGCACCACGTTGCCTTCCTCGTTGGCGTTGTTGTTCACCTTGGTGATGAACACTTCCTTCATGGTGAGCGTGAGGTAGGGCTCGGGCATGCCGTCCTTCGTCATGCCGGTGGTCTTGCACATCTCGAGGATGACGGTGTCGAAGGCGGTGCCGGTGCAGATGTACCCAAGAATGAGGTGCGAGGCCTTGTCCCAGTAGTGCTGGAACATCAGCCGGCCCGGGTTGGGCTTGCCCACGCTGGCGCCGCCGCCCTTGGTCCAGCTCGTCTCCGCCTCGACCTCCCATTCCCAGTCCTGGATCTCTATCCACCGCTCGCCGGGCGTGCCGTACTTGCCCTGGCGCGCCTCGCCCTGGGCCTTGCCGATCTTCATGAAGGCGTTGATGGTCATGCGGTGCTGCCCCTCTGCGATGTCGTTGTGGGTGATGGAAAGTCGGCCGTGGCGGCCGGTGGGCGATTGGGTTCCAACGCCCTGTGGCTTGTCAAGGCGAGAACTTCACGGCGCCGTGTCGGGCACGCGGTCGACGGCCTCGAGCCACACCGCCGACTGCGAGTCGCTCGGCGCACGCCAGTCGCCGCGCGGCGACAGCGAGCCGCCCGAGCCCACCTTTGGCGCGTTCGGCACGCAGCTGCGCTTGAACTGGCTGATCTGGAAGAAGCGGAACAGGAAGGTGCGCAGGTGCTTCTTGATCGTGCCGATGTCGTACTGGTTGCGCGATGCGCCAGCGCCTTCGGGCCAGCTGCCGCTGGCGGCGTCATGCCACGCCGAGTACGACAGGAACGCGACCTTGGCCGGGTCGAAGCCGTGGCGCAGGGTGTAGAAGAGATTGAAGTCCTGCAGCTCGTAGGGCCCGATCACGCTTTCCGTGCTCTGCGCAGGCTGCTTGGTGGCGTCGTCCTCGGTGGCATCGCCCGGCACCAGTTCGGGGCTCACCTCGGTGTCGAGGATGTCGCGCAGCACCTGGCTGCCGGCCTCGCCGACCTGGCCGGTGTCGGCCACCCAGCGCACCAGGTGCTTGATCAGCGTCTTGGGCACGCTGGCGTTCACGTTGTAGTGCGACATGTGGTCGCCCACGCCGTAGGTGCACCAGCCGAGCGCCAGCTCCGACAGGTCGCCCGTGCCCACGACGATGCCGTCGTGGTGGTTGGCCAGGCGGAACAGGTGGCTGGTGCGCTCGCCGGCCTGCACGTTCTCGAAGGTGACGTCGTACACCGGCTCGCCGTGCGCATACGGATGGCCCAGGTCGCGCAGCATCTGCTCGCAGCTCGGGCGGATGTCGATCTGTTGGCTGCTGCAGCCCACCGCCGCCATCAGCCGCAGCGCCTGGTCCAGCGTGCGGCCGCTGGTCGCGAATCCCGGCATGGTGAAGCCGAGGATGTTGCTGCGCGGCAGGCCCAGGCGGTCCATCGCCTTGGCGCACACCAGCAGCGCATGGGTGGAATCCAGCCCGCCCGACACACCGATCACCAGCTTGTCGATGCCGGCAGCCGACAGCCGCTGCACCAGCGCCTGCACCTGGATGTTGTAGACCTCGGCACAGCGTTCGTCACGGCGCGAGCGGTCGGACGGCACGTACGGAAAACGCTCGACCACGCGCGCGAGCGGCAGCACCTCGGCGCCCGGCACATGCGCCGTGAAGCGCACCGTGCGAAAGCCCTCCAGCTGCGCCCGATGCCGCGTGACCGACTGGCCGAAGCTCGTCTGCCGCATGCGCTCGTGCGACAGCCGCTGCAGGTCGACGTCGGCGGTGATCAGGTGCGAGTCGTCCTCGAAGCGCCGCGATTCGGCCAGCAGGTCGCCGTACTCGTAGATCAGTGACTGGCCGTCCCAGGCCAGGTCGGTGCTCGACTCGCCGGTGCCCGCCGATGAATACAGGTAGGCGCTGATGCAGCGCGCCGACTGCAGGCTCACCAGCCGGTGGCGGTAACCCGACTTGCCGATGGTGATGTTCGATGCCGACAGGTTGAGCAGCACCGTCGCGCCGGCCAGCGCCGCATAGGACGACGGCGGGATCGGCGTCCACACGTCCTCGCAGATTTCGCAGGCGATGCGCAGCAGCGGCAGGTTCTCCGCCTCGAAGATCAGACGCGTGCCGAACGGCACCTGCTCGCCGAGCAGCGGCACGTCGGTGGCGAGTGCCGCATCGGCGGGGTTGAACTGTCGCGCCTCGTAGAACTCGGCGTAGTTCGGCAGATAGGTCTTGGGCACCACGCCCAGCACCTGCCCGTCATGAACCACAGCGGCGCAGTTGAACAGGCGGTCGTCCACACGCAGCGGCAGGCCGACGACGGCGGTCACCGCATGGCTGCGCGAGGCCTGCACCACCGCGCCGAGCGCCGCTTCGCAAGCATCCAGCAGGGCATGCTGGTGGAACAGGTCGTCGCAGGTGTAGGCCGACAGGCCCAACTCCGGAAAGACGACCAGCGTGGCGCCTTCGGCGGCTGCCTCGGCCATCAGCGCGACGGTCTGCTGCGCGTTGAACACCGGGTCGGCCACGCGGTTGCGGGGCACACCGACGGCCACACGCACGAAGCCGTGGCTGTAGAGATTGAAGAAGGGACGGTTCACGGTTCAGTCCTGTGCGTGGTGGGCGGGCAGCCGCTGCCGCCGCCTGTCGAGCATATCGCCCGCCTGCGTGGGCCTGGTCAGCCAAGCGCGGTATCGAGCAGCATCATGAGCACGAAGCCCAGCACCAGCCCGCAGGTGGCGAAGGCTTCGTGGCCCTGGCGATGCGACTCGGGAATGATCTCGTGGCTGATGACGAAGAGCATGGCACCGGCCGCCGCCGCAAGACCCCAGGGCAGCAGTGCCGCCGACAGGCCGATCAGCGCCGCGCCGATGACCGCGCCCACAGGCTCGACCAGGCCGGAGGCCGCGCCGATCCCCACCGACAGCCCGCGGCCGTAGCCCACGCCGCGCAAGGCGAGCGCCACCACCAGGCCCTCGGGCACGTCCTGGATGGAGATGCCGGCAGCCAATGCGTTCGCGCCGATGACGTCCGTGCCGGCAAAGGCCACGCCGATGGACAGGCCCTCGGGCAGGTTGTGCAGCGTGATCGCGAGCACGAACAGCCACGCGCGCTTCAACGCCCTCGCCTGCGGCCCTTCGTGGCCCTTGAAGAAGTGCTCGTGCGGCACGCCCCGGTCGACGGCCAGCAGCGCCATCGCGCCGAGCACGATGCCCGCGGCCACGACACCGCCCGCCCCCCACGGCCCGGCGCCACGGGCTTCGGCCGCGGCTATGGCCGGCACGATGAGCGAGAAGGCACAGGCGGCAAGCATCACGCCCGCGCCGAAGCCGAGCAAGGTGTCCTGCACGCGTTGCGAAAGGCGCTGCGACAGCAGCACCGGCAAGGTGCCGAGCGCCGTGGCGAGCGCGGCCATGGAGCCGCCCAGGAAGGCGCGGTAAATGCGCGAGTCCTGCATCACCACGTACTCGAAGAAGTCGGCGGCGAGCGCGACCGCGCCGCCCAGCACGATCGCCCAGCCCAGCCAGCGGCGCAGCGACACGCCGCCGGCGGGATGCGATGCGGCCTCGTCGCGCATCGGCGCGTCGGCCCTAGCGTGGCCGGACGTGCAGACGCAGGGACGGCGAGAGACCGCGCAGGGTCTCGCGCCCGAGAACGATGTGCCGCAGCGGCTTGTGGTGAACGGTCATCCCGGCCCTTTCGTCACGCGCCCGACGCAGGCGCAGTGAACCAGGGCGGGCAAGCCGCATACCCCGGCCGGCGAGGCGCCGGCCGCGGCTCGAACTCAGTCGGCGAAGCCGGCCGCCTGGCGGCGGGCGAAGCGGCGCGCCTCTTCCGGCGTGTGCGGCTCGGTGGGCTTGTCCAGCGGGCGGTAGATACGGCCCTTGATCTGGCATTCGCGCTGCACCGCCTCCAGTGCCTGAAGCACGGCTTCGGGCTCCATCATCAATGCGAAGGGATTCGACATCAGGGAAGACTTCTGCATGACGCGCTCCTGGCATGCGGATAACGATGCAGCGCAATGTAGGCAGGCACGCGGGGCCTGTTGAGTCGGCGCAGCGCCATGGCGCATGTCGGAAGTTGCCTGACACGCTGTCGGCGCCGCCGCCTCGTGCCGGCGCCCGCCGCACCCGCCGGCACCCGGCGTCAGCGCATCAGCTTGTCCAGCCGCTGGCCCAGGGCCTCGCGCTGCGCGCGGCGGGCGAAGTCGGCGGCCGACAGCTTCAGATCGTTGAGCCGGCGCGGGTCCGCGCCGCGCCCGAGCAACACATCGACATTTGCCTCGACGCCGTAGCCGGCGGCCATCATCAACGGCGTGCTGCCGTTGGGCGATTCGGACTCGAGGTCCGCGCCCTTGTCGATCAGCAACTGCACGATCGTCGGCTCAGGGCCGGTCGCGGCGTAGTGCAGCGGCGTCCAGCCGTTCTTGTTGACCTCGGCGCCAAGCTCGAGCAGCCGCTTGCACCAGTCGAGCCTCCCCTTGAGCGCGGCCATCATCAGCGCGTTTTCGCCGGAGGTGTTGACCTGGTTCACGTCGACCGACGGCATGTCGAGCAGCGCCTCGACCACCCGCTGCGAGCCCGCCTGCACGGCGATCACGAGCGCCGGCCGGCCCTTGGGGTCCAGGGAATCGGGGTCGAAGCCGCGGCTGACCAGGGCCTGGATGGTGCCCGGATCATCGCGGATGACGGCGCTGAAGAAGTCCTCGTACGAACCGGCATGCGCCGCAGAAATTCCTGTGGCGGCAACAAGATAGAGAAGCTTCTTAAAGAACGATCTGAGCATGATCGGCGCCCTCCAATTCGGCGCGCGCGGCCAGGAACAGCCGCTCGAAATTGGCGCTGGTGGCTTGCGCCACCGCTTCGACCGCCAGGCCTTTGAGGCTGGCGATCTGCGCCGCCACATGGGGCACGTAGGCCGGCGAATTGGTCTTGCCGCGGAACGGCACCGGCGCGAGGTAGGGGCTGTCGGTCTCGATCAGGCAGCGGTCCAGCGGCACGAAGCGCGCGACCTCGCGCAACTCGGTGGCGGTCTTGAAGGTCAGGATGCCGGAAAACGAGATGAAGAAGCCCAGGTCCAGCGCGGCACGCGCCACCGCCTCGGTCTCGGTGAAGCAGTGGAAGACGCCGTGGTCGCCGCCCTCCTCGCGCAGCAGCGCCAGCGTGTCGTCGCTCGCGCTGCGGGTGTGGATGACCAGCGGCAGCCCGGTGCGCCGCGACGCCCGGATGTGCACGCGAAAGCGCTCGCGCTGCCAGGCCATGTCGGCCACATTGCGCTCGCCGAGGCGGTAGTAGTCCAGGCCCGTCTCGCCGATCGCCACGACGCGCGGGCGTGCCGCGAGCGTGACCAGATCGTCCACCGAGGGTTCGCGCACATCCTCGTTGTCCGGATGCACGCCGACACTGGCCCAGAAGTTGTCGTAGCGCTGTGCGAGGGCATGCACCGCGTCGAACTCCTCGAGCGTGGTGCAGATGCACAGCGCACGGTCCACCTGCGCGGCCTGCATGTCGGCGCGGATCGCCTCGATGCGCGTGGCGAGGTCCGGGAAGGTCAGATGGCAATGGGAGTCGACGTACATCGCAATGCGGCAGCCGGCGCCCGCTCGGCGCGCGAGCCGCTCCTCAGATCGTCTGGGTGGGCTTGGACGAGGAGATCGACGTGCCGAGGATCTCTTCGATGCGCAGCTTGAGCAGCCGCGTCTTCTCGTCGCCGGGGAAACGCACGCCCACGCCCTGCGTGCGCCCGCCCGAGGCATTGGGCGGCGTGAGCCAGGCCACCTTGCCGGCCACCGGGTAGCGCTGCGCGTCCTCGGGCAGCGACAGCAGCAGGTAGATGTCGTCGCCCAGCTTGTATTCGCGCGTGGTCGGCACGAACAGGCCGCCCTCGGTGAACAGCGGGATGTAGGCGGCATACAGCGCGCCCTTCTCGCGGAACACGAGCTGGATCACGCTCGGCCGCGGGCCGGCCGGCACCGGCGCGCCGGGGGGCGCACTGCGCGGAAGCGTGTCGCTGCGCGGGCTGAGTTCGCTCATCGAAACGAGTGTACAGAAACACCTTTGGCCGAAAGCGTGCGCTCCTGCACGCCCGCCGCGGGGGCGATGGCCTGCCGCGCGCGCCGGGCCAGGGCCTCCACCATGAGGCCGGCGTTCCAGGTGTGCTCGGCCGTGCGCGCCTCGGCGGCGAGCTCCTTGGCCCAGGCCGCCAGCCGGGCGAGCGGCAGTGGCTCGGCGGGCAGCGCCTCGCGCGGGAAGTAGCGCGGCGGGCCGCCGGCGGCGATGCACATCAGGTCGTGGCAGAGCTTCTGCAGCATGTCGACCACGCGCGGCAGCGGCCAGGCGGCCAGGCCCGCCGCATCTCCGCGCGCCAACTGCCGCGGCAGCGCCGCCCAGGTGCGGGCGTCCAGGCCTTCGCCGGCCCAGGCCAGCGCGTCCTGCGGCTGGCCGCCCGCAGCGGCCAGCAGCACGGCGGGCTCGGCCACGCGGTGCTGCGCCAGCCAAGCGCTCGCGCCGGTGACATCGGGCAGCGCCAGCGCCAGCGCCTGGCAGCGGCTGCGGATGGTGGGCAGCAAGGCGTCGGGCGCGGCGCACGAGAGCAGGAGCCGCGCGTCGCCGGGCGGCTCTTCCAGGGTCTTCAACAGCGCGTTGGCCGCGATGCCGTTGAGCCGCTCGGCCGGATGCACCACCACCACCTTGACGCGCCCGCGCGCCGAGGTGGTCTGGGCAAAGGCGATGGCGCGGCGCACCTCGTCCACGCGGATGTCCTTGCTGGGCTTTCGCTTGCTGGCCTTGTCGCCACCGTCGGCAGGTTCCTCGCCGACATTCCAGCCGAGGACCGGGCGCAGCGCCTCGGGCAGCAGCACGAGCAGATCGGGGTGCGAGTGCGATTGCACCAGCCGGCAGGCGGCGCAGCGCCCGCAGGGGCGCGGTGCATCGACGCCCGGTGCCGCTTCGCACAGCCAGGCCTGCGCCAGCACGATGGCCAGCTCGAACTGCCCCACGCCTTGCGGCCCGTGCAACAACAGCGCGTGAGCGCGGGCATGCTGCAAGGCCTGGCGCAGCGCCGCCTCGAGCCAGGGCAGCGGCAATGCGCCGTCCTCGCCTACCACCCCCGGGCCTCCAGGACGGCGTCGATCTGCGCGTTCACCGCCTCGCGCGGCTGGGCGGAATCGATGCGCACGAAACGCTCGGGCGCCTGCTCGGCACGCCGGCGATAGCCTTCGCGCACGCGCTCGAAGAAAGCCACGTCCTGCGCTTCGAAACGGTCGGGCGCACGCGCGGCGGCGCGACGTTCCGCAGCGATGGCCGGCGCCACGTCGAACCAGAACGTGAGCGTGGGCTGGAGCTCGCCGTGCACCCACTGTTCGAGCTGCGCCAGCACCGCGCGGTCGAAGCCGCGACCGTGGCCCTGGTAGGCGAAGGTGGCGTCGGTGAAACGGTCGCACAGCACGACCTCGCCGCGCGCAAGCGCGGGGGCGATGCATTGCTGGACGTGGTCGCGGCGGGCTGCGAACACCATCAACGCCTCGGTCAGCGCATCCATCGGCCGGTGCAGCACCAGCTCGCGCACGGCCTCGGCCAGCGCCGTGCCACCGGGTTCGCGGGTGCTGGTCACAGCGGCACCACCACGGCGCAGCCGCTCGGCCACCGCCTCGATGTGGCTGGACTTGCCGGCGCCGTCGATGCCCTCGAAGGTGATGAAACGCGGCGCCTTCATCGGTGTCTGCGAACGCGCACCCATCACCGCTTGCCGCGCTGGTACCGGTCCACCGCACGGTTGTGCTCGGACAGGGTGTTGCTGAAGTGGCTGGTGCCGTCGCCGCGCGAAACGAAGTACAGCGCCTCGGTGTCTTCCGGGTGCATCACCGCCAGGAGCGAGGCCTTGCCGGGCATGGCGATGGGCGTGGGCGGCAGGCCGCCGCGGGTGTAGGTGTTGAACGGCGTGTCGCGCCGGAGGTCGGCGCGGCGCAGGTTGCCGTCGAAGGCCTTGCCCATGCCGTAGATCACGGTGGGGTCCGTCTGCAGCGGCATGCCGATGCGCAGCCGGTTCAGGAACACCGCCGCCACCTTGGCGCGATCGGCCTCGAGGCCGGTTTCCTTCTCGACGATGGACGCAAGGATCAGCGCCTCGTCAGGCGTCTTCAGCGGGGTGTCCGCCGGGCGCTGCGCCCAGGCATCGGCCAGGCGCTGCTGCATCGCATGGTGCGCCCGCCGCAGCACGGCGAGATCGCTCACACCGCGGCTGTAGGCATAGGTGTCCGGGAAGAAGCGGCCTTCGGCCGCGACGCCGGCGTGGCCGAGGGCCGCCATGATTTCGTCATCGCTCATGGCGGCGGTGGTCGGTTGCAGCGCCTCGGCCTTGGCGAGCGCCTCGCGGAACTGGGCGAAGGTCCAGCCTTCGATCAGCCGCACGAAGGCCAGCGTCTCGTCGCCACGCACCATCTTGTCGAGCAATTGGCGCGGCGTGGTGCCGGGCGTCAGCTCGTAGCTGCCGGCGCGGATGTTGCGCGCCTGGCGCGACCAGCGGAACCATTCGTACAGCAGCACCGGCGAGGTGCGCACGCCGGCGTCCACCCAGTTCTGCGCGATGGTGCGCGGCGTGGCGCCGGGTTCGATGGACAGCTCCACCGTCGGCCCCGCCAGCTCGAGCGGACGGTTCAGCCACCACAGCGCCGCCGCCGCGGCACCGGCGGCCGCCACGAGCACGAGCAAGACCAGCAGACGCAGCGACTTCATGGGGCGAGGCAGACGGGGCGATGGCGCCGGGCCGCGGGCGGGGCGAAGGCCCCAGGAGGCAACAACATGGGGCGCTGATGATAATCGCCGCATGAGCGAGCAATTGACGATCCACGGTGTGGCCGCGCTGAGCGATTGGGGCGTGATTCGCGCCGCTGGCGCAGACGCGGCGAGCTTTCTGCACGGCCAGCTCACCCACGATGTCGAGCAACTCGGCGCCGACGGCGCACGCCTGGCCGGCTACTGCTCCCCCAAGGGGCGGCTGCTGGCGAGCTTCATCGTTTGGCGGCCCGCGCCCGACGAAGTGCTGCTCGCCTGCCCGCTGGACGTGCTGCCCGGCATGCTCAAGCGCTTGTCGATGTTCGTGCTGCGCGCCAAGTGCAAGCTGAGCGACGCGAGCAACGAGCTGCCGCTGTTCGGCGTGGCGGGCGACGAGGCCGATGCGCTCTTGGCCTTGGCCGATCTGCCGGTGTGGGGGCGGCGCAGCGCGGACGGCCGCAGCATCGTGCGGCTGCCCGATGCGCAAGGCACACGCCGCGCACTGGTGGCCGGCACGCCGCCGCAGGGCACGCCGCTGCCGCTGGCCAGCTGGCGTTGGCTTGCCGTGCAAAGCGGCATCGCCAGCATCGAGGCGGCCACGGCCGATCAGTTCGTGCCGCAGATGCTGAACTTCGAACTGGTGGGCGGCGTGAATTTCCAGAAGGGCTGCTATCCCGGCCAGGAGGTGGTGGCCCGCGCGCAGTACCGCGGCACCGTCAAGCGCCGCGCCTTTCTCTTCCACACCGAAGCCGCGGCCGTAGCCGGCCAGGAGATCTTCCACAGCGAAGATGCGGCGCAACCGGCCGGGCGGGTGGCGAACGCCGCGCTCGCGCCCGCTGGCGGCAGCGCGGTGCTGGCCGAAGTGAAGCTCGCCGCACGCACGGCAGGCAGCCTGCACCTGGGCACGCCGGATGGTCCGCTGCTGGTCGCGCAGCCCCTGCCCTACGAGCTGCCGCTCGAGCCGGCGCCCGACGACACCTGACCGCGTTGCGCGCCCACAGGCGTCAAGTCGCCGACGCACGGGGAACAGTTCACATGGATCGCAGCCCCTCGCGCGAGCTGTTCATCTACTATCGAATCGCGAATGGCGGCGCGGCGCGTGCCGGCGACATCGTCACCGCATACCAGGCGCGACTGCGTGCGCGCCACCCGGGATTGAACGCACGCTTGCTGCACCGCCCGGAGGAACACTTGGGCCGGCAGACCTGGATGGAAACCTACCAATACGCGGCGCGGGGCATCGACGATGCCCTCGCCGCCGAGATCGAACACGAGGCGCTGGCATTGGCGCCGCTTCTTCAGGGCAGCCGGCACGTCGAGGCCTTTGTCGCATGTGCCTCGTAGCCCTCGCCATCGACCAGAGCCGGCGCTTTCCGCTGGTGGTCGCCGCCAACCGCGATGAGTACTTCGCACGTCCCACCGCCCGCCTGGCGTGGTGGACGCCGGATGCCGGCGGCCCGGCCATCCTCTCGGGGCGGGATCTGCAGGCGGGCGGCACCTGGCTGGGCCTCACCGCCGAGGGGCGGCTGGGCCTGGTCACCAATGTGCGCCAGGGCGCGCAACCGGGCGACGACAGCTCGCCCTCGCGCGGGAGGATCGTGCCCGACTGGCTGGCCACACGCGAAAGCGCGGACCGCTTCTGGATGCGCACCGCGCTGACCGGCTACAACGGCTTCAACCTCATCGCGGCCGACTTCCGCCGCGGCGACTGCTTCTTCGCGACCAACCAGCGTGCCACGCCGCAGCGCATCGAGCGCGGTGTGTACGGCCTGTCCAACGCCTCGCTGGACACGCCTTGGCCGAAGGTGACGGCGCTGAAGACGCGGCTGGCCGACGCGCTGTCCAAGGCGGATTCCGTAGACGCGCTGTCGGCGCTGCTGTTCGAGGCCCTGGCCGACCGCACCGAGGCGCCGGCGCATGAACTGGCCGACACCGGCCTGCCGCCGGAACGGGAGCGCATGCTGTCCGCGGCCTTCATCCGCTCACTGGAGGTGAACTACGGCACGCGCTGCTCCACGCTCATCGTTGCCGAGCGCGTGAACCGCCACCTCGTGACCCATGTGCTCGAGCGCAGCTTCAGCCCGACCGGTGTCGCGCTGCTGCGCCGTTCATCGCTCAAGCACTGGCCGCCGCGCTACACCGACGACACGCCGCCGGTGGTGAGCGAGCAGCAGCCGGTGTCGGAAGGCGAGCTCGACGCCGGCGCACTGGCCACGTTGCCGGTCAAGCGCACCCGCGTGCGCAGCCTGCTCAAGCCGACCAGCAAGCGGCAGCGCGCGCCAGCGGCCGCTCGCTGAGCCGAGCGCTGGCGGGCCGAGCGCCGGGCGGCCCCAAGCCGGCCCGCGTCCCCTCGGGGGACCGCTCGATGTACCCATCGAGCGAGGGGTTCACAGGACTCGGACCATCTCGATGTGCGGGATGCCGGTTTCGTCGAAGACCGAACCGCGTTCGCTGAACCCTGCCCGCGCATAGAAGGGCGAGGCCGACACCTGCGCATGCAGCACGGCCTCCTGGTCGCCGCGTTCGCGGGCTGCCTTCATCAGCGCGTCCAGCACATGGCGGCCGATGCGGCTGCCGCGCATGGCCTGCGACACCGCCATGCGGCCGATCTTGGCCACACCCGGCACGTGCTCGAGCAGCCGGCCGGTGGCCAGCGGCACGCCGAAGCGGTTGTAGGCCACGGCATGGATGCACTCGGCGTCCGCCGTGTCCCACTCCATCTCGGCCGGGATCTTCTGTTCCTCGATGAACACCGCGGTGCGGATGGCGCGGGCATCGGCGCCGAGTTCGGCCCAGCTGCCCACGCGCACCTCGATCATCGGCTTGCCGGCCTCGAAGCCCTGCAGCACCTCGCGTAGTTCCTGGGGCACGGGCTTGGAGGTCTGGCTGTGCGGATCGGCGAAGACATAGACCAGTTCGCCCGACACCAGCAGCTCGTCCTGGCGGAATACGGCCGCGTTGAAGATGAGCGATGAATTGCCGATGCGCGTGCAGCGGATGCCCACGTCCAGCATGTCGTCGTAGCGGGCGGAGCGTTCGTATTCGATCGTGGCCTTGCGCACGAAGAGATCGCCGCCGAGGTACTCCATGGTCGGCGCATACGGCAGCGCGAGCGCACGCCAGTAGCCGGCGACCGCGGTGTCGAAGTAGGTCAGGTAGTGCGCGTTGAAGACGATCTTCTGCGCGTCGATCTCGCTCCAGCGCACGCGTTGGCGATCGAAGAAGCGGAACTCGTTGCGGGTCACGGTGCGAAAGCCTTTCTGAGGGCGGCCGCGCAGGCGGCCTGGGCGTGATGGGCTTCGTCGAGCACTCGGCCCATCTTGATGAAATCATGCGTCACGCCGCGGTAGAGCTCGAGCTCCACCGGCACGCCGGCCAGGCGCAGGCAGTCGGCGTAGGCGATGCCTTCGTCCACCAGCGGGTCGCATTCGGCCAGGATGACGCAGGCGGGCGCCACGCCGTGCAGCTCGTCGGCCTCGAGCGGCGCGAAGCGCCAGTCGCTGCGATGTTCGCGGTCGATGTACTGGCCGAAGAACCATTCGATGTTGGCGGCGTCCAGCAGGAATCCTTCGGCGAAGCGGCGGTGCGACTCGGTGTCGGCAAACGCCGTGGTGCCCGGCGTGATCAGCAGCTGCGCGGCGAGCGGCAGGCCGATGTCGCGCGCATGCAGGGCACACACCGCCGCCAGCGTGCCGCCGGCGCTGTCGCCGCCGACCGCCACGCGCCCATCCAGCGCGAGCATCGTGGCGCCCTCGCCCGCCAGCCAGCGCATGGCGGCCCAGGCGTCGTCCACCGCCGTCGGAAAACGATGCTCGGGCGCGAGCCGGTAGTCGATCGCCACCACCGCGGCACCGCTTTGCGCAGCGAGCTGGCGGCACAGGCTGTCGTGGGTTTCCAGCGAGCCGATGGTGAAGCCGCCGCCGTGCATGAACAGCAGCACCGGCAGCCTGTCGTGCGACGGAGCGTAGAGGCGGCTGGGCAGCGTCACGCCGTCGCCCACGGGCAGCGCAAAGTCGAGCACCCGCGGCAGCGGCGCGCGCGGGCGCTCGAGCACCTCCGCGGCCGACTCGTAGGTGCGCCGCGCCTGCGGCACGCTCATCGCGTGGAACGGCGCACGGCCCGCGCGCCGGATGTTCTCCAGCACGTTGGCCATGGTGGGGGTGAGCAGGTGTCGGGGCACGGTGGAGGCACGCGGGCGAACCCGCAAGGATACCCGGCACCCTTCCCGCGTTCAGCCCATCGGCCACCGTAGCTGCAGGCCGCGCGGACGACGGCTCACGCCCGCACAAAAAGAAAACGCCCGCGGCTGCGGGCGTTCGTGCGAAGCGGGGCGCTACCCCGCCATGGCGGCGATCAGCCGTGCTTCTTGTCGAAGAACTGCTCGTCTTCGGTCGAGCCCTTGAGCGCGCCGGTGGAAGCGTCCTTCTCGATGGTCGTGGTCACCGCATCGAAGTAGCCGGTGCCCACCTCGCGCTGGTGCTTGACCGCGGTGAAGCCCTTTTCGGCGGCGGCGAACTCGGCTTCCTGCAGCTCGACGAAGGCGCTCATCTGGTTGCGGGCGTAGCCGTAGGCCAGGTTGAACATCGAGTAGTTCAGGGCGTGGAAGCCGGCCAGCGTGATGAACTGGAACTTGTAGCCCATGGCACCCAGCTCGCGCTGGAACTTGGCAATGGTCGCGTCGTCCAGGTTCTTCTTCCAGTTGAACGACGGCGAGCAGTTGTAGGCCAGCAGCTTGCCCGGGAACTTGGCGTGGATGGCGTCGGCGAACTTCTTGGCGAAGGCCAGGTCGGGCGTGCCGGTCTCGCACCAGATCAGGTCGGCGTACTCGGCGTAGGCCAGGCCGCGGCTGATGGCCTGCTCGATGCCGTTCTTGCTGCGGAAGAAGCCCTCGACGGTGCGCTCACCCGTGAAGAAAGGCTTGTCGTTGTCGTCGATGTCGCTGGTGACGAGGTCGGCGGCTTCGGCGTCGGTGCGTGCCAGCAGCAGCGTCGGGGTGCCCATCACGTCGGCGGCCAGGCGCGCGGCGATCAGCTTGGACACGGCTTCACGGGTGGGCACGAGCACCTTGCCGCCCATGTGGCCGCACTTCTTGGCGGCGGCGAGCTGGTCCTCGAAGTGCACGCCCGCGGCGCCGGCGTCGATCATGGCCTTCATCAGCTCGAAGGCGTTGAGCACGCCACCGAAACCGGCTTCGGCGTCGGCCACGATGGGCGCGAAGTAGTCGATGTCGTTCTTGCCCTCGGACCACTGGATCTGGTCGGCGCGCTGGAAGGTGGCGTTGATCTTCTTCACGACCTTGGGCACCGAGTCCACCGAGTACAGCGACTGGTCGGGGTACATCTCGCCGTTGCTGTTGGCGTCGCCGGCGACCTGCCAGCCCGACAGGTAGATGGCCTTCAGGCCGGCCTTGACCTGCTGCATGGCCTGGTTGCCGGTCAGCGCGCCGAGCGAGTTGACGAAGGGCTCGGTGTTGATGAGGTTCCACAGCTTCTCGGAGCCGCGCTTGGCGAGCGTGTGCTCGACCTGGAGCGAGCCGCGCAGGCGCACGACGTCGGCGGCGGTGTAGCCGCGCTTGATGCCCTTCCAGCGGGGGTTCTCGGCCCAGTCCTTCTCGAGGGCGGCAATCTGTTGTTCGCGGGTGAGGTTCGTCATGTGTGCTCCAAGTGAAAAACGGGAGGAAAAGAGAGGATGTACGGCACACAGAATACAAAGAAGCAGGCAGGGCGGGAAGACTTATGTCTTATAGAAGACACAAGAATCAGTGCTTTAAAATCAATGACTTAGATCATTCATCCCGCAATACGGTTTCTTCGACATCAGAATGAAAAACGCGGCGGCCCGCCGCCGGGGTCGAATGCCATATTGCGGAATGCCACTTGCGGATCACGAAAACGATCCTGCCCGCCCTTCCGGCGGCCTCGTCACGGGCCCCGGTCAATCGACCAGACCGCGCGCGCCCGCACTGCCCCTGTCGCCGACGTCCGCCGCGCGGCACACTAGGATCGAACCGTCGCGGTGCCGGTCGCGCCGCGCGGCCCATCCAGCACCAAGGAGTTCCCATGCAGAGCACCGTCACCGATCGCACGCCGCCACATCCCGCCATGGATGCGTACTGGATGCCGTTCACCGCCAACCGCCAGTTCAAGCAGTCGCCGCGCCTGCTGGCGCGTGCCGAGGGCATGCACTTCTGGACGCCCGAAGGCCGCCAGGTGCTCGACGCGGTGGCCGGCCTGTGGTGCGTGAATGCCGGCCACGGGCGCAAGAAGATCGTCGAGGCCATCCGGGCGCAGGCCGGCGAGATGGATTTCGCGCCCTCGTTCCAGATGGGCCACCCCAAGGCCTTCGAGCTGTCCGAGAAGCTCGCGCAGCTCACGCCCGGCGACCTGAACCGGGTGTTCTACGTGAACTCCGGCTCCGAGGCGGTGGAGACGGCGCTCAAGATGGCCATCGCCTACCACCGCGTGCGCGGCGAAGGCTCGCGCACCCGCCTCATCGGCCGCGAGCGCGGCTACCACGGCGTGAACTTCGGCGGCATCTCGGTGGGCGGCATCGTCGCCAACCGCAAGATGTTCGGCACGCTGCTCGCGGGCGTGGACCACATCCGCCACACGCACGACCCCGAACGCAATGCGTTCTCCTGCGGCCAGCCGGTCTACGGCGAGGAATTCGCCGACGACCTGGAGCGCCTGGTGGCATTGCACGACGCCTCGACCATCGCCGCGGTGATCGTCGAGCCCGTGGCCGGCTCCACCGGCGTGCTGGTGCCGCCCCAGAGCTACCTCGAGCGCCTGCGCGCCATCTGCGACAAGCACGGCATCCTGCTCATCTTCGACGAGGTCATCACCGGCTTCGGGCGGCTGGGTTCGCCCTTCGCGGCGACGCATTTCGGCGTCACGCCTGACCTGATGACGCTCGCTAAGGGCCTGACCAACGGCAGCGTGCCCATGGGCGCGGTGGTCGCACGCCAGCACATCCACGACGCCTTCATGCAGGGGCCGGAGCACCTGATCGAGTTCTTTCACGGCTACACCTATTCCGCGCATCCCCTGGCCTGCGCCGCGGGGTTGGCCACGCTCGAGACGTACGCCGACGAGGACCTGTTCGCCCGCGCGGCGCGCATGGCCCCGGCCTTCGAGCGGGCGGTGCATTCGCTCGAGCACCTGGAGCATGTGATCGACGTGCGCAACATCGGGCTGGTCGGCGGCATCGAACTCGCGCCGCGCCCCGGCGAGCCGGGCAAGCGGGCGTTCTCCGTCTTCCTCGACTGCTGGGAGAAGGGGGTGATGATCCGCACCACCGGCGACACCATCGCGCTGTCGCCGCCGCTCATCGTCGAGGAGTCGCACATCGAGCAGATCGTCGGCACGCTGTCCGACGCCATCCAGCGCGCCGAATGAGGCGCCCGGCACACGAGGCATACCGATGAGCCCCCGCCCGGTGGTGCTCGTGCCGGCCTGCCATCGCGACATCGACGGCCACCCGTTTCATGTGGTCGGTCGCAAGTACATCGAGGCGGTGCGCCTGGCCGGCGGGCTGCCGCTGGTCGTGCCCTGGGCCGAGCCTGAGGAGCTCGAACAGTTGCTGAGCCATGCCCACGGCGTGCTGCTCACCGGCTCGCCGTCCAACGTGCATCCTTCGCATTTCGACCAGCCGGTGCACGACCCGGCCTTGCCGCTCGACCCCGACCGCGACCGCTGGACCCTGCCGCTGGTGCGCCGCGTGGTGCAGACGGGCATGCCGCTCTTCGGCATTTGCCGGGGTTTCCAGGAGGTGAACGTCGCGCTCGGCGGCAGCCTGCACCAGGCGGTGCATGAGCAGCCGGGGCGCCACGATCACCGCGACGCGCCCGAGGCACCTGCGGAAGTGGCCTACGGCCCGGCGCACACGGTCGAGGCCGCGGCCGGCGGGCTGCTGGAGCGCGTCACCGGCCTGTCCCGCTTCGAGGTCAACTCCCTGCACGGCCAGGGCGTCGACCGGCTCGCGCCCGGCCTGCAGATCGAGGCGCTCGCGCCCGATGGCCTGGTCGAAGCCTTCTCGCTGCCCCAACCCGCCGGCTTCGCGCTGTGCGTGCAATGGCACCCCGAGTGGCAGGCCGCGGGCAACCCGGTCTCGCTTCGGATGCTGCAGGCCTTCGGTGCCGCCTGTGAACGCTTTCGCACCCGCCAGAAAGAGAACACGCCTTGACCCGCGACCCCCTCACCTTCGCCGACCTGGAACAGTGGCTCAACCAGCGCCGCGTAACCGAGATCGAATGCCTGGTGCCCGACCTCACGGGCGTGGCGCGCGGCAAGATCCTGCCGCGCGAGAAGTTCACCGAAGACCGCGGCATGCGCCTGCCCGAGGCCATCGTCGCCATCGGCGTGACCGGGGAGTTTCCGCAAGCCGGGCCTTACTACGACGTCATCCACGCCACCGACCGCGACATGCATTTGCGCCCCGACCCGACCACGGTGCGCATCGTGCCCTGGGCGACCGACCCGACGGCGCAGGTCATCCACGACTGCTTCGACCGCGACGGCGGGCTCATCTCCTACGCGCCGCGTTCGGTGCTGCGCCGCATCTGCGACCTGTTCGATGCCGAAGGCTGGCGTCCGGTGGTGGCGCCGGAGCTGGAGTTCTATCTCGTGGAGCGCAACGGCGACCCCAACACCCCGCTGCGCCCGCCACGTGGCCGCAGTGGACGGGCCGAGACCTCGCGCCAGGCGTATTCCATCGACGCGGTCAACGAGTTCGACCCGCTGTTCGAGGACATCTATGCCTACTGCGAGCAGATGGGCCTGAACGTGGACACGCTGATCCACGAGGTGGGCGCCGGGCAGATGGAGATCAACTTCTTCCACGACCACCCGATGCGCCTGGCCGACGAGGTGTTCTTCTTCAAGCGCACGCTGCGCGAGGCCGCGATGCGCCACGAGATGTACGCCACCTTCATGGCCAAGCCCATGGCGCACGAGCCGGGCAGCGCGATGCATGTGCACCAGAGCCTCACCGACCAGGCCACCGGCCGCAACCTCTTCAGCAACGAAGACGGCTCGGCGAGCGACATCTTCCGCTGGTACATCGGCGGGCTGCAGAAGTACATCCCCGCGGCGATGGCGCTGTTCGCGCCCTACGTCAATTCCTACCGGCGGCTCGCGCGCTCCACCGCGGCGCCGATCAACATCCAGTGGGGCATCGACAACCGCACGGTGGGCATCCGCGCGCCGGTGGCCACACCCGCGGCCCGGCGCATCGAGAACCGGGTGATCGGGGCGGACGCCAACCCCTATGTGGCGCTCGCCGCAACGCTCGCCTGCGGCTACCTCGGCGTGAAGCACCGCATCGAGCCGTCGCCCGAGTGCAAGGGCGACGCCTACCTGTCGGAATACCAGCTGCCCCGCTCGCTCGGCGAAGCCCTGGGCTGGCTGGCCGACGAAACCGACCTGCACGAGGTGCTGGGCAAGGAGTTCATCACCGTGTATTCCGAAGTGAAGGAAATCGAGCACGACGAGTTCATGAAGGTGATCTCGCCGTGGGAGCGCGAACATCTCTTGCTGCATGTTTGAACTGCTCCTCCGTTCGTCCTGAGCTTGTCGAAGGACGGGGCTGAGCTTGCCGAAGCCCGGTGGGCGCGGCGACGCACTTCGACAGGCTCAGTGCGAACGGGATTCAGTGAAGCACAGACTCAAGCTTGCGCGCCATGCATGACATGACCACCACCCCCCGCACCACCCAGCAATGGCAAGCCGCCGACGCGGCCCACTACCTGCACCCCTTCACCGATTTCAAGGCGCTGGGCACGCAGGGCTCGCGTGTCATCACCCGCGCCGACGGCATCTACATCTGGGACAGCGACGGCCACAGGATCCTGGACGCGATGTCGGGCCTGTGGTGCGTGAACGTGGGCTATGGCCGCCAGCCGCTGATCGACGCCGCCACGGCGCAGTTGAAGCAACTGCCCTTCTACAACTCCTTCTTCCAGACGGCGACGCCCCCGGCCATCGAACTGGCCGAGCTGCTGGCGCAGGTGACGCCGCCCGGCTTCGGGCATGTGTTCTTCACCACCTCGGGCTCGGAGGCCAACGACACCATCGTGCGCATGGTGCGCCGCTACTGGGACGTGGCCGGCCAGCCCGAGCGGCAGGTCATCATCAGCCGGCGCAATGCCTACCACGGCTCGACCATGGCCGGCGCATCGCTCGGCGGCATGAGCGACATGCATGCACAAGGCGGCCTGCCCATCCCCGGCATCGAACACATCGAGCAGCCCTTCTGGTTCGAACTCGCGAGCGAAGGCGAGAGTCCCGACGACTTCGGCCTGCGCGCCGCGCGCTGGCTCGAGGCGAAGATCGAGCAGATCGGCGCCCGCCGCGTGGCCGCCTTCATCGGCGAGCCGGTGCAGGGCGCGGGCGGCGTCGTCGTGCCGCCGTCGACCTACTGGCCCGAGATCGAGCGCATTTGCCGCAAGCACGACATCCTGCTGGTGTCCGACGAGGTCATCTGCGGCTTCGGCCGCACCGGGCGCTGGTTCGGCTGCGAGACGCTCGGCTTCTCGCCCGACCTCATGACCTTCGCCAAGGGCGTGAGCTCCGGCTACATCCCGCTCGGCGGCGTGCTGGTGGGCGACCGGGTCGCACGCATGCTGGTCGACGAAGGCGGCGAGTTCGCCCACGGCTACACCTACAGCGGCCATCCCGTGGCCTGCGCGGTGGCGCTGGCCAACATCCGGCTGCTGCAGCAGGAACAGCTGGTCGAGCGGGTGCGCGACGAGACCGGCCCGCACCTGGCCGACCACTGGCGGCGCCTCGCCGGGCATCCGCTGGTCGGCGAGGCGCAAAGCCTCGGCATGATGGGCGCGCTGCAGCTCGTGAAGAACAAGGCCACCGGCGAGCGCTTCGATGCGGCGCTGGCCGTGGGCATGCGCTGCCGCGCGCACTGCTTTGCCAACGGGCTGGTGATGCGCGCGGTCGGCGATCGCATGATCGTCGCGCCGCCGCTGGTCATGACACGCGAGCAGGTGGACGAGATGGCGGCGCTGGTGCGCCGCTGCCTGGATCTCACCCTCGCCGAGCTGCAGGCCGCCGGAGCCGTGGCGTGAACTGGCCGGCACGCCGTGCGCTAAGCCCGACAAGCTCTTGAGCGCCGCCCTCGCCTCGCGCCACGTGCCGTGGCTCGCCTACCTGTGCCTCGCCTCGGCGATGTCGCTGGTCGGCGCCTATGTGGCGCTGTCCAAGGTGCTGGTGCTGGCCTTTCCGGTGTTTCTGCTGGCGTGGCTGCGCTTCGGCATCGCGGCTGTCGCGATGGCGGCGTGGACGAAGCGAGCGCCCGACGAGCCGCCACTGTCGCGCCACGACCGGGCGCTGCTGTTCGTCGAATCCTTCTTCGGCAATTTCCTGTTCTCGGTGTGCATGCTGTTCGGCATCGCGATGAGCTCGGCACTCGCGGCGGGCGTCATCATGGCGGCCATTCCGGCGATGGTGGCGCTGCTGTCTCGCGTCTTCCTGCACGAGCGCATCCGGCCGCGCGTGGCTGCGGGCATCGCCTGCGCCGTGGCAGGCATCGCGCTGGTGTCGCTCGCGAAGAACGCCGATGCCGGCGCCGGCACCCTGCTCGGCAACCTGCTGCTCTTCGGCGCGGTGGTGTGCGAGGCCGTCTACGTCGTCGTCGGCAAGCGCCTCACCGCCAACGTCTCGCCCAAGCGCATCAGCGCGCTGGTCAACCTGTGGGGGCTGGCGCTGGTCACACCCTTCGGACTGTGGCAGGCGCGCGGCTTCGGCTTCACGGCGGTGGGCCCGCCGCTGTGGTGGCTCCTGCTGTTCTATGCACTGGCTGCCAGCATGGTGACGGTGTGGCTGTGGATGACCGGCCTGCGCCAGGTGCCGGCCTCGTCGGCCGGGGTGTTCACGGTGCTGCTGCCGGTGAGCGCGGCGGCGGTGGGCGTGCTGTTCCTCGGCGAGCGCCTGTCGGCGCTGCAGGCCGCGGCGCTGGGCTTGGCGCTGGCGGGGGTGGTGCTCGCCACCTGGCCGGGCCGTGCGCTGGCGCCGCCTCCCTAGGTCTCAGCGCGGCGCCTGCGACGCCTGCGCGGGCGCGTCCCGCGGCCCTGCGGCATCCCAGCTGGCGATGAAGGCCGTGAGCGCATGCGGATCGGTCGGCTTGACGAAATGGTGGTCGAAGCCCGCCGCCATCGCGCGTTGCTTGTCTTCCTTCTGGCCATAGCCGGTGAGCGCCACGATCAGCGCATGGCGCGTGGCCGGCAGCTCGCGCAGGCGCAGCGCTACCTCATAGCCGCTGAGCACCGGCAGGCCGATGTCGAGCACCACCACCTGGGGTGCGAACACCGGCGCGCAGGCGATGGCCTGCATGCCGTCGCCCACGGTCTTCACCTCGTGGCCTTCGAGCTGGAGGAACTGCGCCACGCTGTCGGCGGCGTCCTGGTTGTCATCGACGATGAGCACGCGCCGCCCCGACACCCGCTCGGGCGCTTCGGCGCTGCGAGCGCGGCCCGCGTCACCGCCGGCCACGCTGATGCACGGCAGCCGCACGCGGAACTCCGCGCCGCGGTCGGTGCCTTCGCTGAGCGCTTCCACCCGCCCGCCGTGCAGCTCGACGAGACGGCGCACCAGCGTGAGGCCCACGCCCAGCCCGCCCTGGCTGCGGTCGAGCGAGCGGCTGCCCTGCGAGAACAGGTCGAAGATCCGCGGCAGCAGCGTGGCGTCGATGCCGATGCCGCCGTCGCGCACCGCGATCACCGATTCGCCGTCCTCCACCCACAGCGCCAGCTGGATGCGCCCGCCCTCCTCGGTGAACTTGGCGGCGTTGTGCAGCAGATTGCCCACCACCTGCGACAGCCGCGCGAAGTCGCCGTGCAGCACCACGGGGCTGTGCGGCAGCTGCACGGTCAGCTCATGCTTGCGCGCGTCGATGAAAGGCTGGGCGGTCTCCACGCTGTGGGCAATGACACTGTTCAGGTCGACCGGCTCCCGGTTGAGCGCGATCTTTCCCTGGCTGATGCGCGCCACGTCCAGCAGCTCTTCCACCAGCCGCGTCAGGTGGCCGACCTGGCGGTCCATCACTTCGCCGGCCCAGGTGATCTTTGAATCCGGCGGCGCAATGCGGCGCACCACCTCGAGCGCGTTGCGGATGGGCGCGAGCGGATTGCGCAGCTCGTGCGACAGCATGGCGAGAAATTCGTCCTTGCGACGGCTCGCGTCCTGCAGCTCGGTTTCGGCGGCGCGCCGCTCGGCGATCTCCGATTGCAGGCTGCGGTAGAGCTGCGCATTCTCGAAAGCGATCGCGGCGCGGTCGGCCAGGCCTTCCAGCACGGTCCAGTCAGGCGTGGCGTCGTCGCCGGGCTCGTGCGTCGTGCCGACCAGCAGCACGCCCAGGGCGCGCTCGCCGATCAAGAGCGGCACGGCCGTCACCCGTCGCAGGGGCGTCGCGTCTTCACGCCCGGGATCGCCCTCCTCCGGCGCGTTCACACGGCGCGAGACCCGGGCGCGGCCCGAGAGCGCCTCGCGCATGGCCCGGTGCGCGCTTGCAGGCAGGTGCGCACGTTCGCGCAGGCCCGGCGTGCCGTCGGCCGAAGGCGATGACTCGGCTGCCACCGGCGGCTGCAGCACGCCCTGGCCGACGACGAAGGCGAGCGCGGCGCATTCGGCCACCTGCGGCACCAGCAGCTCCAGCAACCGGCGCACGCCCACCTCGTGGTCGAGCGAGTCGCTGAGCACACGCCCGGCGTGCGAGAGGAACATCGAGCGTCGCTCGTTGTCCTCGGCCGCGCGCTGCGCCGTCTCGGCGGCCACGCGCGCCACGCGTTCGTCGGCCTGCTCGCGCAGCCGGCGCTGCATCGAATGCAGATCGACGAACACCTTGACCTTGCTGCGCAGCACCTCGGGCACCACCGGCGAGAGGATGTAGTCCACCGCGCCCAGCGAGTAGCCGCGGGCGGTCTGGATCTCGTCGGCGAAGGCGGTGATGAAGATGATCGGCGTGTGCGCCGAGCGCTTGTAGCGGCGGATCAGGCTCGCGGTCTCGAAGCCGTCGATGTCGGGCATGTTGACGTCGAGCAGGATGACCGCGAACTCGCGCTGCAGCACCTCGCGCAGCGCATCCGCCCCCGAGCGCACGAACACCAGGTTCTGGCCGAGGTCCTCCAGCACCGTGCCGAAGACGAGCAGCTTCTCCGGCAGGTCGTCGACGATGAGGATGTTGGACTTGGCCACGTCCTCGGTCCCGTGTCCGGCCGCGGCCACGCCGCCGTAGGGCGTCAGCGACACAGCCAGCCCCTCAGCACGGTCAGCAGGTAGTGCGTGTCCACCGGCTTGGAGAGGTAGTCCCAGGCGCCGGCGTCGATGCACTTCTCGCGGTCGCCCTTCATGGCCTTCGCGGTCACCGCCACGATGGGCAGGCTGTGGCCGCGCGGCAGGCGGCGCATGGCTTTCATGGTGTCGATGCCGTCCATCTCCGGCATCATGATGTCCATCAGCACGATGTCGACACTCGGGTCGGACTCGACGATGCGCACCGCATCGCGACCGTTGTCGGCCGAGACGATGACCATGCCGTGCTCGTCCAGCACGGTCGCGAGCGCGAAGATGTTGCGCATGTCGTCGTCGACGATCAGCGCCTTGCGTCCCTCGAGCACCCGCCGCCCGTCGTGCAGCGCCTGCACCGACTGCCGCTCCGCCTCCGACATGTCGTGCAGCGCGCGGTGCAGGAAAAAGGCGGTGCCGTCCAGCAGCTGCTCGATGCTGCGCGCCTCGCGCAGCGCGAAGGCGCCGTGCCCGCGCTTCCACTGCGCCGCCACGTCGTCGTGGCGGCTGCAATGCAGCACGATGGGCAGATGGCGCACGGCCGGCGCGCGCTCGAGCAACTCGATCACGTCCTCGGGCCCGAAGTCGCTCAGGTGGCCGTCGCAGACCATGCAATCGACATCGCCGCGGGCCAGTTCCTCGCGCGCCGCTTCGGCCGACGCGGCGACGATCACCTCGGTGTCGCCGTCCTGGCATTCGAGGTAGCGCTCGCGCAGCGGCGAGTCGTCCATCAGCACCAGCAGCTTCTTCGCGCTGCGCTCGGCGAACTGGTAGAGGTCGGTCAGCACGCCGTGCAGCACGTCGGCCGACTGCAGCGGCTTGGTGAGGAAACCGACCGCGCCGCCGGCAAGCGCGCGCGTTCGCGCATCGTCGGTGGAGACCACGCAGATGGGGATGTGGCGGGTCTGCAGGTCGGTCTTCAGCCGCTCGAGGATGCGCCAGCCTTCCATGTCGGGCAGGTGGATGTCCAGCGTGATGACCGACGGCTGGTATTCGCGCGTCATCAGCAAGGCGGCCGCGCCGCTGCTGCACACCAGGCCCTTGAAGCCGCTCGCGCGCGCGGCCTCGAGCAGCACGCGGGCGAAGGCGAGGTCGTTCTCGACGATGAGCAGCACCTTGTCGCCGCGCGCCAGGTCGCCGCGGTCGTCGTCGGCGAGGTTGGCCCAGGTGGGGCTGTCCTCGTCGGCGGTCTCGGCGGCCGGCGCGGGCAGGGCCGCAAGCGGCGCATCGGCGGCCGGCGATCGTTCGCGCATCACCGCGGGCGCGGCTTCGGCGGCGTTCGGTCGGCCGCCGCGGCCGCTGCGTGTGGGCGTGTGGTTCTGCGGCAGGTACAGCGTGAAGGTGCTGCCCTTGCCCGGCGTGCTGGTCAGGCAGATCTCGCCCCCCAGCAGGCGCGACAGCTCGCGGCTGATCGCGAGCCCGAGGCCCGTGCCGCCGTACTTGCGCGAGGTGGAGCCGTCGGCCTGCTGGAAGGCCT
>JBIQKU010000169.1:0-7165 GCA_044506225.1 Rubrivivax sp. | reverse complement strand
TGTTCAAGGACTTCGTGCAGCCGGTGACCATCCTCGCGGCGCTGGTGCTGTCGATCCCGGGGGCGTTTCTCGCGCTGTTCCTCGCGCGCTCGGCGATCTCCATGCCGTCGATGATCGGTCTCATCATGCTGATGGGCATCGCCACCAAGAACTCCATCCTGCTGGTGGAGTACGCCATCATGGCCCGCCGCGACCGCGGCATGGCGCGACTGGACGCGCTCATCGACGCCTGCCGCAAGCGGGCGCGCCCCATCGTGATGACGACCATCGCGATGGGCGCGGGCATGATGCCGATCGCACTCGGCATCGGGGTGGACCCGAGCTTCCGTTCACCGATGGCCATCGTGGTCATCGGCGGGCTCATCACCTCGACCTTCCTCAGCCTGCTGGTGATCCCGGTCATCTTCACCTACGTGGACGACGCGGTGCAGTGGGTGATGCGCAGGTTGCGGCGCGGCGCGGGATCGCAGACCTCGGCCGGCCCCACGCTGGCGCCGCAGGGCGACGCGCACTGAGACCGGCGATCAATCCCCCATGCTGACCCGCAGCACCTTGCCGCTGCGGGTCTCGAATTCGCAGCGGAAGCTGAACGGCTCCGCATTCATGCCCGGCGCCCGTTGCACCGCGCCTCGGCCCTGCAGCAAGGTGTGGTTGTTGGGCGCCGGGCGCAACTGGCGGGTGCCGGCGTCGAAGGTGATGCGCCCCACACGCGGGTGGCGTTCGCTGAGCACCGCCGCCGTGGCCGATTCGCAGGGCAGGGGCGAGAAGTTGACGAGGTCCGGCTGCCACGACGGGTCGACGCTCGCCAGCTGCACGTCGCGCCCCGTCTCGCGGAACAGCACCCCCGAGGCGGTGCCGGTGTCCGGGTCGACGGCGCAGCTGTAGCTGAAGGGCATCACGCCTTGCGGCGAGCGGTAGCGGCCTTCGCCCTGCACGCCGAGCTGGTGATCGGCGGTGGGTGCGATGGCGCGCTTGGTACCGATGAACTGCACATCCTGCGCCTGGGAGCCGCGCATGCGCGTGACTGTCTGGCGCACTTCCGATTCGCAGCGTTCGGCGGCCGTCTGGTGACTGGTGTGCTGGGCGAAGGCGGTGGCGCTCAGGCCGCCCAGCGACACGGCGGCAACGGCGAGGGCCAAGGCGAGGGCAAGGGGATGGGCGCGCGACATCATGGCGATACGGTCCTGTTCGGGGCGGTCGGGCCATGGTGTCGCGATTCGCTGCGGCGGGCAAGCGCCGGCAGTCCGGCCCCTTCGCCCGCCTGTCGCCGGCAGGCGTTCGACAATCCGGCGCATGACCGCACGCCCGACCGCCGAAGCGCCCACCGCCATCGACCTCGCCCTGCAGGGCGGCGGCTCGCACGGCGCTTTCACCTGGGGCGTGCTCGACGCCCTGCTGGAAGACGGCAGCCTGCGCTTTTCCGGCATCTCCGGCACCAGCGCCGGTGCGCTGAATGCCGCGGTGCTGACCACGGGCCTGGCCCGCGGCGGCCGCGACGGCGCACGCGAGGCGCTGCGGGCCTTCTGGCGCGATGTGTCCACCGCGGACGGCTGCTTCGGCGGCCTTGGCGCGCTCGCGCCTGCCAGTCCTTGGCCGGGCGGCGCCTGGTCGCCGCAGGCGATGTGGTCCGCCTGGCTACGCAGCTTCAGCCCGGCCCAGCTCAACCCCTTCGGCCTCGATCCGCTGCGCGACGTGGTGCGCCGCCATGTGGACGCCGAGGCCATCGCCGGCAGCGCGCCGGCACTCTTCATCATCGCCACCTCGGTGCACAGCGGCCAGCCGCGTGTCTTCGGCGGCGCCGGCGTGACGCTGGATGCGCTGATGGCATCGGCCTGCCTGCCGCAGCTCTTCCATGCGGTCACCATCGACGGCGAGCCGTACTGGGACGGTGGCTACAGCGGCAACCCCGCGCTGTGGCCGCTGATCTACGAGACACCGGAAGACGACCTGCTGCTGGTCAAGATCCAGCCACTGCTGCGCATGACCACGCCGCGCACCGCGCTCGAGATCGCCGACCGGGTCAACGAGATCGGCTTCAACGCCGCGCTGGTGGCCGAGATGCGCGCCATCGCCTTCGTCAAGCGGTTGCTGGCCGAGCAGCGGGTGGAGCGCGGGCGCTACAAGGACCTGCGGCTGCACATGATTGCCGACGAGGCCGAGCTCGCCCAGCTCGATGCCGCCTCCAAGCTCGACACGCGATGGTCCTTCCTCGAGTCGCTGTTCGGCATGGGCCGGCGTGCGGCCGAACAATGGCTCGCGACCCATCGCGCTTCGGTGGGCGTCGAATCGACGCTGGACATCGAGGCCAGCTTTCTTGCGCCGAAGTAAGGCCCGCCTGCCATGCCCGAGCCGGTCGAGCCCCAACATCCGCGTCCCATCGTGCGCGAGACGCTGGACGAGCGTTCGATGTATTTCTCGCTCAGCGAGACACAAAGCCGCATGCGGCTGGCCGACCCCGACGCGCTGGTGCTCGAGTACACCCGCACGATGATGGGTTTTCTGCTCTTCATGCCACGCCCGCGGCGCATCGGGATGATCGGCCTGGGCGGTGGCTCGCTCGCCAAGTTCTGTCGCCGCCATCTGCCGGCCGCCGACATGACGGTGGTCGAGATCAACCCGCAGGTCATCGCCCTGCGCGAGGACTTCGGCGTGCCGCCCGACGGGCCGAAGTTCCGCGTGCTCGCGGCCGACGGCGCGCAGTTCGTGCGCGACACCGATCAACGCTTCGACGTGCTGCTGGTCGACGGCTTCGACCGCGGCGGCCAGCCGCCGGCGCTGTGCACGCAGCGCTTCTACGACGATTGCGTGGACGCGCTCGCGCCGCAAGGTGTGCTGGTGGTCAACCTGCACACCGGCGATGCGCTGTTCGACGCCTGCCTGCAGCGCATCGCGCGCAGTGCCGAGGCCGAACCGGTGCTGGTGAACGATGCCGACCACGGCAACAGCGTCGCCTTCGCCGGCCGGCGGCAGGCCTTGCGCCGCGAGCCGCCCGGGCCGCTGCGATCGCCGCCGGGCCTGGCCGCGGGTGCATGGGCCCAGCTCATGCCGTCGTTCGCGCGCGTGGTCTCGGCGGCGCAGGCACGCTGAGGCGGATCCGCCCGGGCCGCCAGGGTGAAAGGCCGCTTGCCCGGCGCTTCGGCGCATCGCAGACTCGACGGCATGCCATGCCCCACTGTCGACCCTGCGCCATGCCGAATCCTGTCGATGCCGACTTCCTGATCGTGGGCGCCGGCATCGCCGGCGCGTCCATCGCCCACTGGCTGGCGCCGCACGGGCGCACCGTGCTGCTGGAGCGCGAGGAACAGCCGGGCTACCACAGCACCGGGCGCTCCGCGGCGCTCTATCTCGAAAGCTACGGCACGCCGCAGGTGCGCTCGCTCACGCTGGCGAGCCGCGCCTTCTTCGACGCGCCGCCGCCCGGCTTTGCCGAGCATCCGCTGCTCACGCCGCGCGGCGCGCTGACCATCGCCCGGCCGGACGAAGAGGCGCTGCTCGAGGCGCACTGGCAGGTGCTGCTCGGCTTCGACATCGCCCGCGAACGGCTGGACGCCGCCGCCGCATGCGCCCGGGTGCCGGTGCTTCGGCCCGAGCGCATCGCCGGCGCGGTGCTCGAGCCGGACGCGGCCGACATGGATGTGCACGCCATCCACCAGGGCTACCTGCGCGGCATGCGTCAGCACGGCGGCGAGTTGGTGTGCGGCGCGGAGGTCGTTGCCATCGAGCGCACGCAGGAACGCTGGCATGTGCGTGTGGCCGAGCGCAGCTATCGCGCGCCGGTGCTCGTCAACGCCGCCGGCGCCTGGTGCGATGCGCTGGCGGCGATGGCCGGCGTCGCGCCCATCGGCCTCGTGCCAAAGCGCCGCTCGGCCATGCTGTTCGCGCCGCCCGAGGGCATGGATGCGCGCGCCTGGCCGATGTGCATCGGCGCGGACCACAGCTGGTACATGAAGCCCGACGCCGGCCTGCTGCTCGGCTCGCCGGCCAACGAGGACCCGATGTCGCCGCAGGATGTGCAGCCCGAGGAATTCGACATTGCGCTCGCCATCCACCACATCGAGGAGATGACGACCCTGCAGATCCGACGGCCGACGCGCATCTGGGCCGGCCTGCGCTCCTTCGTGGCCGACGGCGACCTCGTCGGCGGCTTCGATGCGGCCGCACCCGGCTTCTTCTGGCTGGCCGCCCAGGGCGGCTACGGCATCCAGACCTCGGCGGCCATGGGCGAAGCCTGCGCGGCGCTCGCCCGCGGCGAGCCGCTGCCGCAGCGCATCGCGGACTTCGGCGTGACGGCGGCGATGCTGTCGCCGGCGCGGCTCGCTTCGCGCTAGTCGCGTCCTAGTGCACGCGGGGGCGCTCGAAGGCCGCCAGAAGCAGCGGCGTCAGCGCGTGCATGTCCCCCACGTGCGCGGAGCCCGGCGCCAGGCCGGGCACGAAGCCCGCGGCCTGCAGACGCCGCAAGAGGGCGGCATCGCGGCTGATGAGGTGCACCGGCACGTCCCACGAGGCGTCGGCACCGGCGATGTTGGCCAGCGGCTGGTGGTCGCCGATCAGCAGGAGCACGATGCCGGCCGGCGCCAGGTCGCGCAGCCACGCGCCCAGCCATTCGAAGCTCGCGGCCAGGCTGTCGAGGTAGGCGCCCACCGGGTCGGCAAGCGCGGGCGGCGCGCGCAGCGCCTGCGCATGCTGTTCGGCGGAGTAGGCATTCGGGCCGGCCAGCCGTGACCAGTCGGGCTGGTAGGGCGGCAGCGGCCGGAAGGGCGCGTGCGTGTTGGTCGTCGGAAACACGATGAAGCGGGGCGAGCGCGTGCCGCCGTCGGCCCGCGGCTCGCCCGCCAGTTCCTGCGATTGCAGCAGGGCCAGCGCCGCCTGGTCCGGGATGCGCCAGTAGCCGAAGGCGGGCCCGCGGTAGCCGATGTCCGGCGCGCCGGCGATGCGATCGAAACCATAGAACGCGCCTTCGGGCCAGGGCCGCTGCAGCCCCGGCATCCAGGCGATGCTGCGCCAGCCGTGGGCGGCGAAGTGGCGCGCCAGCGTCGGGCGCTCGGTGGTGAGCAGCAGCGCATGGTCGCCGGGGTCCTGCGTGTCCACGCCGGTGAGCAGCGCCGCATGTGCAAGCCAGGACGAACCGCCGAAGGTCGGCGAGCGCACGCGTGCCGAAACGACCTGCCGCCCGCTGGACGTGATGGCGCGCTGCAGCTGCTCACGTGCATCCCGCAAGGCCGCCGCCTGGCGCGGCTGCTCGAAGCTGCTCATGCCGTAGGACTCCGCAAACATCACCATCACGTCTGCCCCGCCCAGCCCGTCGAGCTTGCCGCTGAAGGCGGGGCTGGGGCCCAGGCGCGCCGCCGTGCGCCCGGGCGAAAACGCGGCCGACAGCAGCACCGCCTGATGCGCGAGCGTCGGCGCGACCGGCAGCGAGAAGAACCAGCGCGTGTCGCGCTCGACGAAGGGATGCACGCCAAAGCTGGCGACCAGCGCGGTCAGCACCGCCAGCAACGCCGGGCGCGGTGGGCGCCAGCACAGCGCATCGGCCAGCGTCTGCACCGCGGCGCGCGTGAGGGTGAACAGCAGCAGCGCCGCGAGCAGCGCCGCGGCGGCGATCAAGCCCACGCGCAGGCGGCCGAGGTCGACGGCCGCCATGGCCAGCAGCTCGCCGGCATGGCGGCTGTCCCACACCAGGTTGATCGGGCGGCCGAAGAACTCGCGCACCGTGGAGTCGGCATAACGCAGCAGCGCCAGGAGCAGCCAGCCGGCCGCGACGAACCCGGCGGCGCGCCGGCCCAGCGGCCAGCGCCACGCCACCCACGCGAGCAGCGCCAGCGCCAGCAGGCACAGCTCGAAGGACAGCCGCGCACCGGGCCGCACCGCGGCCGAGCCCGGCAGGTTCTCCAGCGTGAGCAAGGCATTGAGCAGCGCGAACGCGAGGCCGACACGCCAGGTCCACCGCAGGCCGCGCGGCCGCGGCGCGTTCACTTGCGGTGCGCCTCGAACTCGATGATCAGCTCGACCTTGTCGCCCACCCAGCCGTTGGCCACCGCGTAGTTCATGCCGTAGGCGCTTCGATGGAAGCTGCCGCGCGCCGACACGCCCATCACCCAGGTGCGGTTGCCGGGCACCATGGGCGAGACCGCGCTCTTGTTCCAGGTCGCTTGCAGGGTGAGCGGCTGCGAGCGGCCCAGCAGTTCGAGCTGGCCAGTGATCTCGAAGCTGCGCTCGCCGGTGCGTTTGGCGTCTTGCGCGGTGAAGGTCATGCGCGGGAATTCGGCGCTGTTGAGGAAGTCGGCACCCTTCAGGTGGTCGTCGCGCTTGCGGTGGTTGGTGAACACGCTGGCGGTGTCGGCCTCGATGCGGACCTCGCTCAGCGTGCCGGTGGCCTCGTCGAAGGTGTAGCTGCCGCGGGCCGCGCGGAACATGCCCAGCACCTTGGCATAGCCCACGTGCTCGACCATGAAGGCGAGCACCAGGTGATCGGGGTCGATCTCGTAGCGCGCCGGCTCGGCCTGCGCCGGGGCGGCGGCCAGCGCCAGCACGGCGAAGATCGTGGCCCAGGCGGCGCGGTGGGCGGTACGCGACCAGAATCGTGAGAGCTGCTTCATGCCGGGGTCTCCAGGGGCAGGCGCCGTTGGCGTGCCAGCCAATGCACGTCGATGGCGAAGGAACAGGTCAGCAGGCCGAGGCCCGCGGCGGCGAGCGCGCTCGCACTGCGCGGTGAGAACCACGGCAGCACGCAGGCGATGAGGCTCACGATCTGCGCCACGCACACCGCCTTGCGCCGCCGGCTCGCGGGCAGCGGGCGTGCCAGCCAGGGCCACGGCCAGTGGCTGGCGGCCACGAAGGCATAGCGCATCAGGCCGGCGGCCAGCACCCAGGCGCCGGCGCGGTCGAACTGCCACGCGAGCAGGCTGAGCGTGAGCACGAGCAGTGCGTCGGTCTCCATGTCGAAGCGTGCGCCGAACGCGCTGGCCAGCCCACTCGCACGTGCGAGCGGACCATCGACGGCATCGAGCACGGCGGCGAAGCCGGCGAGCGCCGCCGCGCCCCAGGCGAGGCGCATCGGATCCGCCATCGGTTCGCCCGTGGCGGCCGCCAGCAGCAGCACCAGCGACAGCCGCAGCAGCGTCACCCGGTTGGCGGCGCCGTAACGCGCGTGGGGTGCATGCGTTCC
>JBIQKU010000168.1:0-7182 GCA_044506225.1 Rubrivivax sp. | reverse complement strand
GAGCATCGCAGCGCACCCTTTGCGCAGCAAAGGGCAACGCCTCCGGGTCGCCTTTTCTTTGCCTACTTTCTTTTGGCGAAGCAAAAGAAAGCAGGTCGCCCGCCGGGGCGAGACCCGGCTGGGTGGGGAAAGGCCGGCCTCAAATGATCAAACGCCTTTCGCGCAATGCGCTTCGATACCTCAGCGCGAACGGGTTGGCGTGGGAGAGCGCTTCGACAGGCTCAGCCCGAACGGGTCTGGAATGGGCCAGCGGCGACAAGCTCGGCACGAACCCGATGGGGGCGCGCTTCGATACCTCAGAACGGATTCTTCGCCTCTGCCCAAACGGGTTTACATGCGCAGCGCTTCGACTGGCTCAGCGCGAACGGTCTTGGTGATGGGGTTTGCCACGAAAGGCGCTTCGATGCCCTGGCGCGAACGCGCTCGAGTGCGGGTGCGCTTCGATAGGCTCAGCGTGAACGGGTTTGAGCGGGAGAGCGCTTCGACCGGCTCAGGGCGAACGGGCTTGGGCCGCGAGCGCTTCCACAGGCTCCGCCCCTTCGACAAGGCCAGGGCGATCGGCGTGCTTCGATACCTCCGCACCGGCGGGTTGCTGGAACCGGCGCTTCGATACCTGAACGGGAACGCAGTTTGTGGCGCGGATTGTCGCGACGAACGTCGACAGGCTCCCCGAGCACGCTGGGCCCGCACAGCGCTTGGACCAAGCGCCAGCGCCCCATATGGAACCATTCGTTTCCCTCATGTGGACACCGTCCATATACGGTGCTATGTTCCTTCTCCCGCGGGCCGCGCGCCTTCGCGTCGCTGCCCTGTCCACACTTGTCCCAGGAGAAGCGCATGTCCAGTTACGTGGATGGTTTTGTCGTTCCCGTGCCGACCGCCAAGCTCGATGCCTACCGTGAAATCGCCGAGAAGGCCGGCAAGATCTGGATGGAATACGGCGCGCTGCAGTACGTCGAATGCGTGGCCGACGATGTCAAGCCGGGCAAGGTCACGTCCTTTCCGCAAAGCGTGCAGGCGAAGGACGACGAGACCGTGGTGTTCGCATGGATCGTCTATCCCTCGCGCGAGGACCGCGACCGCATCAACGCCAAGGTGATGGAGGACCCGCGGCTGAAGGACATGGATCCGTCCACCATGCCTTTCGACGGCATGCGCATGTTCTGGGGCGGTTTCAAGAAGCTGGTCGAGTACTGAGACCGACGCTGTTCAAGGCTTCGCGACCAGGCGCTGCACCACGCGGCGCGCCAGCGGCGCGGCGACGAGCACGACGGGGAAGGCCACGCTCCAGGCGGTAAGCCAGGCGGTGGCCCACAGTCGCAGCACGCCGGGCACCGCACCGGCCGCGACCAGCGTGGAGATGCCCGAGACGACGAAGGACATCAACCCCGACAGCACCAAGTCGAAGAGCCAGGGCGCGAAGCGTGCCGGGATCATGCGGCCACCTCGGCCGCGCGCTGCGCTTCGCGGCCGGCACATGGCCGCTGCAGCGCGAGCGCGAAGTTGCGGCCGAACATGCCGGCGCTCTTGATGTCGCCCGGCATGAACGCATCGGCCGCCGCGCCGTGGGCGGCCTGCGCCATCAGCCCGGACCACGAACCCAACCGGTTCGCAGCCTCTGCCTCGGCCACACCCTGATGCTGCTCGGGCAGCACCGGATTGCCGATCCACACCATGCCGTGCTGCATGGCGAAGACGAACATCGACAGCAGCGTCGACTGCTTGTCGCCCGAGGGCAGCGACGACACGGTGAAACCGCCGGCCAGCATGCCGCGCAGCGCCTGGCGACGCCACAGTCCGCCGGTGGCGTCCATGAAGAGCTTGAAGCGGCCCGACACACCGCCCAGGTAGGTCGGCGAGCCGAGGATGACGCCGTCGAAGCCGATCAGCGCCTGCGGCGCCGCGGCGAGCGTCTCTGCGGTCAGCAGATCGACCTGGGTGTGCGGCACGCCGCGCGCTCCGGCGGCGATGTGCTGCGCGATGTGCGCGGTGTGCCCGTGGGCACTGTGGTAGGCGATGGCAATGCGTTTCATGATGAGCTTTCGTGAGTGGGAGGTGCGAAAAGGAGTGCAGGCGCGAATCAGCGCCACAGCCAGGCCAGCAGCAGCGCGCACAGGTACATGCCGGCGCCGAACACCGTGTGGTTGGCCAGGCTTCGCACCCGGTTCTTCGCCGGCGCGGGCGTCTTCGATGCCGCGATGCCCGCGCCCATGGCCGGCTGCATGACGAACCACGGCGCGGCGACCGAGCCCATGCCCACGATGAGTGCCGGCAGCAGGCTGGGCGCGCGCGCCCAGCCCATGCCATACACGACCGCGAGCACCCCAGCGAAGGCGATGCCGACGGCGTAGTGCGTCAGCCATCCGAGCGCGCGTTCGCCGGCGATGGGCGCCGCCTTCGCGATCGACGCATGGGCCAGGCGCCCGCGCAGCGTGTGGCCGGCCCAGCGGCCGATGAAGGCCATGTCGAGCGTCGGGACGCCCAGGCGGGCAAGCAGCAGCAGCCAGATGTCCAGCACGGCGGTGGCGCCGATGCCGATGAGCGCGATGCGCAAGGTGTCGAGTGCGAAGTCGGTCATGAGAATCCCCGGGCTGCCTTGACGAAGAAGGCGTGACGCACTCAATATAGAAGTTCAAGTGAACTTCAAGTCAAGGGGTTTTGTGCATGGACATCGCCGAAGTCGCCAGGCGCTCCGGGGTGCCGGCTTCCACGCTGCGCTTCTACGAGGACAAGGGCTTGATCGCCTCGGTGGGCCGCCAGGGCCTGCGCCGGCGCTTCGACCCGGCGGTGCTGGACCAGCTCGCGCTGATCGCGCTCGGCCAGGCGGCCGGCTTCTCGCTCGACGAGATCGGCACGATGTTCGCGCCCGACGGCCAGCCGCACATCGACCGCAGCCTGCTCGTCGCCCAGGCCGACCGCATCGACGCCACCATCAAGCGCCTGCAGGCGATGAGCAAGGGCCTGCGCCACGCCGCGGTGTGCCCGGCCTCCTCGCACGCCGCCTGCCCGTCCTTCCAGCGGCTGGTGCGTGCGGCGGCGAGCGGGGCGCTCGAGCGGCGCAGCAAGCGGCGCGAGAACCGCCGCGCCCTGTCGCAGGGCGGGCTCTAAGATGCCGGCCATGCCTGCCCATTCGCCGCCATCCGCCGAGAGCTCGGACGAATTCGACATTCCCTTCCACGCCATCGTGGAACAGTCGGTGGTCGGCATCTACGTGCTGCAGGACGAACGCTTCGTCTACTGCAACAAGTACTGGGCGGCGATGACCGGCTACACGCCGGAGGAGATGACCGCCGGGCACCTGCGTGATTTCGTGGTGCCGGCGTTCTACGACGAGGTGCTGCAGCGCTACTACCAGCGCCTGCGCGCGGACCCGCCCAGCATGCATTTCGTGACGCATGGCTTGCACAAGGACGGCAAGCGCGAGTTCCTGATCGAGGTGCACGGCTCGCGCATCATGTTCCGCGGCCGCCCGGCGGTGATGGGCGTGGGCGTGGACATCACCGAGCGGCTGCGCAACGAGGCCGAGCTGGAGCGCTCGCGCGCGCAGCTGCGCGACCTGAGCGCCTACACCGCGCGCAAGCTCGAGGAGCAGCGCCTGAACTTCGCCCGTGACCTCCACGACCTGCTGGGCGGCATGCTCACCTCCATCAAGATGGATGCGACGCGCGTGCTGCGGCGGGTTGAGACGCCCGAACTCAAGGAACTGACCCGCGGCCTGATCGACCTGACGCAGAAGACCGTGGCCACGGTGCGCCAGCTGTCGATGGCGCAGCGCCCGAGCGAGCTCGACCACCTCGGGCTCGGCGAGGCCGTGGGGCGTGAACTCTCCGAATTCAGCGAACGCTACGGCGTGCCGCACACGCTGCAGTCGCAGGTGCCCACGCTGCGCCTGTCCCCGCGGCGCGCCACGGTCATCCACCGTGTCTTCCACGAGGGCCTGACCAACGTGGCGCGGCATGCGCAGGCCACGCGGGTCGACGTCACCCTCGGCGTGCGCGACGACCGCTTCTTGCTCGAGCTGCGCGACAACGGCGTCGGTTTCGACCCGGCCACGCCGCGCAACTCGGCGCTCGGGCTGCTGAGCATGGCCGAACGTGCACGCGACATCGGCGCCGAACTGAAGATCGAATCCGCGCCGGGGCAGGGCACCCGGCTGCTGTTGACGACACCCCTGCTATGACGGAGACGCGCGGTCCATGATCGACTTGCTGGTGGTCGACGACCACACCATTTTTCGTTCGGGCATTCGCCGGCTGCTGCTCGACGAGCCGGACATGCGCGTGGCCGCCGAGGCCCGCAACGGTGCGGAGGCGCTGGCGCTCGTGCGTGAATCGCGCTTCGACCTGGTGCTGCTGGACATCAACATGGAAGGCCGCAGCGGCCTGGACGTGCTCGAGTCCATGCGCAGCCTCGCGCCCAACCTGCCGCTGCTGATGCTGTCGATGTACCCCGAGGAGCAGTACGCGCTGGTCGCGATCCGCCGCGGCGCGAACGGCTACATCGCCAAGGACGCCGAGCCCGCCGAACTGGTGAACGCCATCCGCTGTACCGCGGGCGGCGGCACCTATCTGAGCGCCGCCGTGGCGCCGCGTCTGCAGGAGCAGTTGCGCGGCACCGATTCGCGCCCGGCGCACCAGCGCCTGTCGGTGCGCGAGCACCAGATCATGCTCATGGTGATCAAGGGCATGACGCTTACCGACATCGGCGAGGAAATGATGATCAGCGTGAAGACGGTGTCCACCCACCGCACGCACATCCTCGAGAAGCTCGGCGTGTCCAGCACGGCCGAGCTGGTGCTCTATGCCGTGAGGAACGGGCTCATCCACTGATCGCCCCGCGGCGTTCTTCTAGCGCATCTCATGCCGGCATGAACGTGCCGATTCCTCGGAAATCTTCGCCTGCCCGCTAGGGCGAACCCGCGCAAGGGGTTAGCGCTGAACAGGGTTCGGAATATTCCGATGGGGCGGCCATTCACGGCCGCTTACTCTCGTTCAGCTCGAAGCTGCGAGTGGACCAAACACGAGGACATGAGATGAAGAGGACGTTCAGGTGGGGTTTGTGCGTGCTGCCGGTGGTTGCGCTGATGGGTTGCGGAGGCGGTGACGGCGACCCGGCACCGCAGACCACGACGTCCCTCGGCACGGTGGTCGGCGTGAGCGATGCCGCGACCGTCACCTACAACTACCTCGGCATTCCGTTCGCCAAGTCGACGGCGGGCGAGCAGCGCTGGAAGGCGCCTGTGCCGGTCGATCCCTGGACCACACCGCTCGCCGCCACCAAGTTCGGTGAGGCCTGCCTGCAGCACGGCCGCATCTACGGCCCCGGCGAGAACAACACCTACGACGACACCATCGCCACCTCGCTGAACACGGCGGTGGGCAGCGAAGACTGCCTGAACCTGAACATCTGGCGCCCGGCGACAGACGAGAAGGACTTGCCGGTCATCGTGTTCTTCTACGGCGGCAGCAACGTCTCCGGCTACAACGCCGACCCGGCCTACAACGGTGCGAACCTGGCCAAGAAGGCGAACGCGGTCGTCGTCAGCGCGAACTACCGTGTCGGCATCATGGGCTGGCTGCGCCTGCCGCAACTGCAGACCGGCGATGCCGTCAACGATTCGGGCAACTTCGGCACGCTGGACACCATCGAGGCGCTGAAGTTCGTGAAGGCGCACATCGACGACTTCGGCGGCGACCCCGACAACGTCACCATCTGGGGCCACTCCGCCGGCGCGGTGAACGTGTTCGCGCTGATGGCCTCGCCTCTCGCGAAAGACCTGTTCCACAGGGCCGTGCCCATGAGCGGGGGCGCGACCTCGGTGGTCCCCACGGCGTATTCGACGCTACCCAGCATGCAGTCCACCGCAGTGCACGAGGGTTATGCCAACCGGTTGCTGCAGGCCTTGGTGATCGACCATGCCGGCGATGCCACGGTGACCAACTCGGCGACCGCCACGGCCTACATCGCCGGCAAGTCGGCGGACGACATCGCCGCCTTCCTGCGCGGTCTGACGCCCAGCCAGATCATCGCGAGCGCGCTCAAGCCGCGCGACTCGGCGACGGTTGGTCTCACCGCGAACAACGGCCCGGTCAGCACACCCGCCAGCCCGCCGATTCCCGAAGGAACGGTGATCCCCGTGGATGTGATCGGTGCCTTCAGGAGCGGCAACTTCAACAACGTGCCGGTGATGGTGGGCAACGCGCGCGACGAAGGCAAGCTGTTCGGCTCGATCCCGCCGATCACGTTCTCGCCCCCGGGCACGCCCCCGACGCAGACGCTGCTGACGCCGCTGTACAAGATGTCGGACGCGGATCGCTTCATGGCGATGAAGAAATTCGATCCGAACGCGGCCACGCCCAACACCACGCTGGCCGACCAGATCAGCGCGCCGTTCCTGCCGATCAACACGCCGGTCAACACGGTGAACTTCTCGGGCGACTACAACGACTGGACGCAGATCTACGGCCGGGTAATCTTCACCGACATCTTCTCGCCCCGCACCAAGGGCGTTGCCGCCGAAGCGCTGGACGCGCTCAAGACGGTGCAGCCGAGCACCTACTACTTCCAGTTCGACTGGGACGAAGAGCCGGCGCCCTGGAACGACGTGTACGGCGCAGCGCATGGTTTCGAGCTGCCGTTCTTCTTCGGCCAGTTCGACCGCGCGTCGCTGTTCTCCAATGTGATCGGCGGCACGGCCAACGAACAAGGTCGCATGGCGCTGTCGGATGCGATGCTGGGAAGCCTCGCGGCGTTCGCCAGGACGGGCAATCCGAACCACGCCGGCCTGGACGTCACCTGGGAGCCGTGGCCGAAGCTGATTCACTTCGACGCGGACAAGACGCAGACGCAGATCACGATCGAATAACAGGGAGGGGGTAGCGAAATGCGCGCCGGCGCCGGGCTCTGCCCGCCGCCGGGGCGCCCCCATTTGCGGGTCGGGCACCGCGCTCGGGGAATGCGCCCGGGTGTGTCCACAATGGTCGCCATTCCGACCGCTGGCGCCCTCCATGACCGAAGCCCTCCGCCACCACAGCGCGGCCGCCGAACGCAACCGAGCACCCATACTCGCCGAGCTGCAGCGCCTGCTGCCTGAGCGCGGGCTGATGCTCGAGATCGCCAGCGGCACCGGCCAGCATGCCGCCTTCTTCAGCGCCGGCCTGCCCGGCTGGCACTGGCTGCCGA
>JBIQKU010000167.1:0-7266 GCA_044506225.1 Rubrivivax sp. | reverse complement strand
CGTCCATCGCCTGCACATGCTCGGGCAGCCACCGCCGCAGCTCGGCCACGAGGCTCGTGATCAGGCGTTCGGTGATGGCCGGGTCAGGGTCGGTGGCGATCACTTCGCGCACTTCGCCGAAGGACTTCAGCACCGCGGCGTGTTCGTCGAGATGGCAGGTCGCGTTGCCGTCCTTCATCTCGCGCAGTTCGTCGTCCTCGGTGGCGAAGTGTTGCGCGGCATGGGCGTGCATGGCGTCGAAGGCGGCGAGCAGCGCATCGGCCGGTGCGTCGGCCACGGCGTCGATCAGGCGCTCGAGTTCCTGGTGATCGTGGTCGAGGCGCGGGTCGCCAAGTTGGTGAAGGGTGGTCATCGCAGAAGGGTGAACGGCGCAGGTCTCGATCGGACCTCTGAGGTGGCAAGGGGGACGGCGCCGGTGTCGCCGTCCTCGCGGGTCGGCAGCGCGTGGCCGCCGCGCTCGGCGTGCGGCCATTGTCGCGCCACGGGTGTTCGGGATTGCGCCCGGGAAGGCGCAAGCGGCGTAGGGGAACGGCGATTGCTGCAAATCCTGCGTGGCCCGCAGGAGCCCCGGGCGCTCTCGACGCCGCGCCGCGGTGCGGGCGACTCGCCACTTCCACCCAAGGAGCACGACATGGCAACCAACGCAGCAGACAACCTGATGGACTGGCTTCGCGACGCACATGCGATGGAGCAGCAGGCCGAGCAGATGCTCGAGAAGACGGCCTCGCGCATCGAGAACTATCCGCAGATGCGCACGCGGTTGCTGCAGCACATCGACGAGACGCGCGAGCAGGGCCGGCTGGTGAAGGCCTGCATCGAGCGGCGCGGCGGCGACACCTCGGCGATGAAGGACATCGCCGGCAAGGTCACCGCCACGGCGCAGGGGTTGAGCGGCATGTTCGTGTCCGACGAGATCGTCAAGGCCGCGATGGCGAGCTACACCTTCGAGCACATGGAGATCGCGTCCTACCGCTCGCTGATTGCAGCGGCCGAATTGGTCGGCGACGTCGAGACGCGGCAGGTCTGCGAACGCATCCTCGCCGAGGAAGAAGCCATGGCGGCCTGGCTGGCCGAGCAGCTGCCCATCGTCACGAAGCAGTTCCTCGAACGTGATGCGGTGCCCGGCACGCCCGCGAAGCACTGAGCAAGAAAGAAGGCGCCGCGAGGGCGCCCAGTCGTGATGTGAACAGCCCGCGATGCGGGCTGTTCTGCGTGCGTCAGGCTTTCGGCGGCACGCCCTTGTCGGCGCGCACGGCACCGACCACGCCCGAGGGCGCCTCGGCCGCGGACTCGGCCTCGCGTGCGCGGCCTGCGTCTTCCATGGTCAGGCGGCCGACCATCTGTCGCAGGTGCGTGAGGTGCTGCGCCTCCTGGCTGGCCGCGGTCTCGAAGCCGGTGGCGATGGCGTCATGTCCGGTGGCCGCGGCCAGCTCGATCAGCATCTCCCAGGCGGCGTTGTCGATCAGCTCGGCATCCAGCATCACGCCCAGGCCCTGCAGCACGGTGCTGCGCGGGTCGTTGAGCGCCTGCACCATGCCCAGCGCCTGCACGCCGGCGAGGTCGGCGCAGGGCGTGACGGCGGTCGGGTCGCCGCCGAGCTTCTCGATGGCCGCCTTGACCATGGCCATGTGCTCGGCCTCCTGCTCGCGGAATTCGCGCAGCAGCGTCACGTCCTCGGCGGCGAGCGCGCCGGGCGAGGTGTCGCACTTGACGAGCAGCGCGTCGTAGAGGCGCACGCCCGTGCGTTCGAAGGCGAGGCGCTCGCCCAGCTTGTCCATGAGGGTCTGCGGGCGCTTGCCGGTCAGCATGTCGGCGCCGGAGGCGGCCATGCCTTTCACCGTGGCCGGCACCGGCACGGAGCCGAGGCCCACGTCGCGCGCGCCATCGTCCGCATAGTCGCGGCGCACCGCGATGTCGTCGCGCCGGTCGTCGGGCATGGGCGCGTAGTCTTCCTGGCCGGCCTCGGCATCGGCGGTGTCGAAGGGCGACATCTGCACCCCGGTGCGGTTGCGGCCAAGACGGGTTTCGGTATGCATTGCGTGTTCTCCTGCAAATGGGGCGGCTGCGTCAGGCGGCCATGCGGTTGAGTTCGGTGCCCGGCATCCAGCGGTAACCGGTGGCGACCTGCTCGGTGGGCGAGCCCGCGGAGTTCAGGTGCTCGCGGTAGCGCAGCGAGGCTTCGCTCTCCTGCGACTTGTCCACGAACTGCGTGCCGTTGGCGCGAAGGTCCACTTCCTTGGACAGCACCTGGCGCACGAACTCGCGCTGCGAGGCCTGCGGGATCGGGTCGGGCAGGGTGGCGGGCAGGATCTCGGCGATGTCGCGCTTGTCGAACTTCTGGAACATCGCGATCGCCTGGTGCAGGTGGCCGAGCTCGTAGTCGAGGAAGCGCTCCCACAGCGCCTTGATGCGCGGGTTGCTCTCCTGCATCGCGCAGCCGTGGTAGTTGTAGACCTCGTTGGCCTCGTGCATCACCCACTTCTCGAGCCAGGTCTCGTCCGGATCGATGATGGATTCGTACTGCGTCGTGTGCTGCTCCTCGATGGAGGCGATCTCGGCGTACAGCAGCCGCGCCATCGGGTCCGAGAACAGCGGCCCGATGTTCATGTAGTAGTTGTGGGTCTGCTGCTCGGCCGACATGATGGTCAGCGCATGCAGCTTGGACAGCGGTTCGGCGGCCGTGCGGTCGTAGGGCTCGCGCAGGTCGTCCAGCGGGTGGCGGTGTTCGTCCACCGTCGGCCGCCCGGGCAGGATGTCGGTGTAGCTCTGCAGGATGTTGTTCGCATCCTTGCCTTCCAGCCGGTCGAGCAGCGCCGAATAGCGGTACATGTGGTCGAAGTCCTCGAGCAGGCCGAAGCGGTAGACCTGCGCGAGGTAGTCGTCCGGCTCGCGCAGTGCCACGCCCGCGGTGATGTCGATGGCCACCTGCTCGTAGGCGATGGTCGTCTCCAGCGGCGAATGATCGGCGCCGATCAACCAGTTGATGGTCGTGGCCTGGTGTTGCTCCACACGCCGCACTTCGGCAAGCAGCGGCTGCAGTTCGCGGTTCATGCGTGCGCACGCATGCTGGAAGCGCAGTGACTCGAGTTCGATGCCGTTCATCAAGATGATGCGCACCCGGGTGTAGGCGTCGTCGTCGAGCTTGCTGATGGGCTTTTGCACCATGTCGCGCCAGGTGAAGCGCTGCTTGTCGAGGGCGACGCCCTTGTTGTCGAGGATGTTCAGGGACATGGGGTTTCCTTCGGTAGAAGACGGTGGAAGACGGCGCGGTGGAAAACGTCGTCGCGGATCGAAGAGGCGTCGCCCGTGCATGCCGGGCGCGTGCCACGGCCACGGCAAACGGCTCGCCTGACAAGCTTCATTTCTTCGCGGTGGCCGCCGAAAGTTCCTTGGCCATCTTCAGGTGCTCGGCGAGTGCGGGCACATGGCTGGCGAAGAAGGCCTTGACCTCCGCGTCCTGGCTGGCCTTGGCCGCGTCCTGGAAGAGCTTGAGCGAGTCCTCGTGCGCCTTCACGCCCAGGTTCTCGGCGTACTGGCGGTCGAATTCGGCGCCCTCGGCGCCCGACAGCATCTTCAGCCTCGCCTTGTGCGCCGACGAGGGTTCGGTGGGCAGCTCCACGCCCTTCTTGGCGGCGAGCTGTTTCAGCTCGTCGTTGACCTTGGTGTGGTCGTCGATCATCTTCTGCGCGAAGGCCTTGACCTGCTCGCTGCTCGCCTTGTCCACGGCGAGCTGGCTACCCTGCACTTCGGCCAGGCCGCTTTCGGCGGCCTGCTTCATCGACTTCACATCGCCGCGGGCGACGTTGCTGCGCTCCTTGGCGCCCGAGCCCTGGGCCGGCGAGGCGCTCTGCGCGCCGGTGGTCGAGCTGCCGCTCTGCGCGGCGGCCGGCCCCGCGAGTGCGAGAGCCAGGGCCGCGGGCACGACGGCGAGGCGGATGGCGTACTTCATGACTTCTCCTTGGCGATCGGCTTCGGCCGAACGCCGGAAGTCGGCAATCCGTATTCCAGAGAAGCGAGAAGGGAGGCGGGCGGCCGGCGCCCGGCCGCTCAGGCGGCCTGGCGCGACACCGAGGCCGGCTGGAAGCCGAAGCGCACCGCGCCCCAGCGGCGCCCGCCGACGAAGAGCGGCAGGGCGAGTTCGGCGGTGAGGTCGCCGTTGTCGCGCATGAAGGTCTGCAGCAGCAGCGGGCCCTCGAACCTGGCCGCGCGTTGGCCGTAGCGGTCGGTCATCAGCCGCTTGTCACGGCAGAAGCGTACGTCCACCGCCGGATCGCCCGTGGGCGGGCGCGAGGCGTCGGTGTTGTGGGTGGGCATGTAGCCGCTGGTGTCGATGCAGGTGACGGCGAGCGCCTCGGTGGCCGTGCGCGCCTCGTCGAGCAGCGGGCGCATCACCGCCTCGAAGCGCGGCTGATAGCGCGTCAGGTGCTGCGGCGGGTTGGTGCCGGCGATCGGCACGTAATGTTGGTCGAACAGGTCGACTTCCGTGCCGAGTTCCTGCAAGGCTTTCTGCAGGCTGCGATGCCAGTCCCGGCATTGCCGCAGCAACTGCTCGAACTGGCCTTCGCCGGCCTCGAAGCCGCCCAGCATTTCCTGGATGGTCTCGGTAGCGCGCAGCAGGCGGGTCGACGCGTCGGAGGTGTCGGCCAGGCGCCGGGCCACGTCGAGGCTCATGTCGCGCGAGGTGGCGATGCTCGAGCGCACATGGGTGTTGGCGGCCGC
The DNA here is from genome assembly GCA_044506225.1 of Rubrivivax sp. Taxonomy (GTDB): domain Bacteria; phylum Pseudomonadota; class Gammaproteobacteria; order Burkholderiales; family Burkholderiaceae_C; genus JAKFDI01. The sequence goes on along the minus strand of JBIQKU010000167.1, from coordinate 2,547 downwards.
CATCTGCTCGGCCGCCGAGGCGATGGACGAGAACTGCGAGGACGCGCCCTGCAGGTCCTCGAGGATGTGGCCGCAGGCGCCGCGCGCGCTGTTCACCGCCTCGAGCACGCTCTGGATGTCGCTGCGCACCGCGCCCGAGCGGCCGGCGGCCGACCCCGACAGCTCGCTGGCCACGCGCACCGAGGCCTGGCTCTCGGTGGTGACGGTGCTCACCTCCTCGGCCAGCGTGCGGATGGACTGCGCCACCGCGGCGAAGCCCTTGCCGCGCTCGCCGGCGTTGGCGGCCTCGATCGCCGCGTTCAGCGCCAGGATCTTGGTCTGGCGCGAGATGTTGTTGATGCGCTCCATCACCGCCTCGGCGTCCTTGCAGCGCTTGTTCACCTCCTGGACGATGTTCAGGAATTCGTGAACGCTCAGGTCCACCCGTGCGATCTTCTCGCTCGCCTGCACGAGTTCCTGCGCCGTCGCATGGGCTCGCTGCACGCTTTCCTCGGTGGTCGCGGCGATGCGCTGCGCGCTGTCGGACACATGCTCGATCGCGCTCGTGGTCTCGGTGCTCGCGCTTTCGATGGTGGCCGCGAGCTGGGCCTGCTCCTGCGAGCGCTTGGCGCATTGCTCCACCGCATGTGCCGTGCCGGCCGCGTGCATGGCCACCGAAATGCCTTCGGCACGCAAGGCGGGCACCAGCTCAGCAATCGAGGGCTGGCGACTGCGCCCGGGCCAGCCGCCTCGGCCCATGAGCACGCCCACACCGGCCATGGCCGGCAGCAGCGCGGCCCAGCGCAGCAGTGCGTCCTCCGCGCCGGCCGACACCATGCCGGCGGCAAGAATCAGAAGCGCGCCAAGCACGATGCGGATGAGGGAAGAGAGGGTCATTGCGCAGGCCATCAGGGCAGGGATCGGTGCCGGATTCGTCCCGGTGGCCGGCCCTTGAGGGCGATTGGCCGACCGGTGTGTCGACATGTTGCCTGCTGTGCCTTGACGCAGCACAACGGTGCGCGCCGAAGCGGGATGTGCTGCGCATCTGTTCACGGCTTGCCGCGCGCAGGACGGCCACGCGTGCCGCGCACGCCGCGCGTGGCGCTACAGCGCCGCCTTGGCCCGGCCCGCACGCAGGCCGCGGCTGGCCGCCCGGGCGGGCGGTGCCGGCACCACGGGCGCGGCCTGCGCGAGCGTGTCGATGATGGGGCAGTCGGGCCGGTCGTCGCCGTGGCAGCAATGCACCAGGTGGGCCAGTGTTGCGCGCATCGCCTGCAGTTCCTGCAGCTTCTGGTCGAGTTCGGCGATGTGCGCTTCGGCGAGCGCCTTGACCTGGCGGCTGGGGCGCTTCCGGTCCTGCCACAGGCCCAGCAGCGCGCGGATCTGCTCGATGGAAAAGCCGAGGTCGCGCGACTGGCGAATGAAGCGCAGCGTGTGCACGTCGCGCTCGCCGTACTGCCGGTAGCCGGCGTCGGTGCGCCCGGCGGGCGCGAGCAGGCCCACGCTTTCGTAGTGGCGGATCATCTTGGCCGAGACGCCGCTGGCCGCCGCGGCCTGGCCGATGGTCATGGGGTGGGGCATGCGCTGGCTCCTCAACGGCTAGGCGGGCTGGCGCCGCGGCGCGGCGGCGGGCGTCGGGCCGGCCGGCGTGTCGCCTTCGCCGCGCCAGCGCCGCAGCGTCAGCGCATTCGCCACCACGCTCACGCTGCTGAAGGCCATGGCCGCACCGGCGATCACCGGGCTCAGCAGGCCGAAGGCGGCCAGCGGAATGCCGACCACGTTGTAGGCAAACGCCCAGAACAGGCCGCGCTTGATGGTCGCGTAGGTGCGCCGCGACACGTCGATCGCGTCGGCGACCAGCCGCGGGTCGCCGCGCATCAGGGTGATGCCGGCGGTTTCCATGGCCACGTCGGTGCCGGTGGACATGGCCACGCCCACATGCGCGGCCGCGAGCGCCGGGGCGTCGTTGATGCCGTCGCCCACCATCGCGACCGTCTGGCCGGCGGCGCGCAGCGCCTGCACCTCGGCGGCCTTGTCGCCGGGCAGCACCTCGGCGCGCACATCGTCGATGCCGAGTGCGGTGGCCACCGCGCGGGCGCTGCCGGCGTTGTCGCCGGTGAGCATCACGCTGTGGATGCCCAGGGCATGCAGCCGCGCGACGGCGGCACGCGCCGAGGGCTTCAAGGCATCGCCGAAGGCGAGCAGGCCCAGCAGTCGCGGTCCGGTGTCGTCCTGCGCGATCAGCCACGAGAGCGTGCGGCCTTCAGCCTCGAGCCGCTGCGCCTCGGCGGCGAGTCCGAGCGGGTCCACACCGCTCTCGCGCAGCAGCCGGCTGCTGCCCAGCAGCAGGGTTCGCCCGCCGACGTTCGCCTGCAGGCCGCGGCCGGGCAGGGCGCGTGCATCGCGTGCCGGCGCGATGGCCAGGCGCTGCGCGCGCGCCGCATCGAGCACCGCACGGGCCAGCGGGTGCTCGCTGGTCTGCTGCAGCGCCGCGGCCAGGCCCAGCAACTCGTCGGGCGCGACGCCCGGCGCGGGCTGCGCGGCGATCAACGAAGGCTGGCCCTGGGT
>JBIQKU010000003.1:0-46224 GCA_044506225.1 Rubrivivax sp. | reverse complement strand
GTGTGCGCCTCAAGCAAGGCGACATGAACGACTCCACCACCTTCGGCGAAGACCCGGCCGCCATGGCACGGCGCTGGGTCGATGCCGGCGCGCGCCGGCTGCACCTGGTGGACCTGAACGGCGCCTTTGCCGGCAAGCCCGTCAACGAGCCGGCGATCAAGGCCATCCTGGCCGAGGTGGGCGACGAGATCCCGGTGCAGCTGGGCGGCGGCATCCGCGACCTCGACACCATCGAGCGCTACCTCGACGACGGCCTGAGCTACATCATCGTCGGCACGGCCGCGGTGAAGAGCCCGGGCTTCCTCAAGGACGCCTGCAGCGCCTTCGGCGGCCACATCATCGTGGGCCTGGACGCGAAGGACGGCAAGGTCGCCACCGACGGCTGGAGCAAGCTCACCGGCCATGAAGTCATCGACCTCGCGAAGAAGTTCGAGGACTACGGCGTCGAAGGCGTGATCTACACCGACATCGGCCGCGACGGCATGCTGAGCGGCATCAACATCGATGCCACGGTCAAGCTCGCGCAGGCGCTCACCATCCCGGTGATCGCCTCGGGCGGCCTGTCGAACATGGCCGACATCGAGCGCCTGTGTGCGGTCGAGGACCAGGGTGTCGAAGGCGTGATCTGCGGGCGCGCCATCTACAGCGGCGACCTGGATTTTGCCGAGGCCCAGCGCCGGGCCGACGAACTCGCCGCCTGACGCTCCGGTGAGGCGCCGGCGCGTGACCTGACGCGTCAGCGGCGCGCTCGCCGCGCCGCCGCGCCCACCGCGGCCAGACCGGCCAGCATCAGCGCGTAGGTCTGCGGCTCCGGGATCGGCGCGACCAGGAAGCCGCGGATCTCCCCGGCCGGGAAGGCGCTGCTCGGCACGTTGAAGTAGGCCGTGCCCTGCTCGAGCCCCGCGAACAGCGTGCCGAAGGCCGTCGACGTGCTGCCGCCGTTGGCGGCGAGAAACGCCGGGTTCCAGCTCGACGCCAGCGTCATGTCGAAGGTCTGGTCGTAGCTGCCGCTGCTCACCCCCAGCGGGAAGCCCGGGAAAGTGGGGACTGTGGTCGCGACGCCGGCCAGGCCGGCGCCGGGCAGGGCGGTGCAGCAGTGGATGTGGGCCGCGGTGGTCTGGCCGCTCAGGTCGGCAAAGCTCGCCTGAACGCGCAGGGTCAACGCCAGGTCGTCGACGGTGACGGTGGACAGGCCGCTGCCCGGCGAAGCGTTGGGCGGCTCTTCGGCGGCGCCGGACAAGGGTGCGCTGAACACGATCACATCCGCCGCGGCGGGGCCGGCGATCAGCAAGGCCGTCGATGCGGCCAGAAGGGCGACAACAGCTTTCATCATGAGGACTCCTCGGGGCGGCGGACACGCAACGCCCAAGTGCTGCGGGGATGTCATCTTGTGCCTGCGCGCGTCGACCGGCCTCCCGAGCCCTAGGGGGAACCCGCGGCCGCGATAATCCGGCCCTTCCTCCAATCCCTTGCCATGCTCGCCAAACGCATCATTCCCTGCCTCGACGTGACCGGTGGTCGCGTGGTCAAGGGCGTCAACTTCGTCGAACTGCGCGATGCCGGCGACCCGGTGGAGATCGCCGCCCGCTACAACGACCAGGGCGCCGACGAACTGACCTTTCTCGACATCACCGCCACCAGCGACGAGCGCGACCTCATCCTGCACATCATCGAGGCCGTGGCGTCGCAGGTGTTCATCCCACTGACGGTCGGCGGCGGCGTGCGCAGCGTGGAAGACGTGCGGCGCCTTCTCAATGCCGGCGCCGACAAGGTGAGCTTCAACTCGGCGGCGGTGGCGAATCCGCAGGTGATCCGCGACGCCTCGGCGAAATACGGCGCCCAGGCCATCGTGGTGGCGATCGACGCCAAGCGCCGCAGCGGCGATGAGCTCGCGGCGCGTGGCGAAGGCTGGGATGTGTACACCCACGGCGGGCGCAAGAACGTCGGCCTGGACGCCGTGCAGTGGGCGCGGCGAATGGCCGAACACGGCGCCGGCGAGATCCTGCTCACCAGCATGGACCGCGACGGCACCAAGAGCGGCTTCGACCTCGAACTCACCCGTGCGGTGAGCGATGCGGTGCCGGTGCCGGTGATCGCCTCGGGCGGTGTGGGCACGCTGGAACACCTGTGCGAGGGCGTGCGCATCGGCGGCGCCGACGCGGTGCTCGCCGCGAGCATCTTCCACTACGGGGAGTTCACCGTCGGCGAGGCCAAGGCCATGATGGCGCGCGACGGCATCCCGGTGCGCCTGTGAAGCCGCCGCGAGCGCCGCGCCGGGCCGTTGGCGGGCCGCCGCGCGAGGTGCGCATCATCGGCGGGCAGTGGAAGCGCAGCAAGCTGCCCGTGCCGGACGCGCCGGGGTTGCGACCCACGCCCGACCGGGTGCGCGAGACCTTGTTCAACTGGCTGGGCCAGGACCTCAGCGGCTGGCGCTGCCTGGATGCCTTTGCCGGCAGCGGGGCGCTGGGTTTCGAGGCCGCCTCGCGCGGCGCGCGCGAGGTGGTGCTGGTGGAGCGCGAGCCTTTCCTGGTGAAACTGCTGCACGCGTCGCACGCCCGGCTGAAGGCGGAGACGGTGCGCATCCAGGCGGGCGACGGCCTGTCCTTCATGCAGCGCAGCGCGCCGGGCAGCTACGACCTGGTGCTGCTCGACCCGCCGTTCGCCGCCGGCATCGAGGAACGTGCGCTCGCCGCCGCGGCGCCGCTCGTGAGGGCCGAGGGCGGCCTCGTCTACCTCGAGGCCGACCATGCCTTCGACGACGACGCGCTCGCACCCTACGCGCTGAGCGTTCACCGCCATGCGCGGGCCGGCCAGGTCCACTTCCATTTGCTGCAGCGCAAGGCCGCCGGCAGCCGAGACTGACCCCGCCGCTACACTGCGCCGGATCGATGCCACCAGGAGAATGACGTGACATCCGCGAAGCGACTCACCGCCGTCTACCCCGGCACCTTCGACCCCATGACCCTGGGACACGAAGACCTGATGCGCCGCGCCGCGAGCCTGTTCGAGCGCCTGATCGTCGCCGTGGCCGCCGGTCATCACAAGCACACCATGTTCTCCGTCGACGAGCGGCTGGAACTCGGCAAGGCGCTGGCCGCAAAGTACCCGAATGTCGAGGTGGTGGCCTTCAAGGGGCTTTTGCGCGACTTCGTCGTCGCGCACGACGGCAAGGTGGTGGTGCGCGGCTTGCGCGCCGTGAGCGACTTCGAGTACGAGTTCCAGATGGCGGGCATGAACCGCCAGCTCATGCCCGAGGTGGAAACCCTTTTCCTCACGCCCAGCGACCAGTTCCAGTTCGTCTCCGGCACGTTCGTGCGCGAGATTGCCACCTTGGGCGGCGATGTCTCCAAGTTCGTGTCACCCTTGGTGCTCGAACGTCTGCAGCAGCGGGTGAAGGCGTCACAGCAGTGAACCGCCGCTTGCCCGACCGACAGTTTCCATGGCGCTTCTGATCACCGACGACTGCATCAACTGCGATGTCTGCGAGCCGGAATGTCCCAACGAGGCCATTTCGCTCGGACCGGAGATCTATCAGATCGATCCGGGCAAGTGCACCGAATGTGTCGGCCACTTCGACGAGCCGCAGTGCGTGCAGGTCTGCCCGGTGGCCTGCATTCCGGTGGACCCGGCGCATGTGGAGTCGCGCGAGTCGCTGTGGGCGAAGTACCGGCGGCTGCAGGAAGCGGCCGGTGCACCGGCGAACACCAAGCTGAGCGCATCCGCATCGGAGTGAGCGTGGGACCGCGCGCTCAGTCGCGGGCTGTGTCGGCGGCCTTCCGCTGTTTCTTGCCAGACGATGGCGTCTGCGGCTTGCGATACCACTTGCGCGAATCTGCCTCCTCGGCGCGCGCGTTCGCCCGCTTCGGCGGTGGCCGCACGGTCAGCGGGGCGGCGCGGCCGGGTGTGCGGGCCGCTTCCTCGACGCGCCGGGTGCGTCCCATCTCGTCGGCCACACGCTGCTCGCGCTCGGCGAGCTCGCGGGCCTCGGCCTGCCGCTGGGCCGACGGTGCCGCGGTAATGTGCACCACCTCGCCGCCCGTGCACGGCGTCTGCGAGAACACCCGGCCATCGGGCCCGCAGCGATAGACGGGGCCGGCGGCCCCGGCGTTGCCGAGCAGGCTGCACAGCAGGGCCAGCAGCGCGAGCCGAGCCGGCTTCACGGCGCTTCTCCCGGGGCGGGCGGGCGCGGCGCCGGCGCCGGCTTGGGCCGCGGCGGCTTGGCGTGCACCTTCATCATCGCGCGCTCCATCTCGCCCGCGAGCAGCAGGTCCAAACTCTCCAGCGACTGCGCGATCGACTGGTCGATCAGTTCGCGCTCGCTCTGCGGCGGCTTGCGCAGCACGTAGTGGATGACCTCTGCCTTTACGCCGGGATGGCCGATGCCCAGGCGCAGCCGCCAGAAGCCGGCGCTGCCGAGCTGCGCCTGGATGTCCTTGAGGCCGTTGTGCCCCGCGTGGCTGCCGCCGAGCTTGAGCTTGGCCTGGCCGGGCAGCAGGTCGAGTTCGTCGTGCGCGACGAGGATTTCCTCGGGCGCGATCTTGAAGAAGCGCGCCAGCGCGGCCACCGACTTGCCCGAGAGATTCATGTAGGTCATGGGCTGCAGCAGCCACAGCGGGCCGTCGATGCCCGGGCGCGGCCGGTTCACCCGTGCCACCAGGCCGAAGTAGCTGCGCTCGGGCACGAGCGAGGTGCCCAGCGTGCGGGCGATCTCGTCGATCCACCAGAACCCGGCGTTGTGCCGCGTGGCTTCGTATTCCGCCCCGGGGTTGCCGAGGCCCACCAGCAATCGAATCATGGCGAGGATTATCGAGCGCGGTCCGCAGTGCGCCATCGCACCAAAGAACGGGTCGCGGCAAAAGAAAACCCCGCCGAAGCGGGGTTGCGGGGAGCGATCGCAGCCGATCACTTCTTGTTCTGCTTCTCCGACTTCTTGCCCTTGGCGGCAGGGGCCGGTGCAGCGGCGACCACCGGGGTGATCTCCTCTTCCTCGGCGGCCTGCGCGGCCACAGAGACCAGCACCGGGTTCGGCTTGCCGTGGGTGACGACCTTGGTGCCGGCCGGCAGGGTGATGTCGCTCACGTGCAGCGACTGGCCGCGGGTCAGTTCGCCCAGGTCGATCTGGATGAACTCGGGCAGCTGCGACGCCAGGCATTCCAGCGTGAGTTCGGTGGCGACGTGGGTGACCAGGCACTTGTCGACCTTGACCGCCGGCGAGTTCTCTTCGTTGACGAAGCGCAGCGGCACCTTCTTGGTCACGCGGGTGGTGGCGTCCACACGCTGGAAGTCCACGTGCAGCACCAGCGGCTTGTACGGATGGAACTGCGCATCGCGCAGCAGCACCTGCTCGGTCTTGCCGGCGAGTTCCATCTCGAGCAGCGACGAGTGGAAGGCTTCCCGCTTCAGTGCGTGGAAGAGGGCGTTGTGATCGAGCTCGATCATGGCGGGCGCACCCGCACCGTAGACGATGCCGGGCACCTTGCCGGCGTCACGCAGGCGGCGGCTCGCTCCGGTCCCCTGCGACGTACGCTCATAGGCGACGAATTTCATTTCGAACACTCCAGAAGTGGTGAAGCACCCGCGACCAGGTGCTTCGAAAAATGGGCCGAAGCCCGCTCAAAGAAGGGCTCCGTCAGGAGCCCGCTCTCCATCCTAAAAATTGGCGTTCTGTTCCGCGAACAGCGACGTGACCGACTCGCCGTCCGAAATGCGGCGGATGGTCTCGGCGAACAGGAAGGCGACCGACAGCTGGCGCACCTTGGCGCAGCCGCGGCTCGCGTCGCTCAGGGGAATGGTGTTGGTGATGACGACTTCGTCCAGCGCCGACTTCTCGATGCGCTCGATCGCCGGGCCCGAGAACACCGCGTGCGTGCAGTAGGCGTACACGTGGTTGGCGCCGCGCTCCTTGAGCACCTCGGCGGCTTTCACCAGCGTGCCGGCGGTGTCGATCATGTCGTCCATGATCACGCAGTTGCGCCCGTCGATGTCGCCGATCACGTGCATCACCTCGGACACGTTGGCCCGCGGGCGCCGCTTGTCGATGATGGCCAGCTCGCAGCCGAGCTGCTTGGCGAGCGCCCGGGCGCGCACCACGCCGCCCACGTCGGGCGAGACGACCACCAGGTCGTTGTAGCGCTTGCTCTGCAGGTCGGACAGCAGCACCGGCGACGCGTAGATGTTGTCGACCGGGATGTTGAAGAAGCCCTGGATCTGGTCGGCGTGCAGGTCCATCGTCAGCAGGCGCTCGACGCCCACGGCCTCGAGCATGTTGGCGACGACCTTGGCGCTGATGGGCACGCGCGTGGAGCGCGGGCGGCGGTCCTGGCGGGCATAGCCGAAGTACGGGATCACCCCGGTGACGCGCCGGGCCGAGGCGCGCTTGAGCGCGTCGACCATGATGCACATCTCCATCAGGTTCTCGTTCGTCGGCGCGCAGGTGGGCTGCACGACGAAGATGTCGCGCGCGCGCACGTTCTGCTGGATCTCGATGTCGACTTCGCCGTCGGAGAAGCGGCCCACCCGGGCGCGGCCGAGTTCGATGCCGAGATGCGTGGCGATTTCGCGGGCCAGCGCCGGATTGGCGTTGCCGGTGAAAAGCACGGTGTTGAAGAGCACGTTTCCTCCGTCGAGGCTTGCGGGCCGCCCCGCGAGCCCTTCGATCCAGCCCCGGGGTGTGCCGGAGTTCACTGCGGGCGCCGCCGACCGACGGGCTTCAGAAAGATTTGGCAGGGGAGGAAGGACTCGAACCCTCGCATGTCGGAATCAAAATCCGATGCCTTAACCAACTTGGCGACTCCCCTACACCGGTTGGCCGCTTGCGCGACCCACCTGCAAAACCTGTTCGTCCGGGGCCCATCCGGCCAACGGATGGCTCCCGAGACTGCGGCACATCCTGCCTACCCATCCTGCCGGAAGATCCGGCAGCATCGTCGCCATGGGTCGGCTGGCTGTGCCCGCTCCTGCGGCGACCTTCGCAAAGACCGCGCTGCCCGACCCTGTCATGCGGCTGTTGCCGAAATGCGTGTCAAGCAACGCAAGTGCCTCGGTCACTTCGCTGCAGACCGCCTCGGCGGGCGCCTGCAAGTCGTTGCGGCCAAAGTTCTCGCTCGCAAGAAAGCCTGCAAGTGTAGCAGCTTCGGTATTCCTGACCAACGCCGGACTGTCGAAGATGGCACGGGTTTCGATCGCGGCGGGCGGCTTCACCACGGCGAAGCACTGCAGCGGCAGTTCGACGGGGGAAAGCCGTTCGCCGATGCCCTCGACGAACGCAGGGCGTCCGCCGAGGAAGAACGGCACGTCGGCACCCAGCGCCAGCCCGATCGGCATCAGGCGTGACAGCGGCCAGTCCAGGCCCCACAGCCGGTTCAGCGCCAGCAGGGTCGAGGCCGCATCGGAGCTGCCGCCGCCCATGCCGGCGCCCGAAGGCAATTGCTTGTCGATGGAGATGTCCGCGCCGAAGCGGCAGCCCGAGGCCTGCTGCAGCGCGCGCGCGGCACGCAGGCAGAGGTCGTCGGCGGGCAGCGGGGTCGTCAGATCGTGGCGCACCAGCCGGGCGTCGTCGCGCCGCTCGAAGTGCAGGGTGTCGCACCAGTCGATCAGCACGAACACCGACTGCAGCAGGTGATAGCCATCGGCACGGCGGCCGACCACATGCAGGAACAGGTTGAGCTTCGCCGGCGCGAGCACGTCGTGGAGCGCTCGCCAGCTCACCGCGTCAGCCTCCACGCGCCGCCCGCCGGAGCGCTCATGGCTGATCGACCCGGGCCCGCACGGTGACTGCCGGCTCGCTCAGGCGATGGGCGACGATCGTCGCGTTGTCGAAGCGTGCCAGGTCGACCGTCCAGCCCAGCTGCGAAAAGCCCTGCGTCACCGGCAGCGCCGGCGCGCCGCTCGGCGCACCGGGCCAGGGGCGCCCGCGCAGCCAGTCGAAGAGGGCGGCCACCGGCAGGCTCTGGCCCAGCACCTCGCGCGTGAGTTCGTCCAGGTCGGCAAAGCGGGTCTGCGCCCGCGGTGTGGTCAGCACCACATTGCCCGGCGACCAGGCGGCCTGGGCCAGCGTGCTGCCCAGCGGCGTGCTCAGGTCGAGCCGGCCGCGTTGCGCATCGCCGCGCAACTCGAAGGCGGCGGTCATGGCGCTGGCCTCGTGTGTTTCGGTGGCGGCCACGCGCACCGACAGCCGGCCGGACAACACGTCGCCGCTGACGGGCGCCGGCGGCGGCGCAAGGCTGGCGCAGCCGGCCAACACCGCGGCCGAGGCGAGCGCCGCCGTCGCTCGCAGCAGCCGCCGGCGGCTCACAGATCCACCTGCAGCCGGGCCAGGGTCTCGCGCAGCACGTCGTTGGTCGCGTCGCGCTGCCGCGCTTCGCGCCAGACGCGGCGTGCTTCGTCGTGCTGGCCGCTCACCCACAGCACCTCGCCCAGGTGGGCGCCGATTTCCGGGTCGGGGCGCGCTTGCCAGGCGCTACGCAGGTGATGCAGTGCCGCCGCGTGGTTGCCCATGCGGTATTCGACCCAGCCCAGGCTGTCGGTGATGTAGGGCTCGCCGGGCGACAGCTCGAGCGCCCGCAGGATCAGCGCCTTGGCCTCGGGCAGGCGCAGCTTGCGGTCCGCGAGCGAGTAGCCGAGCGCGTTGTGCGCATGGAAATGCTCGGGCTGCAGTTCGATCACACGCCGCAGCAGGCGCTCCATCTCGCCCACGCGGTCGAGCTTGTCGGCCACCATGGACTGTTCGTACAGCAGGTCCACGTCGTCCGGGAACCGTTCGTTGGCGGCGGCCAGCACGGCGTGTGCTTCGTTCCACTGCTTCATCTGGCGCAGCAGCGCCACTTCGGCCACCACCTTGGTGCGTGCATCGCCCGGCTGCCGCTCGGGTACCTGGCGGATGAGTTCGCGCGCCTGCTCGAGCTGCCCCTTGCGCGCCATCAGCGAGGCGCGCCGCGCCTGCACCTGGATGGCCTGTTCGGCGTTGTCGATCTTCGCCAGCCACGCGTCGGCAGCGTCCAGATCGTGCTGCTGTTCGGCCGCCTGCGCAAGCATCAGCCAAGCCTGGGTCAGCCCCTGCTCTCGCGCCGTGGCCAGGGCCCGCTGCGCGACGGCGTTGTCCTCTTCGGCGGCTGCGGGTTGCGGCGCCTCGGCGAGCTCGACGTAACGCAGCAGGGCGGGTGTGGCCTGCGCCGGCTGGCCGAGCTCCAGGCGCAGCGCGCCGAGCGTGAGCCAGGCCGAGGCGGTCTCGGGTTCATTGACCGTCACCGTCTGCACCTGTGCCAGCGCATCGGCATAGCGCTGGTAACCGGTGAGCACGCGCGCATACAGCGAACGCACCGCATGGCTGCGCGGCGCGGCCTGCAGGTGGGCGGTGACGATCGCCTCCGCCTGCGGCATCTCGTCCATCAGCTCCAGGGCCAGCAGGGCGGGCGCTTCGTTGGCGGGCTCCAGGGCATGGGCATCGCGGGCGTACTGGAGCGCCCGGGATGCATCGCCCGCCGCGAGCCACGCGCGCCCCTCGGCCGCCATCACCGCCACCCGGGTGGCCGGTGCCTGGGCGTAGGGCTGCAGCACCTGCTCGACCAGCGCGGCGGTGGCTGCACGGTCGGGGTTGCGGGCGAAGAAGCGCGGAACGTTGGCGATCAGGCCGTTGCGCTCGGCCTCGGGCGTGAGTTGGATCAGGGTCTGCAGCGTCGGCAGCGCTTCGGGCAGCCGATTCATCGCAATGAGCAACTGCACCAGGAAGCGGTGCGCCTCGACCGACTCGGGCAGGGCGCGCCGCCAGGCCTGCACCGCGGCGAGCGCCTGTTCACCGGCGCGCGCCTGCAGCGCGATCTCGGCGGCGCGGCGGAACACGGCTTCTTCCTTGGTGCGGTTGGCCGCCGCCATCATGAGCTGGTAGGCCGCGCCGGCATCGCCTTCGCGCAGGCCGATCTCGCCGAGCAGCAACTGGTAGAACAGCGGCGCGTCCAGCGTCGAGTTCTCGACACGGCCCGCCTCGGCCGAATGCGCAGCGGGGCCCTGGGCCGCCAGGAGCACCACACCCGCAAGGGCCAGCGCTCGTGCGCCAAGGGAAAAGCCTGCTGGCATGAAGAACACTCCTGGGAAGTCCGAAAGATTCTAGTGGCGGGGTGCGGCACGCATGCCCGTCGGCGGTGCGTGGCGCGGCCGGGTGCTCCGGTTGATCCGGGGTCGGCCGGGATAATTCCCCGCATGCCCGAACTGCCGGAAGTCGAGGTCACGCGTGCGAGTTTTGCCGAGCGCATTGCCGGCGCGCGCGTGCAGGCGGTGCGCCTGGGCAAGCCCTTGCGCTGGCCGCTGGGCATCGCGCCCGAGGCGCTGGTGGGCGAGACGGTCGGCCTGGCGAGCCGGCGCGGCAAGTACCTCTGGTTGCCGCTGACGCAGGGCGGCTTGCTGCTGCACCTCGGCATGTCCGGGTCGCTTGCCTTCAGCGAGACGCCGCCTACGCCGGGTGCGCATGATCACTTCGACCTGGTCACCAGCCGTGGCACGCTGCGCCTCACCGACCCGCGCCGCTTCGGCGCCGTGGTGTGGTCGCCCGGGCGCGACGCGGGCGCGGCGGCCAAGCTGCTCGCGGGCCTGGGCATCGAGCCCTTCGATCCGGCCTTCGACGGTGCCTACCTGCATGCCGCGCTGCAGCGCCAGCGCATTGCTGTGAAGCTCGCGCTGCTGTCGGGGCGCATCGTGGTCGGGGCGGGCAATATCTACGCCTGCGAGGCGCTGTTCACGGCCGGCATCGATCCGCGCGTTCGCAGCCACGCGGTGAGCCGCCCGCGTGCCGCGCGCCTGGCCGCGGCGGTGCGCGACACGCTCGCCACTGCGATGACCATGGGCGGCTCGACGCTGCGCGACTTCCGTGATGCACACGGCATGGCCGGGGCCTTCCAGAGCCAGGCGCGGGTCTACGGGCGCGAGGGCGAACACTGCAGCGTCTGCGGCACGCCGATACGCCGTGTGGTGCAGGGCCAGCGCTCGACCTTCTTTTGCCCGGCCTGCCAGAAGCGGTGACCTTCGGTCACGCGCACCGGTCACGATCTGCGACACAGTGCACAGTCTGCGGCCGATGTGCGTGGCGGCCGGCCCGGCCCCCTCGCTTACGATGGCAGGTCCCTTCTGCTGCCTCCGCAACGCATGTTCCAGACCTTCGCCGGGAGCCTCGATGCCTTGGGCCAGTGGCGCGGTGCGCTTGCGCAGCGAACGCAGCAACTGGTGCATTTCCTGAGCGAGCATCAACTGCTCGACGAAGCGACCGATGCGCAGCTCGAAGCCCTGCGCCAGCGCATCGCCAGCGAAAAGCTGGTGGTCGCCTTCGTGGCCGAGTTCTCGCGCGGCAAGTCGGAGCTGATCAACGCCATCTTCTTCGCCGACGCCGGTCGCCGCGTGCTGCCGGCCACGCCCGGGCGCACCACGATGTGCCCGGTGGAGCTTGCCTACGATCCGCAGGAGCCGCCCGGCCTGGCGCTGCTGCCGATCGTGACGCGGCTGGAAGGCCAGTCGCTGCACGACCTGCGCGGCCAGCCGCGCGCCTGGACGCACATCCCGCTCAACGTGGGCTCGCCGGACGAGCTCACGCAGGCGTTGGCCGAAGTGACGCGCACCCAGCACGTGAGCCGTGACGACGCACGTTCGCTCGGTTTCTGGGACGACGAGCACCCCGAGGACAACCCGCCGCTGGACGCGCACGGCCAGGTCGAAGTGCCGGCCTGGCGCCATGCGCTGATCAACTACCCGCATCCGCTGCTCGAGCAGGGCCTGGTGGTGCTGGACACGCCGGGGCTGAACGCCATCGGCGCCGAACCCGAACTCACGCTGAGCCTGTTGCCCAGCGCCCATGCGACCGTGTTCGTGCTGGGCGCCGACACCGGCGTGACCAAGTCGGACCTGGCCATCTGGCGCGAGCACCTGGGCACGCACGACCGGGCGCGCTTCGTGGTGCTCAACAAGATCGACGCACTGGTCGACCCGCTGGCCACGCCCGCGCAGGTGGCGCAGCAGGTCCAGGCGCAGCGCGAGGCCACCGCCCGCACGCTGGACATCGCGCCCGAGCGGGTGTTCCCGCTGTCCGCCCGCCAGGCGCTGGCCGCGCGCGTGAACGGCGATGCCGACGGCCTCGCGCAAAGCCGGCTGGCGGAGCTGGAGGCGGCGCTGTCGCAGCAGCTCATGCCGCAGCGCCGCGAGGTGCTGCAGCGGCTGGTGGACGATGCCGCGCACCAGGTCGAGGTGCAGCTCGCGCGCCGCTTCGGCGACACCAAGCGCCAGCTCGCGGAGCAGATGCTCGAGTTGCGCGGCCTGCGCGGCAAGAGCGCGGCCAAGGTCCGGGTGATGCTGCAGCGCGTGGACCAGGAGACGGCCGAGTTCGAGCGCTGCACCCAGCGCCTGCAGGCGCTGCGCATGGTGCACACGCGCATGCTCAAGGATGCGCTGGTCGGGCTGTCGTCCGACCGGCTGCGCGAGGAGGTCGAGCAGATGCAGGCGCAGATGGCCGCCTCGCTGCTCAATCTCGGTGCGAAGAAGGCCTTTGTCTCCCTGTGCGCCCGGCTGCGTGGCCTGCTGGAGGCCGGGCAGGCGCACGCGGGCGAGATCCGCGAGATGCTGGGCGCCTCCTTCGCCAAGCTCAACACCGAATTCGGCTTCGGCCTGGCCCTGCCCAAGGGACCGGCGCTCGACCGCTTCCTGCCCGAGCTCGCGCTGATCGAGCGCAGCTATGTGCAGTACCTCGGCCTCACGCAGGCCCTGCGCCTGTCGCAGCCGCGGTTCATGGACCAGTTCCGCCGCATGCTGGTGTCCAAGCTGCGTGTGGTCTTCGAGAACGCCAGCGGCGAACTCGAGCTGTGGAACAAGGCGGCCTCGCAGCAGGTGGATTCGCAATTGCGCGAACGCCGCCGCGGCTTTCGCCGCCGCCGCGAGGCGCTGGAGCGCATCCAGAACGCCGCCGGCGAGCTCGAGCAGCGCATCACCGAGATCGAAGCCCAGGACGAGCGCCTGGGCGAGCTGCTGTCGCGCGTGTCCGAGCTGACGGCCGGCCTGCGCGAGCAGGCGGCGGGCATCGGCGGCCCGGGCGGCCCCTTGCTGTCGCTGGACATCGAGCTCGAATCCGCGCCCATGCCGCTGCAGGCCCGGGCCTGACACGCTGAGCATGCCGGGTGTACGGATCGCCGATCGGGTGATCGGCTGGCAGCGCACGCACGGGCGCCACACGCTGCCTTGGCAGCGCACGCGCGACCCGTACCGGGTGTGGCTGTCGGAAATCATGCTGCAGCAGACACAGGTGGCCACCGTGCTCGGCTACTACGCACGCTTCCTGCAGCGCTTTCCCGATGTGGCGAGCCTCGCGGCGGCCTCGCAGGACGAAGTGCTGGCGCTGTGGAGCGGCCTCGGCTACTACAGCCGCGCGCGCAACCTGCACCGCTGTGCGCAGACCGTGGTGGCCGAGCACGGCGGTGTGTTCCCGCGCAGCAGCGAGGTGCTGGCCACGCTGCCGGGCATCGGCCGCTCCACCGCGGCGGCGATCGCCGCCTTCTGCTTCGGCGAGCGGGTGGCCATCCTCGACGGCAACGTCAAGCGCGTGCTCACGCGTGTGCTGGCCTTCGACGGCGACCTTGCCCGCAGCGCCGAGGAGCGCCGGCTCTGGGCGCTGGCCACCGAGCTGCTGCCGGCCGGCGAGGGCATCGAGGCCTACACCCAGGGCCTGATGGACATCGGCGCCACCGTGTGCCTGGCGCGTGCGCCGAACTGCCTGCTGTGCCCGCTGAACACCGACTGCGCCGCGCGGGCCGCCGGCGAACCCGAGCGCTATCCGGTGAAGGGGCGGCGGCTCGTGCGCGGCCAGCGCGAGCATGTGTGGCTGTGGCTGCAATGGCAGGGGCAGCTGTGGCTCGCCCAGCGGCCGCAGCAAGGCGTGTGGGCGGGGCTGTGGAGCCTGCCGGAGTTCGACAGCGCCGAGGATTTCGAGCGCCTCGCTGCCGACTGGCCGGGCGCCGGAGAGGCGCTGCCGAGCTTCACCCATGTGCTCACGCACCTGGACTGGCGGCTGCACCCGCTGCGCTGGACGCTGCCGGCGCGTGTGGCGGCACGCACGCGCGAGCGCATCGTGTCGGCGCTGCCGGCGGGGCGCTGGGTCACGCGCGAGCAGGCGCTGTCGCTCGGGCTGCCGGCACCATTGCGCCGGCTGCTGATGGCGGGCTGATCAGCCCACCACGCCCTTGCTGCGCAGGAACTCGTCGACCAGCTGCAGCCGCACCGCGGGGTCGGGCAGCTCCATCAGCTTCTGCTTGGCGGCCAGCGAGATCGGCAGGATCTCGCACCAGCGGTTGGCGACCCAGCCCGCATCGTCGAAACGATAGGGCGTGAGAAACGGCGCCGCGCTCTGCGCCTTGAGGGTGGCGATCGCGTTGGCCAGGCCCTTGACGGTGTCGTGCATCGCCGGCGCCGGCGCGAGCACCTCGTCGCTCGCGAGCGTCTGCACCCGCGCGAGCCAGAGGCCGTCGCTCTCCTGTCGGCTGGACTCGATGGTGAAGCGCTCCAGGCCGCGGGCGCGCACCAGCAGGATGCCGGGCGTGTCGCCGTCCACCTCCATCAGCTCGGCCATGGTGCCGGTGCTCTGGAAGCTCACGCCGTGGCCGGGCCGGTGCACTTCCGCGCCCTTGAGCAGGGCGACCACGCCGAAGGGCCGCTGTTCGCGCAGGCAGGTGCCGACGAGGTCGAGATAGCGGGCCTCGAACACCTTCAGCGCCAGCAGGCCACCGGGAAAGAGCACCGACTGCAGGGGAAACAGCGGCAGGTCGAATGCAGGGGAAGAAGGTGGCATCGATTCGGCGGGCTGCGAAGGAGTGGGCGCGCCGCGCGGCGCAGAAGGCATGGGCCGTGCGACCTAGCCGCGGCCGTCGAGTTCGCGGTGGCGCACCAGGGCCGCGACGCGCGGCCGGAAACGCTCGGCCAGCGTCTCGACGAAATACACCGAGCGATGCTGGCCGCCGGTGCAGCCGATCGCCACAGTGAGGTAGCTGCGCTGATCCTCCTCGAAGGCGGGCAGCCAGCGCACCAGGAAGGTCTCGATCTGCTCGAGCATGTCGCCCACCTCCGGCTGCTGCGCGAGGTAGTCGGCCACCGGCGCATCACGCCCGGTGAGCGGGCGCAGCTCGCGGATGTAGAACGGGTTGGGCAGCACGCGGATGTCGAACACGTAGTCCGCATCCAGCGGCACGCCGTGCTTGAAGGCGAAGGATTCGAACACGACGGTGAGCCGGCTCGCGGTGGCCTGCACGAGCTGGCGCATCCAGGCCCGAAGCTGTGCCGGGCGCAGCTGGCTGGTGTCGATGACGGTGGACACCTCGCGCAATTCCGCCACCAGCTCGCGTTCGAGCTCGATGGCCTCGATGAGCGCCCGGTGGCCGTCCACCGCCGTGCCGGCACGGTCGCTCGCGCGCCGCCGCGGTGTGGCGCCGCCGTCGGGCTCGTAGGTGAGGGGGTGCGGTCGGCGGGTTTCCGAGAAGCGGCGCACCAGCGCGTCGGTGCTGGCGTCCAGGAACACGGGGCGGATGTTGACGCCTTCGTCGCGCAGCTCGCGCAGCAGCGCGAGCAGGTGAGGCAACGAGCCGGCGCTGCGCGCATCGACCGCGATCGCCACGCGGTGCTCGGCACGCTGCTGCTGCAGGCGCAGGAACTCGCGCAGCAGTTCGGGCGGCAGGTTGTCCACGCAGAAGAAGCCGGCGTCCTCGAGCGCATGCAGCGCCACCGACTTGCCCGAACCGGAAATGCCGGTCACGAGCACGACTTCCTGCGGCGTCGGATGGCCGTTGGCGGCCGGGGGGGAGGAGGTGTCGTTCATCGCTTCCTGCCGCGCGCGGGCGGTGTGGGCGCGGCGTCGGTGGCCACCGCCAGCAGTTCCTGCGCATGGGCGCGGCTGGTGCCCGACAGCCGTTCGCCGCCCAGCATGCGGGCGACCTCGGCCACCCGGTCTTCGCCGCGCACCGGCCGCACGTCGCTGCGCGTCTGGCCGCCGGCGGTGTGCTTGGCGACCACGAAATGATGGTCGGCGCAGGCCGCCACCTGCGGCAGGTGGGTGACGGCCAGCACCTGGCGTTCGCCGCCCAGTTGCTTCATCAGGCGCCCGACGGTGTCGGCCACGGTGCCGCCGACGCCCGCGTCGATCTCGTCGAAGATGAGCGTGTCGGCCGGGTCGTCGCCCTGGGCGAGCTGGCTGGTCGTGACCGCGATGGCCAGCGCAATGCGCGAGAGTTCGCCGCCAGAGGCGACGCGGGCCAGCGGCCGCGGCGTGCTGCCTTCATGGCCGGCGACGAGGAATTCCGCAGACTCCAGCCCGAAGGACTGCGGCTCGGCCTGTGCGGTGAGCGCGATCTCGAAGCGCCCGCCGGCCATGCCCAGCTGCTGCATCGCCTGCGTGACCGCGGCGGCGAGCTTGGGGGCGGCCTTGCGCCGGGCCGCGCCCACGCGGGCGGCCTCGGTATCGAAGCCGCGCTTGGCGTCGGCCAGCGCCTGCTGCAAGGCATCCACATCGGCCGAGGCTTCGAGCGCGCGCAGCTCGTCCTTCCATTGCGCGAGCAGCGCCGGCAGCTCCTGCGCCGGGCGGCGGTAGCGGCGCGCAAGCGCCATCCAGGCCGACAGGCGTTCGTCGAGCTGCTGCAGCCGCTCGGGCTCGAGTTCGGTGTGGTGCAGATAGCCCGACAGCGTGTGCGCCGCATCCTGCAGCTGCGCCTGCGCGCTGCGCAGCACCTCGGCGACGGCGGCGAGCTGCGGGTCGATGCGGCCCACGTCTTCCAGCGCATCGGCGGCGCGGTTGGCGAGCGCGTCGGCGTTGTCGTCGGCCTCGCTCACCGCATCGAGCGCCGTGCGCGCCGCGTCGATCAGCGACTGGGCGTTGGACAGCTTCTGGTGCTCGGCCTCGAGTTCGGCCCATTCGTCCTCGCCGGGCGCCAGCCGGTCGAGTTCGCCGATCTGCCAGGCCAGGCGCTCGCGCTCGCGTTCCCGCTCGGCCTGGTGGCCCTGAGCGGCCTGCAGGGCGTCGGCGGCGGTTTTCCAGGCACCGAAGGCGGCGGCCAGCGGTGCGGCATCGACGCCGGCATAGGCATCGAGCAGCGCACGCACCGAGGCCGGGCGGGTGAGGCTTTGCCAGGCATGCTGGCCGTGGATGTCCACCAGCCGGTCGGCGGCGTCGCGCAGCTGGGCGATGGTGGCCACGCTGCCGTTGATCCATGCGCGACTCTTGCCCTGGGCGTCGATGGTGCGGCGCAGCAGCAGCCGGCCTTCGTCGAAGGGTGCGCCGTCGAAGCCGGCCTCGATCAGCCAGGCCTGCAGGCTGCGCGGTGCGTCGAACTCGGCGGTGATGTCGGCGCGGGCCGTGCCCTCGCGCACCACCCCGGTGTCGCCGCGGCTGCCGAGCGCGAGCTGCAGCGCGTCGATCAGGATGGACTTGCCGGCGCCGGTCTCGCCGGTCAGCACGGAGAAGCCGCCGGCGAGTTCCACCTCGAGCTCGGTCACGATGACGAAGTCGCGCAGGACCAGACGTCTGAGCATGGTGTCGAGCCGTCCTAGTGCTGCGCCGTGCCGGCGTTCCAGCGCAGCTTGCCGCGCAGGGTGGCGTAGTAGCTCCAGCCGAGCGGGTGCAGGAAGCGCACCTGGTGGGCCGAGCGCCGCACCGTGACTCGGTCGCCGTGCAGCAGGCTGGCGAGTGCCTGCATGTCGAAGTTCACGCTGGCGTCGCGCCCGGCGAGGATCTCGATGGAGATCTCGCCCGCGTCGGGCAGCACGATGGGGCGGTTGGACAGGTCGTGCGGGGCGATCGGCACCAGCACCCAGGCGGCGATGCTCGGATGCAGGATAGGCCCGCCGGCCGACAGCGCGTAGGCCGTGGAGCCGGTGGGCGAGCCGACGATGAGGCCGTCGGCGCGCAGGCCGGTGACGAGTTCCTCGCCGAGCGTCACGCGCAGCTCCACCATGCTTGCGGTGGCGCCACGGCTCACCACCACGTCGTTCATCGCCAGGCCTTCGAAGATCGCCTCGCCGTCGCGCCAGACCGCGCCTTCGAGCATGCTGCGGCGTTCTTCCACGTAGTCGCCGGCGATCATCGGCGCGAGCACTTCGGCGAACTGGTCCAGCGACACGTCGGTGATGAAGCCGAGCCGCCCCTGGTTGATGCCCACCAGCGGCAGGCCGTGGCGCGCTACCTGCCGCGCGATGCCGAGCATGGTGCCGTCGCCGCCGACCACCACGACGAGGTCACAGCGCTCGCCCATCTGGTCGACGCCGAGCGCGTCGTAGCCCGTCATGCCGGTGTTCAGCGCGGTCGCGCGCTCGAGCGACACGTCCAGCCCCTGGCGGGAAAGAAAGTGCGCGATCTCTTCCAGCACGTCGCGAATGCCTTGTGCGTGGTATTTGCCCACCAGTGCGGCATGTCGGAAGCGGGTCCTCATCCGCGGGATTACACCACAGGGACATGCCGCGGCGCAGGCCAGAATCCCGCGCCAAATCTACAATCACGCCATGCTCGACGACCGTGCGAAAACCCTGCTGAAAGCCCTCGTCGAACGGTACATCGCCGACGGCCAGCCCGTCGGTTCGCGCACCCTCTCGCGGGCCTCGGGGCTCGACCTGTCGCCGGCCACCATCCGCAACGTGATGGCCGACCTCGAGGACCTCGGCCTCATCGCCAGCCCGCACACCAGCGCCGGGCGCATCCCCACGGCGCGCGGCTACCGGCTGTTCGTCGACACCATGCTCACGGCGCAGCCGATGCACATCGCGCGCGCGCCGCACATCGAGCCGCAGCTGCTGGCCGACCAGCCGCAGCGCGTGATCGCCAACGCGGCGCAGCTGCTGTCCAACCTGTCGAGCTTCGTCGGCGTGGTGACGGCGCCGCGCAAGGCGAGCGTGTTCCACCACATCGAGTTCATGCGCCTGTCGGAGCGGCGCGTGCTCGTGATCCTCGTCGCGCCCGACGGCGACGTGCAGAACCGCGTCATCTTCACCGCGCAGGACTACAGCCAGGCGCAGCTGCAGGAGGCGAGCCACTACCTCACCAGCCACTATTCGGGCCTCACGCTCGACGAGGTGCGCGAGCGCCTGAAGACCGAGGTCGAGGCGCTGCGCGGCGAGATCGCGGCGCTGATGCAGGCCGCCGTGCAGGCCGGCAGCGAGGCGGTGGCCGACAGCCAGGAGCAGGTGGTCGTCTCCGGCGAGCGCAACCTGCTCGCGGTGCACGACCTGTCGAGCGACATGGACGCGCTGCGCAAGCTGTTCGATCTCTTCGAGCAGAAGACGCAGCTCATGCGTCTGCTCGAGGTCAGCAGCCGCGCCGAAGGCGTGCGCATCTACATCGGTGGCGAAAGCCGCGTCGTGCCCTTCGAGGAGCTGTCCGTCGTCTCCGCGCCCTACGAGGTCGACGGCAAGGTGGTGGGCACGCTCGGTGTGATCGGCCCCACGCGCATGGCCTACGACCGCATGATCCAGATCGTGGACATCACCTCGCGGCTGGTGACCAACGCGCTCAACACCAAGTGAAGCGGCCGGTGGCGTGCGCCGGCAAACCTACAATCGCGCCCCGTCTCGTACCCGTCTTCGGCCGGCCATGCGGGGCGATTTCACACCGGGCCGTTAGCTCAGTTGGTTAGAGCAGAGGACTCATAATCCTTTGGTCGTTGGTTCAAGTCCAACACGGCCTACCAGGTTGCTTGCGTGGATGCGTGAGCCACACGTGCGAAGCATGCCGAATAAGGCATATATTCAAAAAAATGCCTGATCTGGCATGTGTTGCGTGTATGCCTGATGCGGCATAACATGCGGCATGGACTATGTCATCCAGACCCCGCTGCAGCTCGCCACCCACTTGCGGGCCCTGCGCAAGGCCCGCGGTCTCAGCCAGGCGGCGCTCGGCCGCCTGCTGGGCGTCGGGCAGACCCGGGTGGCGCGCATCGAAGGCGATCCGACCGCCATCAGCGTCGAACAGCTCATCGAGGTGCTGGCGGCGCTGAACGTGCGCCTGGTGCTGCGTGACACCCCTGCTGCTGCGCCGGCCGCAGAGGACGCGCCAGCGACGAAGGCACGCAAGCGCCGAGCCACCGAAGCCGACTGGTGAGCATGGCCGAGCTGCATGTGTGGATGAACGGCCTGCACGTCGGCGTCTGGTCGACGCTTCGCACCGGCACGCCGGTGTTCCGCTATGCGCCAAGCTGGGTGCAGGCAGAGGAGGGGCGCGCGCTGTCGCTGTCGCTGCCGTTCACCGCGAGCCTGGAGCACCGCGGCGACGTGGTCACGCACTACTTCGACAACCTGCTGCCGGACAGCGCCGCCATCCGGCGCCGCCTGCGCAGCCGGTTCCGGGCCCGCTCGACCGAAGCCTTCGACCTGCTGGCCGCGATCGGGCGTGACTGCGTCGGCGCGGTGCAACTGCTGCCGGCCGGCGAGGAGCCGACCGGATGGCACACCATCGACGCCGAGCCGCTGGACGACGCTGCCGTCGAGCGCATGCTCGCCGCAGTGACATCGGATGCGCCGCTCGGCCAGCGTGAGGAGGACGACCTGCGGCTGTCCATCGCCGGCGCGCAGGAAAAGACCGCCCTGCTGCGCATCGGCCGGCGCTGGTATCGCCCGCGCGGCGCCACGCCGACCACCCACATCCTCAAGCTGCCGCTCGGGCTGGTCGGCAACATGCGCGCCGACATGAGCACGTCGGTGGAGAACGAGTGGTTGTGCAGCCGCCTGCTGCGCGCCTTCGGCTTGCCGGTGGCCGACACCGCCATCGCGCAGTTCGGTTCGACCAAGGTGCTGGTCGTCACGCGCTTCGACCGACGCTGGGTCGGCATCGACGAGGGCGCGCAGGACAAGGCGCGCTTTCGCCCGCCGGCCGGCGCCTGGATCGCCCGGCTGCCACAGGAGGATTTCTGCCAGGCGCTGGGCGTGGCGCCGGAGCGCAAGTACCAGGGCGATGGCGGCCCGTCGATGATGGACTGCCTGGCGGTGCTGGCCAACGGCGAGCGCCCGGACGACGACCGCAGTCTCTTCGTGCTGGCGCAGTTCTCCTTCTGGTTGCTCGCGGCCACCGATGGCCACGCCAAGAACTTCTCCATCCAGCACCGGCGTGGCGGCCGCTTCGGACTCACGCCGCTGTACGACGTGCTCTCGGCGTGGCCCATCATCGGCGACGGTGCCCACCGCATCCCGTACCCGCGTGCCAGGCTGGCCATGGGCGTGAAGGCGACGAACATGCACTACCGGCTGAAGGACATCCAGCCGCGCCACTGGCAACGCCTCGCCGCCAGCACCGCGCCGGGCGCCTGGCCCCAAATGCTGGCCATGGCCGAGCGCCTGGACGACGCGCTGGATGCCGTCGAGCGGGAACTGCCGCAGGGTTTCCCGGCGCAGGTCTGGGAGTCCGTGAGCGCCGGCGCGAGGCGCCACGCAGCGCTGTTCCTGACCACGGCCACGGCGACATCCGCGGCGTAGAAGCGGCCGGCAGGGTTGCTGATGCCGGCAGCGTCAACCCGTCGTGCCGCCGCCCATCCGCCCTTGCATCACCTTCACCAGGTGTTCCCTGGCTTCCGCCAGCTGCGCCTTGTCGGTGTCGTGCACGCGGCGGAAGAACTCCGCGCACTCGGGGGAGTTGGCCTGCTCGGCGTCGCGAATGTACTGGTCGTACGCCATCAGCGCCTGCGCCTTGTTCTGGATCAGCGTGACCCAGTCGTATTCCAGGTCGCTCAGCGGATGACGGTCGGGGGAAGCTTGCTGCATGGTGGCGTCTCCTGCATCCAGCGGTGGGATGCTGCCGCACGGGCAAGCGTCATTCCCGAGCGGCTACGCCGCCATCGACGGCCGCTGCGCCATGGCCTCGCGCCAGCGCCGCAGATGCGCATGCTGCTCGCCGGGCTGCAACTTCACCATGCGTGCAAAGTCGACCGCCACCACGGCGGTGATGTCGGCAATGCTGAAACGATCGGTGGCGATGTATTCCCGGTCTGACAGGCGCTTGTCCAGCATGTCGAAGAAGAGCTGCGTGCGCGCGAGGCCGCGCTGCGCGAGTTCGGGGATCTGCGCGAAGTCGACCGCGCCGGGCAGGGCGCGGTTGGCCATCGCCGGCGAGCGGTTGCGCAGTGCATCGGCGATGGACAGCACGCCCTCGAACTCGATGCGCCAGTTCCAGCTCGCGATCTCGGCCTTCTCGTGCGGCGTGATGCCCAGCAGCGGCGGCTCAGGAAAGCGCGCCTCCAGGTAGGCGGTGATGGCCGCGTTGTCGCACAGCACCGGGCCGTCGTCCGTGCGCAGTGCCGGCACCGTGCATTGCGGGTTGATGGCGCGGTAGGCCTCGCCGAGTTGTTCGCCTTGGCGCAGGTCCACCTGAACCGTCTCGTGCGTCACGCCTTTTTCGGCCAGCAGGATGCGGGCGCGGCGGGGGCTGGGGGCGGTGGCGCAGTCGTAGAGCGTGATCATGGGCTGTGGTCGTTTGCGGTGGAGTGGGTGGTGCGTGCTCAACGCTCGGCGGTGAGCTTGTCCTGGGTCCGGGTGTCGAAGTCGCTCGCGTCATGCCGCTCATGCAGCTGGCTGGCCGGGTCGCCCCAGGTGCGGTTGACCATGCGCCCGCGCTTGACCGCCGGGCGTTGGGCGATCGCGTTCGTCCAGCGCAGCACATGGGTGTAGTCCTGCACCTGCAGGAATTCGCCCGCCTCGTAGAGCTGGCCCTTGACCAGCGTGCCGTACCAGGGCCACACGGCCATGTCGGCGATGGTGTAGTCGTCGCCCGCGACGAAGCGGCTCTCGGCCAGGCGCCGGTCCAGCACGTCGAGCTGGCGCTTGACCTCCATCGCATAGCGGTCGATGGCGTACTCGATCTTGCTCGGCGCATAGGCATAGAAATGGCCGAAGCCGCCGCCGAGAAACGGCGCGCTGCCCATCTGCCAGAACAGCCACGACAGGCATTCCGCGCGCGCCGCGCCCTCGGTGGGCACGAAGGCGCCGAACTTTTCGGCGAGATACAGGAGGATGGCGCCGGACTCGAACACCCGCACCGGCGCCGGCCCGCTGCGGTCCACCAGCGCGGGGATCTTGGAGTTCGGGTTGGCCGCGACGAAGCCGCTGCCGAACTGCTCGCCTTCGTTGATGCGGATGAGCCAGGCGTCGTACTCGGCGCCCGCATGGCCCAGCGCCAGCAGTTCCTCCAGCATCACGGTGACCTTCACGCCGTTGGGCGTGGCCAGCGAATACAGCTGCAGCGGATGGCGGCCGACGGGCAGGTCCTTGTCGTGCGTCGGGCCGGCGATGGGGCGGTTGATGCTGGCGAAGCGCCCGCCGTTTTCCTTGTTCCAGGTCCAGACGGCGGGAGGGGTGTCGGGGGCGGAATCGGTCATGGCGCATCTCCTGTGGCGGCCACTGTACGGTTTGTGCCGGCCGCGCGTGCATGGGGGTACATGCACCACTGTCTGGAAGGCGCCGCCGTCTCCATAATCGCGCCGCAGGTTTCGGCTGCCCACCATGAACGAACGACTCGCCCCAGCGCCCGCGCGGCGCACACGCGCGGCGGCACGGCCCGCGGCACGCACCTCGCTCACGCCCGAGCAGTGGATAGAGACGGCCACGGAGCTGCTGGTCGACCACGGCATCGACGCGGTGCGGGTGGATGTGGTTTCCAAGATCCTGAAGGTCACGCGCGGCAGCTTCTACTGGCATTTCCGCGACCGCGACGACCTGCTGCGAAGCCTTCTCGAGTGCTGGCGCAAGGCCACGACCGAGGAAATCATCGAGCGCTTCGAAAGCCATCGCGGCACGCCCGAGGAACTGTTCAAGGACCTGCTGTCGCTGCCGTTTCGCGGCCGGTCGGCGGCGCGTGCGGCACGCATCGAACTCGCGATCCGCGCCTGGGCGCGGCGCGACGACATGGCACGCCGCGCGGTGGACGAGGTCGATTCCCGCCGCATCGCCTACATCTCGCAGTGTTTCGCCGCCATGGGCTTCGGGCTCGCCGAAGCGCGGCAGCGTGCGTTTCTGCTGTATGCCTACCAGGTGGCCGAGTCCCTGCTGTCCAGCCAGGGCACGCCGGCGCAGAAGCGTGAACGCAGCGCGCTTGCCGAGCGCTTGATGGTCGCGCGGCTCGATCCGGTCTAGCAGGCGCCCGCGCCGCGTGCGTCAGCCGGCGCGAATCACGCGCGCATCCGCCGGCTCGGCATACAGCGCCTCAACCTCGGCGGCGCGGCGCTGCAGCACGGCGCGCTGGTTGACGTAGCCCTTGTCGGTGATCTCGCCGGCGTCGGCGTTCGGCGGCTCGGTGAGCACCAGGGCGCGTGTCGGGCATTGCGAGGAGCCGCCGCCGGCCGCGCGCAGCGTGGCCAGGCCGTCGGCGATGCGGCGCGCGAGTTCATCGGGCGGCAGCGCGGCCGCCTGCGGGCTCGGGAAGATGAGCGCGCCGACCTCGTCGCGGTCGTGGCCGGTGATGACCGCGTCCTGCGCCCAGGGCGCAAGCGCCGAGATGAGGTTCACCCGCAAGGTGCCCACCGACACCCAGGTGCCCGTGGTGAGCTTGAAGTCCTCGGCCACGCGGCCGTTGAACACCACGCCGCGCTCGGGCTTCGTGTCGTCGAGCAGATAGCCCGCATCGCCGATGCAATAGAAGCCGTCCTCGTCGAAGGCCGCGGCCGTGGCCTCCGGCGCATCGAGGTAGCCGGGGAACACCGACACCCCGCGCACGCGCAGCTCGAGCTTCTCGCCGTTGGGCACGAACTTGAGTTCGAGCTCGGGCAGCGGCAGGCCGATGACGCCGGCGCGGTCCAGGTGCCAGTGGGCGGTGGTGATGGCCGGCGAGGTTTCCGTCGCGCCCCAGGAGGTGGTGAACCACACCGGCTCGCTGCGAACGGTGGCGGCCACCGCCTCCAGGCGCTGCCACGACGACTGCGACAGCGCCGCACCCGCGTAGAACACCATGCGCAGGCGCGAGAACACGTCGCGCGCGAGCTCGGCGTCCTGCTCGAGACGCGGCAGCAGCATGTCGAAGCCGCGCGGCACGTTGAAGTAGAGCGTCGGACGCACCTCGCGCAGGTTGCGCACCGTCTTGTCGACCAGCGCGGGCACGGGCCGGCCGTCGTCGATGTAGAGGGTGCCGCCGTGGCACAGCGCCAGGTTCAGGTTGTGGTTGCCGCCGAAGGTGTGGCTCCAGGGCAGCCAGTCGAGGATCACCGGTT
Organism: Rubrivivax sp.; assembly: GCA_044506225.1. GTDB lineage: Bacteria > Pseudomonadota > Gammaproteobacteria > Burkholderiales > Burkholderiaceae_C > JAKFDI01. Next base: position 21,046 of record JBIQKU010000003.1, on the reverse strand, counting down.
TCTCGGCCTCGAGAAAGCGCCAAGTCTGCGCCATCATCTGCTGGTTGGCGCACAGCATGCGGTGGGTGTTGATGACCACCTTGGGCGCCCCGGTGGAGCCGGAGGTCAGCAGGTACTTGGCCGTGTCGTCGGGGCGGATGGCTTCGAAGGCGCGGTTCACTTCGAGGCCTTCGTTCGCACCCGCGAGCGTGTCGAAGGCGAGGGCGCCAGGCACCGCCTCGGCGTGCTGGCTGTAGACCTGCACCGCGTCCGTCACCGGCGCCTCGGCCAGGGCCGGTCCGTACACCGCTGCATCGGCGGCATAGACCAGCGCCGGGCGCAGCGTGCGCAGGATCGCATGCAGCTTGCCGAAGTCCTTGGCGAGCCGGGTGTAGGCGCTGGACACGGTGCACACCGGCCGCCCCACGTGCATGGCGGCGAGCATCAGCACCGCATGGTCGATGGCGTTGTCCGACAGCACGACCACCGGCCGGCCCGCGGGCAGCCGCAGGTCCAGCAGCGCCTGTGCCACGCTGCCGACGAGCCGGCGCAGTTCGCCGTAGGTCACACGCCGCCATTCGCCGTCGGGCCCGCGTTCGGCGAAGGCGAGTGCATCCGGCGTGCGCTGCGCCCATTGCTCCACCCATTCACCCACGCATCGCGCGTAGGGCTGCAGCGTCTCCGGTGAACGCAGCACGAAGCCGCCGCCGGGCAGGGGCGTCTTCAGCGTGCGCGGCGGCGCGAGGGATTGGGGGTTGTCGAGGAACCCGCGGTTCATGGCTTCTCCGGGAGAGGGCGCTGCCACGGCCGGTGCCGCTGCGCATTGACATACATCACTGTATGGAGAGCATCGTAGCGGCAGGCGTCGGCATCGCAACACGGGGTTTCCCCGTGCGTCGGGATGTGGTGACGCGACAGCCCCGCGCCCGCTGAGGCGCCGGCATCGGCGATCGCAGCGCCGTCCCCGTGCACCTGTCACATCGGTGGAACTGGCAGCGATTTCCTGTGCATTCCGCGCGACCACTGTCAGGAAATGACAGCCTTTCGCGGGGCTCGATCCCTATCGTTTTGTCCTGACCGAGGCCTGGCCCGCGCCGCTGTGCGGCCTGTTCGCCAGGACCTGTTTGCCCACTGCGCGCCGCGCGCTGCGACTGCCACGCCACCGTGACGTTTCTCCTCGAAGGCCACCGCCAACCCCGGGTCCGCCCGCTGCCGAGCACCGCGCCGCATGCGCACTGACAACACCGCTTCCGAACTGCGCGAGGCGCTGCGCGAACTGCGCCCGCATGCGCTGCGTGCCGCCTGGTTCAGCTTGGTGTCGGGCCTGCTGGTGCTCGCACCCTCGTGGTACATGCTCGAGGTCTACGAGCGAGTGGTGAACAGCCGCAGCACGATGACGCTCGCGATGCTCACCGTGGCGGTGCTCGCGGCCTATGTGCTGATGGAAGTGCTGGAGTGGGTGCGCGCGGAAATCATGTTCGCCGCGTCCTGCCGGCTCGATGCGCGGCTCGCGCCGCGGGTGTTCGCCGCGGCCTTCGATGCCAACCGCCGGCGCCTGCCGGGTGGCGGCCGCCAGGCGATGCAGGACCTGCGCACGGTGCGCGACTTTCTTCACTCGCAGCCGCTGCTCGCTGCCATGGAGCTGCCCGCAGCGCTCGTCTTCCTGGTGCTGGTGTTCGCCATCCATCCGCTGCTGGGCGTGGTGGCGCTGAACCTGGCCTGCCTGCAGGCACTGGTGGGCATGCTCAACCAGCGCAGCACCCGCGAGCCGCTGGAAGAAGCCAACCGCGCGGGCTTTGCCGCGCAGCACCAGGCCGAGCGCATGCAAGGCCATGCGCCGGTGATCGCCAGCATGGGCATGGTGGGCGCGATGCGCCGGCGCTGGGCGCGCACTCACGACGAGGCGGTGTCGCAGCAGGCCGAGGCCTCGCGCCGCGGCGGCACCTGGCAGGCGGTGGCCAAGCTGCTGCAGAACCTGGTGAATTCCTCGCTGCTGGGCCTGAGCTGCTGGCTGCTGCTGCACGACAAGCTCAACGGCGGCGGCGGCATGCTGGTCGTGGCCGGCATCTTCGGCGCGCGTGTGCTCGCGCCCTTTGTCCAGATCATCAGCCAGTGGGCCAGCGTGGCCAATGCGCGCCAGGCCGCGACGCGGCTGGATGCCTTGCTGCGTGCCTCGCCGGCGCCGGCCGACGCCATGCCCCTGCCCGCGCCCAAGGGCGCGCTGGCGGTGGAGCAGGTGGTCGCCGTCGCGCCCGGCGGCCACCTGCCCGTGCTCAAGGGCATTGCCTTCGGCCTGAAGCCGGGTGAAGCGGTGGTGGTGATGGGCCCGTCGGGCGCCGGCAAGAGCTGCCTCGCGCGGCTGCTGCTGGGCCTGTGGCCGGCGGCCTCGGGCAAGGTGCGGCTCGACGGCGTGGACGTGCACGGCTGGGACAAGGCCGAGCTCGGCCCGCACCTGGGCTACCTGCCGCAGAACGTGGCGCTGGTCGAGGGCACGATCGCCGACAACATCGCCCGCTTCGGCCGCGCCGACGCCGCCACGGTGCAGGCCGCCGCCGAGGCCGTGGGCCTGCACGAATTCATCGCCGCGCTGCCGGGCGGCTACGACACCTGGCTCGGGCCGAACGGCTGCACGCTCTCCGGCGGCCAGCGCCAGCGCGTGGCGCTGGCCCGCGCGATCTACGGCGAGCCGGCCTTCGTCGTGCTCGACGAGCCCAACGCCAGCCTGGACGAGGCCGGCGACGCCGCGCTCGCCCGCGTCATCGCCCACGGCAAGCGTCGCGGCTGCAGCTTCGTGGTGATGAGCCACCGCGCCAGCGTGCTGGCCGTCGCCGACCACCTGCTGCTGCTGCGCGACGGCCAGCAGCAGGCCTTCGGCCCGCGCGACGAGGTGCTGGCCGCCATCCAGCGGGCCAATGCCGAGGCTGCGGCCCGCGCGGGCGAGGCGGCCGCCCCCCTCGCGCCCGCCGCGCGCATGCCGGCCGCCGCCAACGCCTGAGCACGACATGAAGACGCCCGCCCCCCGCAGCGAAGCCCGCCGCGCCCTCGGCGCGCTGCGCGGCGAGTTCGCCCGCGCCGGGCTGTTCAGCCTCGGCGCCAACCTGCTGATGCTCACGCCCACGCTGTACATGCTGCAGGTCTACGACCGCGTGCTGGTCAGCCGCAGCGAGCTGACGCTGCTGGCCGTGTCGCTCATCGTGCTGGTGCTGTTCGGCGCTATGGCGCTGGCCGAGGCGCTGCGCACCCGTGTGCTGGTGGGCGCCGGCGTGCGGCTGGACCGCGTGCTTGCCGGGCGGGTGTTCGACGCCGGCTTCCGGGCCGCGCTCGCGCCGGTGCCCAGCGCCGCACCGCGGCCGCTCGCCGACCTGATCCAACTGCGCCAGTTCCTCACCGGCGGCGGCGTCATCGCCTTCTTCGACACGCCCTGGGTGCCGATCTACATCGGCGTGCTGTGGCTGCTGCACCCGTGGCTGGGCGTGATGGCGCTGGCCTTTGCCGCGCTGCAGTTCCTGCTGGTGTGGCTGGGCCACCAGCGCACGGTCGCGCCGGCCGAGCAGGCGGCCGCCTCGGGCAGCGCCGCCGCCGCCTTCATGCGCCAGAAGCTGCAAGGTGCCGAGGCGCTGGAAGCCATGGGCATGCACGCCGCGCTGTGGCGGCGCTTTCGCGGGCAGCATGGCGCGCATCTCGCGGACCACGCACGGCTGCAGGGGCTCACGCACCGCGTCACCGCGGTCAGCAAGTTCGTGCGCTACAGCCAGCAGTCGCTGGCGCTGGGCCTGGGCGGGCTGCTGGTGATCGATGGCCAGTTGACGCTCGGCGCGATGATCGCCGCCAACGTGCTGATGACACGCGCGCTCGCACCCATCGACATGCTGGTGGGTTCGTGGCGGGCGCTGGCCGGTGCACGCGCCGCCTTCGGCCGGCTGCAGGCGCTGCTCGCCGCGCACCCGGCGGCGGCCGAACCTGCCGCGCACGATGCGCCGCTGCGTGGCGAGGTCTCGCTCGACGGCGTGACGGCGCATGCGCCGGGCCGCGCCGAACCCATCCTGCGCGGCATGGACCTCGTGCTCGCGCCCGGCAGCGTGACGGTGGTCGTCGGCCCCTCGGGTTCGGGCAAGTCCACGCTCGTGCGCGTGGTGGCCGGTGCCTGGGCGGATGTGCGCGGCGCGCTGCGCCTGGACGGCCGCACGCTGGCCGACTGGCCCCGCGAGGCGCTGGGCGCGCAGATCGGCTTTCTGCCGCAGGACATCGAACTCTTCGACGGCAGCATCGCCGAGAACATCGCCCGCTTCGGCGAGCTCGATTCGCAGCGTGTGATCGCCGCGGCCCTGGCCACCGGCCTGCACGAATCCATCCTGCGCCTGCCGCAGGGCTACGACACGCCGGTGGGCGAGGCCGGCATGCCGCTGTCGGGCGGCCAGCAGCAGCGCATCGCGCTGGCGCGTGCGGTCTATGGCGCGCCGGCTCTGGTGGTGCTCGACGAGCCCAACGCCAACCTCGACGAAGCCGGCGAGGCCGCGCTCGCCACGCTGGTGCGCGAACTCAAGGCGGCCGGTCGCACCGTGCTGCTGGTCACGCACCGCCCCGCCATCGTCGCCGTCGCCGACCGCCTGCTGGTGCTGCGCGACGGCCGCATCGAGCGCGACGGCCACCCCGAGCAGGTGGTGGCCGACGTGCGCCGCGCCGTGCAGGCGCCACTCCTGCGCCCGGCTTCGGCCGTGCCCGCCACCACATGACCGCCACCCTTGCCGCCGGCGCGCCCGGCCTCGCACTTCCTGCCGGCGCTGCGGCGCCCACGGCTTCCCCGGCACCCGCCAGCGCCGTCGAGACCGGCCACCGCCGCGCCAGCCGCATCGGCCTGTGGGCGCTGCTGCTGGGCTGTTGCGCCTTCTTCGCCTGGGCGGCCTTCGCGCCGCTGGACGAAGGCGTGCCCGCGCCCGGCAGCGTGGTGCTGGACACCAAGCGCAAGGCGGTGCAGCACCTGTCTGGAGGCATCATCGACAAGGTGCTGGTGCACGAGGGCGACAGCGTGGTCGCCGGCCAGCCGCTGATCGCGCTGGACGACGGCGTGGCGCGCGCCAACTACGAGGCGGTGCGCCAGCGCTACTTCAGCCTGCGTGCCACCGAAGGCCGGCTCGCCGCCGAGCAGGCGGGGGCCGCGGCCATCGCCTTCCATGCGGACTTGATCGCCGCTGCGCGCGACCCGAAGACAGCTGCCGAGGTCACGGCCCAGATGGCAGCGCAGGAGCGGCTCTTCGTCTCGCGCCGTGCGGCGCTGGACGCCGACCTGCGCGGCCTGGAGGAAGGCATCCAGGGCCACAAGGGCTCGCTCGCCGCCTACGACGGCATGCTCGAGAGCCGCCGCGCCCAGCTCGCCTTGCTGCAGCAGGAGCTCGCCGGCACGCGCGGCCTGGTCGAAGAAGGTTATGCGCCGCGCAACCGGCTGCTCGAGCTGCAGCGCATGGTGGCCGATGCGCACAGCGCGATCGCCGACCTGCAGGGCAACGTGGTGCGCGCCCATCGCGCCATCGGCGAGCTGTCGCAGCGTGCCCTGCAGCGCCGCAGCGAATACCGCCAGGAGACGGCGGCCCAGCAGGCCGAGGTGCTGCGCGAGGTGCAGGCCGAGGCGCAGAAGTTCCAGGCCGCGGGCGAGGAGCTCGCGCGCATGGTGATCCGCTCGCCGGCCGACGGACAGATCGTCGGCCTCGAGACGCAGACGGTGGGCGCCGTCATCCAGCCCGCGCAGACGCTGATGACCATCGTGCCCCACGGCGAGACGCTGATGCTCGAAGCCCGCGTGCCGCCGCACCTCATCGACCGCATCCACGCCGACATGCCGGTGGATGCGCGCTTCGCCACCTTCTCGCACTCGCCGCAGCTGGTGGTCGACGGCCGCATCCACACCGTCTCGGCCGACCTGCTCACCGATCCGCAGACCCACACGAGCTACTACCTCGCCCGCGTGGCCGTCACGCCCGAGGGCATGAAGACGCTGGGCCGCCGCGTGCTGCAGCCGGGCATGCCGGTGGAGCTGGTGTTCAGGACCGGCGAGCGTTCGCTGCTCACCTACCTGCTGCATCCGCTGACCAAGCGGGTGGCGGCATCGATGACCGAGGAATGAGCGCCGTGCGCATCCTGTCGTCCTCTCTTGCACGCACGCTGGCCGGGGTGCTGGCCATCGCCGCCATGCTGCCCGCGGCGGCGCGCGAGCTCGACCTCTCGCGGGCCTATGCCGCCGCCCTGGTGCACGACGCCAGCCTGCGCGCCGCGCGAGCCGCGGCCGAGGCCGGGCGCGAGGCACTGCCGCAGGCGCGCGCGCGGCTGCTGCCGGGCGTGTCGGCCAGCGCCGGACGCAGCAAGAACCAGCTCGTGAGCACCGGCGCGGGCGCGGGCGGTGTGCGCAGCACCACGCGCGACGGCTACCTCGCCGGCAGCCTGGCGCTCACGCTGCGCCAGCCGCTGTACCGCCCGATGGAACAGGCCAACCTGCGCCAGGCCCAAGCCCTGGTCGACGAGACCGAGGCCGTGCTCGAAGCCGACGTGCAGCAGCTCGCCGTGCGCGTGGGCGAGGCCTATTTCGAGCTGCTGCTGGCCGACGAGCAGATTGCGCTGGTGCAGTCGCAGCAGACGGTCTTCAGCACCCAGCTCGACGCCGCCGCCAAGGCCTATGCCGCCGGCGCCGGCACGCGCACCGATGTGGACGAAGTGCGCGCCCGGCTCGACCTCGCCACCGCCGAGGCGCTGCAGGCGCGCCAGCAGCGAGCGCTCGCGCAGCGCCGGCTGCAGACGCTGGTGGGCGAGCCGGTGCCCGCGGTGGCGCCGCTGAACACCGGTGCGCTCGCGCTGACGGCGCCGCAGCCGCCGGAACTCGAGGCCTGGATCGCCGAGGCCGAACGCCACAGCCCCGAGGTCCATGCGCTGCAGGCGCGGCTCGAGGCCGCACGCCACGAGATCGACAAGGCTCGGGCCGGCCACCGGCCCACGCTGGATGCGGTGGCCGAGTGGTCGCGCAGCGACAGCGACAACATCAACCGCATCGGCTCGCGCTACACCAGCAAGTCGCTGGGGCTGCAGCTCACCGTGCCGCTGTATGCCGGCGGCGGCGTGGATTCCGCCGTGCGCCAGGCGGTGGCCGAAGAGGCCCAGGCGCGCGAGTCGCTGCAGGCGCTGCGCGACGACCTGGCGCTGCGTGTGGCGCGCGAGTTCTCGGGCGTCACCGAAGGCGTGCTGCGCATCCGCGCGCTGGAGCAGGCGGTGCGCTCGGCCGAGCAGGTGGTGATCTCCAACCGCAAGTCCTTCCAGGCGGGCAGCCGCACCACGGTGGACATCCTCGATGCGGAGCAGCAGCACGCATCGGCACGGCGCGACCTGGCGCAGGCGCGCTTTCTCTACCTGATGGCGCGCTTGCGCCTGCAGGTGCTGGCCGGCGGCTTCGATGCGCACTGGCTGCAGGGCCTCAACGTCTTCTTCACCGCCTCGGCCGAAGACGGCCCGGGCACCGATTCATCCACGGCCCGGTCGCTCTGACCGGCACCCGATCCACGTCTTCCACACGAGGTGATTCCCATGTCTTCCGGCATCTTCGACAACGGCTACATCAAGTTCGGCTACAGCGGCGACGGCAGCTTCGGCTACGGCTCGTGGCAGACGCCCGGCATCTTCTACGACTCCACCGGCAGCTCGAACTACCCGTCGAACGCCGACTTCCTGACGCCGGGCTCGCCCTTCGAGTTCTTCGCCGTGAAGATCGGCGGCACGAACTACGTCAACAACAACACCAACTACAGCCGGCCGGTGATGCCGACCACGGTCGACGCCTCGGGCGTGGTGAGCGTCGGTGGCAAGACCTACGGCACGATCAAGTTCGTCTCCACCGCCGGCGGCCTGGAGATCACCCAGACCTACACGCTGGGCGCGACCGACCAGGTCATCGCCATCGACGTGAGCGTGCGCAACACCACGGCGTCGACCATCTACGGCGTGAAGTACGCGCGCGGCATCGACCCCGACGTGGATGCGCCGCTGGGCACCTCGGCCACCTACAACAACCGCGGCGCCGAAGGCATCGACGCCGACGACATCATCCTCGGCACCGGCCCGCGCAGTGGCCGTGTGATCGGCCTGTACACCAACAGCACCATCGCGCACAACACCGCGGTCAGCCCCGGCTGGTCGACCGACCCGGCGACGCTTCTTTCCGGCAGCAGCAACAACCACGCCGACTCGACCATCAACCTCGCCTTCGACCTGGGCGACCTGGCCGCCGGCCAGGCCAAGAACTTCTCGCTCGCCTATGTGTTCGCCGCGAGCGCCGCGAAGCTGGCCGAGTCGGTGGCCCAGGTGCCGCCGTCCAACCCGGTGCCGACGCTGGACGCCTACTTCGACGCGCCGGTGGACACGGTGCTCGAGGACACCACCCTGGTGCTCGGCTTCGAGGACCTGCTGCCGCATGCGGCCGACACCAACGCCGACGGCAGCCCCGGCAGCATCGCGGCCTTCGTCATCAAGGCGGTGACGAGCGGCACGCTGATGATCGGCGCCACGCCCGAGACCGCAGTGGCCTGGGCCGAAGCCAGCCATGACGCGCTGACCGCCGGCATGAAGCTCTACTGGACGCCCGCGGCCGATGCCAACGGCAACGCGCTGCCCGCCTTCACCATCGCCGCGCGCGATGCCGACGGCGGCCTGTCGGCCGTGAAGACGGTGACCGTCGACGTGACGCCGGTCAACGACGCGCCGACCCTGTCCAGCGACACCCCCGAGAGCGCACCGCGCCTGCCGACGGTGGCCGAGGACGCCGCCGTCAACGCCGGCGCGAGCGTTGCGTCGGTGTTCGCCGGACGCTTTGCGGACGTGGACGGCGACACGCTCGGCGGCATCGCCATCGACGCCAACGCCGCCACGCCGGAGCAGGGCAGCTGGCAGTACAGCACCGACGGCGGCGCGACCTGGCACGACGTCGGCGTGGTCGATGCCGGCAACGCGCTGGTGCTCGCGGCCGGCAGCCTCCTGCGCTTCGAGCCGGCGGCCCATTTCCACGGCGAGCCCGGCAGCCTGTCGGTGCATGCGCTGGACAGCACCCACACCACCTACACCGATGGCGCGACGCGCGAGACGCTGGCCACGGCCGGCGAAGGCGTGTCGTCCGCGGTGTCGGTCGCCTCGCGCGAGCTGGGCATCACGGTGCGCTCGGTCAACGACGCGCCGGTCTTCGCCGACCCCGAGGCCACGCTCACCGCCGGCCTCACCGAAACCGCCGGCTGGGACGACGGTGAGGGGCTGGGCCAGCTCAGCGGCACGCTCGCCGCCAGCGACGTGGAGAACGACACGCTCGCCTTCGGCATCCGCGGCGGCAGCGCGGCGGACGGCAGCATCGTGCGCCAGGGCAGCTATGGCGTGCTGACGGTGAACCCGTCCACCGGCGCCTGGACCTACGCGGTGACGAACGAGGCCGCCGTGAACGCGCTCGCCGCCGGCGCCACCGCCACCGAATCCTTCAGCTTCACCGTCAATGACGGCAACGGCGGGCAGTCGACCAAGCCGCTCGTCATCACGCTCACCGGCGCCAACGACACGCCGGTGCTGGCGCATGCCATCGGCCCGACCACCGTGGCCGGCGGCGGCGACTGGCGCTACCAGATCCCGTCGAACGTCATCACCGACGCCGAAGGCCTGCCGCTCGCCTACACCCTCGAACTGCTGGACAGCGAAGGCGTGCCGGTCGGGCTCGTCGCCGGCATGACCGACCTGGGCAGTGGCGCCTGGGTCAACTTCGATGCGGCCAGCCGCACCATCACCGGCCATGCGACCAGCGGCGTCCTGCATGACCTGCAGTTCCGCGTCACCGCGACCGACGGCGACGGTGAATCGGCCAGCCACGACTTCACCATCAGCGTGGACCCCGACCGCGTGGAGTCGGAAACGCCCGATGCGCTGCCCAACCTGGCGCCGGTGTCCACCGACGACCGCGTCGTCATGGCCGAGAGCACCCAGCGTGTGCTCACGCTCGACGACTTCGGCAACTACGGCGACGATTCCGGCACGGCGCCTGCGCAGGTGTTGATCACCACGCCGCCCGGGGTGGGTACGCTGCATCTGAACGGGATTCCGGTCCTTGCCGGCGACACGATCGCCGCCGCGGACATCGCCCTGGGCCACCTGACGTTCGATGTCGGCGCCGTCACGGGCGACCATACCGCCGCCATCGGCTTTCGCGTGGGTGATGCCAGCGGCGTGTTCAGCGACGCGACCTACACCTTGAGCGTCGACATTGCCGACACCCCGAGCGGCACCGCGGTCGCCGATACCGCGGTGAGCACCGCGGTCGCCGGCGCCTGGACCAACGTCTACAGCGCGGGCGTGGATGCCGTCAGCGGCTTCGACGGCCAGACCGTGAGCGTGGTGGTGCAGGTCACGAACGGCCACGTCATGCTCGGCAGCACGGCCGGCGTGTCGGTGAATACCACCGGCTACGGCCATCCGAGCGACGGCACGGCCACCAGCATCGCCTTCGAAGGCACGCAGGCCGACGTCAATGCGGCGCTGCGCACGCTCATGGTCCAGCGCGACAGCGGCCACAACGCGTCCATCACGCTCACCGCCGACCTCGGCGGCGTGGTGGCCGGCCCGGACGGGCACTACTACGAAGTCGTCACCGGCAGCAATATCACCTGGGCGGCGGCCAAGCTCGCGGCCGAAGGCATGACCTTCAACGGCATGCACGGCTACCTCGCGACCATCACCTCGCAGGAAGAGAACGATTTCATCCTGAGCAAGCTGGCGGTCGACGGCTGGATCGGCGCGAGCGATGCGGACGCCGAAGGCGTCTGGCGCTGGATGACCGGCCCGGAGGCCGGCCAGATCATCTCGACGGGCAACGACACGCCCGTGACGCCCGATGGCCAGTTCAGCAACTGGAACACGGGCGAGCCCAACGACTCGGACGACGACGAGGACTACGCGCAGTTCTACGCCTCCGGCGGCGTGAACCCTGGTCGCTGGAACGATTTGAACGGCACGTCGCAGAATGCCTACGTCGTCGAATACGGCGGCATGGGCGAGACGCTGGACTTCGCGCAGGCCACCCGCACCATCGTCATCGGCGCCCCGACCGCGCCGGCGCTGGTCATCGGCGGCACGGCCAAGTACACCGAGAACGCCGTGCCCGTGGTGCTGAACCCGGCGCTGATCCTCACGCCGGGCGAAGGCGCGGCACTGGCCTCGGCCACCGTGCAGATCTCCGCCGGCCGCCAGGCCGGCGACACGCTGGCGTTCACGCCCGACAACGACCTCTACGGCGACATCCGGGGGCACTGGAACAGCATCAACGGCACGCTGACCCTCAGTTCCGAAGACGGCAACGCCACGCTGTCGCAGTGGCAGGCCGCGCTGAAGTCGATCACCTTCTCCAACCCCGACAACGATGCGCCGGGCGCCGCACGCACCCTCACCTGGCAGGTGAGCGACGGCGAGACCGACAGCGCCGCGGTGACCAGCGACATCGCGATCACCGAAGTGAACGACGCGCCGGTCGTGACCCACCTCGCGCCGCCCGCGCCGGCCGTGCCGGGCGCGCTGTGGACGCTGAACATCGGCGACGTGTTCACCGACCCCGAAGGTGGCGCCATCACCTACTCGGCGACGCTGGCCGACGGCAGCCCGCTGCCGGCGTGGCTGAGCTTCGATGCCGGCACCCACATCTTCAGCGGCAACCCGCCCGCCGGCATTGCCGCGATGGACCTCAAGGTCATCGGCACCGATGCCGATGGCGCGTCCGCCTTCACCACCTTCACCCTGCAACTGGCCGACGCGACGAACGCCGCCGCCGCCGCCAACAGCGCCCCCGGTGACGTGACGCTCGCCGGCACCGCGCGCCAGGGCGAGACGCTCAGCGTGAGCGCGCCGAGCGACGACGACGGCGTGGACACGGCCAGCATCGCCTACCAGTGGCAGGCGCTGGTCGACGGCGCGTGGACCGACATTCCCGGCGCCACCGCCGCGACCTTCACCCTCGGCGAGGCGCAGGTCGGCCAGCAGGTGCGCGTGCAGGTGTTCTACAACGATCTGGGCGGCACGCTCGAGACGGTGAGCTCCAACGCGAGCGCCGCCATCGAGAACGTGGACGACGCCGGCGCCGGCGTCATCAGCGGCGGCCTGCAGCAGGGCGCCACGCTCGTCGCGTCCTTCAGCGATGCCGACGGCCTGAGCAGCGCGACGCCCACCTACCAGTGGTTCCGTGTCGACGGCGGCGGGTTGGAGCACGCCATTGCCGGCGCCACCCACAGCAGCTACACCATCGGCCGTGACGACGGCGACATGTCGATGCGGGTGAAGATCACCTACACCGACGACAAGTCGGCCACGCCGACCACGCTGGTCATCGACAAGGCGGGCCGCGTGGACCTGGCCGCCACCGCGCCGGTGGCCGGCAACACCACCGGCACGGCCCAGGAAGCCGGCGGCGTGGCCAACGCCCTGGCCGGGCACGACGCCAGCGGCAACCTGCTGGCCAACGCCAGCGACGCCAACCCCGGCGACACGCTGAGCATCAGCGCGGTGCGTGTGGGCGCGAGCATCGGCAGCGGCGCCCCGGCGACGCTTGCCGGCGGCGAATTCGTGCTGGCCGGCAACTACGGCACGCTGTACGTGGACGCGGCCACCGGCGCCTACCGCTACGAACTCAACGAGGACAACGAGACGGTGCAGGCGCTGGTCTCGGCCGCGACCACGCTGTCGGAGTCCTTCAACTACGTGGTGAGCGATGCGGGCGGCCTGAGCGACAGCGCGCTGCTCACCATCGCCATCAGCGGCCAGAACGACGTGGCCGTGGTCACCGGCATCCCCGGCACGGCCAACGCCACCGAGGACACCGCCTCGCCGCTGGGCCTGGGCAGCATCAACATCGTCGACCCGGATGCCGCAGGCGCCATCTCGCTGCGCCTGACGGCCGACGAGGGCACGCTGCGCGCGACCAGCACCGACCCCGGCATCGTCATCACCGGTGACGACACCGGCACGCTGACCATCACCGCCGAGACGCCCTTCGGCCTGTCGGGCTGGCTCAAGGACAACGAGGTCTATTACGTCTCCACGCCGCACAGCGACGGCTCGGCCGTGGTGAGCTATGCGCTGGACGACGGCTCGGGCTTCCAGACGCTGGCCGGCAGCACCACGGTGACGCTGGACGCGACCAACGACGCGCCCATCGTCGACCTGAACGGCACGGCCGAAGGCAACGACGGCGTGGCCACCTTCCGCCCGCGCGGCGAGCCGGTGCAGGTCGCACGCGACATCAGCATCGCCTCGGGCGACGACGACGAGGACGCGGCCCTGCTCGGCTCCGCCACGGTGGCCATCGCCGCCGGCGCCGACGACAACGCCTTCGGCACGCTGTACGAGACGCTCGATTCCACCCACGCCGGCGAGAGCTTCTTCTTCGAGGACACCGGCCATGTGATCGTCATCTCCGGGCGCGGCACCGACACGCTCACGCTCACCGGCGACGCCACGCGCGCCGAATACGAGACGGCGCTCAAGACCATCGTCTACGACAACGCCAACCCCAACGCCGCCGCCGGGAACCGCGCGGTCACCATCTCGGTGGTGGACACGCTGGGCCAGGCGTCCAACGCCGCATCCTTCGCGATCGCCGCGCCCGACGCCGCCATCGCGGTGGGCCAGCGCATCTTCGTGGACGTGTGGGACGAGGACAGCGCCGCCTGGGTCAAGACCGACACCGGGCTGCTGGTGGCCGAGGTCTCGGCCGACCACCAGCACTTCGTGGCCTCCGCGCCGCTGACCCAGCTGGCACTCGGCGCGACGATGTACTTCCACGGCGCCGACAACCTGCTGGTGGCCACCGCCACCCAGCACGGCCCGCTGGTGGCGACCACCACCGTCATGGTGCCGTGGACGCCGGTGATCGACATGAACGGCGAGGCCGAAGGCCGCCACCATGCGGTGACCTACACCGAAGGCCAGGCCGGTGTGGCCATCGCCACGCCCGACGCGAGCATCACCGACCAGGACGGCAAGATCGACCAGGTGGTCGTCACGCTGGACAACCCGCTGGACGGCGCCGCCGAGGAACTGTTCATCTCCGCCGCGGTGCTGGGGCACCTGGCCGCACGCGGCATCACGGTGGCCGGCAACGGCACGCACGAGATCACGCTCGGCGTCGATGCCGGCCGGCATCCGGGCGGGCTGGACGCCACCGACTTCCAGATCGCGCTGCGCGGCGTCCAGTACCGCAACACCTCCGAGCATCCGGAGGTGGCGACGGCGCGCACCGTCACCGTGACCAGCACCGACGTGGACCACCACACCGGCGTCGGCGCGACCACCACCATCAACGTGCAAGGCGTGAACGACGCGCCGAGCGGCCAGGACGGCACGATCACGATCGCCGAGGACACGCCGCGTGTGCTGACGCTGGCCGATTTCCCCTTCACCGACCACGAGGGCGATGCCCTGCTGGCGCTGAAGATCGTCGACCTGCCGGCCGCCGGCAACCTGACGCTGGACGGCACGGCGGTCAGCGCCGGCCAGTTCGTGTCGCGCGCCGACATCGAGGCCGGCAAGCTGGTCTACACCCCGGCCGAGAACGGCCACGGCGCGGGCCACGCGAGCTTCGGCTTCCAGCTGCAGGACGACGGCGGCACGGCGCGCAGCGGCATCGACGTCGACCCGACGACCAACACCATCATCTTCGACGTCACGCCGGTCAACGACGCGCCGGTGATCAGCCCCGTCGCGCCGGTGATGCTGCCCGGCATCCACGAGGACGACACCACCAACAACGGCCAGCGCGTCGGCGACCTGCTGGGCTCGGGCGAGCCGGGCAAGACCGGCGTGAGCGACGTCGATGCGGTGGACGCGGGCGGCTCGGTCGGCCGCGGCATCGCCATCAAGGCGCTGGAAAGCGGCGTCAACGGCCGCGGTACCTGGGAGTTCTCGCTGGACGACGGCGCGACCTGGACGGCGGTGGGCAGCGTCGATGAATCGAACGCCCTTCTGCTCGGCGCGAACGACCGCATCCGCTTCGTGCCCGACGGCGAGAACGGCACCATGGCCGCCTTCCTCTACCACGCGTGGGACGGCGAAACCGGCACGGCCGGCGACAAGGTGGACGTGAGCGTGCGCGGCGGCACCACCGCCTTCTCGAGCGGCGAGGACTTCGCGGCGATCGAGGTGGCGGCGCGCAATGACGCACCGACCATCGATGTGGGCGGCCCCAGCACCTTCAAGCCGCGCGGCGGCGAGGTGGCGGTGTTCCACGAGGACTTCCGCATCCATGACGTCGACCAGCACGGCCCCGACACCTATGCCGAGGCCATCTCGCCGACCGGCCCCATCACGCCGGACCTGCTGGTCTCGGCCACGGTGACGCTCTCGCCGGACGCACCGGACAACCTGTTCACCACCTACGAGACGCTGCGCTCCACGGTGGACGGCAACGTCTTCGTCACGGCCAGCGGCAACCAGATCGCCATCCACGGCAACGGCAGTGGCGAGCACGGCCTGAGCGGCGCCACGTCGCTCAGCTTCACCGGCACGGCCACCCGTGCCGAGTACGAGCAGGCGCTCGCCACGGTCCGCTACAACAACGCCAACCCCAACGCCACCCGCGGCGACCGGGACATCACCGTGACCGTGCAGGACGCCTCGCTCAGCACGGCCCGCGCGGAAGACGGGCTGGGCGCGAGCGCGACCCTCACCCTGCAGGTGCCCTGGACGCCGGTGGTCGACCTCAACGGCGGCACCGCCGCCGGGCGCGACCATGCGGTGAGCTACACCGAGGGCTCGGCCGGCGTGGCGATCGCCGCGGCCAACGCCAGCATCGAGGATCAGGACGGCAATATCCAGACGGTGACCGTCAGGCTGGTCAATCCGCTCGACGGCGCCGACGAGGGGCTGTTCATCACCCCGGCGCGGGTTGCGCAGATCGTGGCGCTGGACATTTCCGTCACCTTCGGGCCGGACAACCACACCATCGTCCTGAGCGGCGACAAGGACGGCACCACCTTCCAGTTCGCGCTGCGGGCCATCCAGTACGTCAACAGCTCCGACCATCCGGACACCAGCGAACGCACGGTGACCGTCGAGACGCTGGACCAGGCCGGCAACATCGGCGTGGGCGCCACCACGACGATCAACCTGACGGCGGTGAACGACGCGCCCGAAGGCATCGACAGCGCGGTGACGCTGGACGAGGACGGCAGCCACACCTTCGCCATGGCCGACTTCGGCCACACCGATGCCGAAGGCGATGCACTGCAGTCCGTGGTGATCACCACGCTGCCGGCGCAAGGCGTGCTCACGCTCGCCGGCGTGGCGGTGGTCGCCGGCCAGGAGATCACGGTGGCCGACGTCGAGGCCGGCCGCCTGGTCTACACGCCGGTGGCGGACGCCAACGGCGCGCCGGCCACGAGCTTCAGCTTCCAGCTGCGCGACAGCGGCGGCACGGCGAACGGCGGCGTGGAGCTCGACCCGACGCCCAACACGCTCACGATCCACATCAACCCGGTCAACGACCTGCCCACGGGCAGCGTGACCATCGGCGGGGCGCTGCGCGAAGGCGCGACGCTCACGGCCACACCGGCGATCGCCGACGTGGACCGCGATGCCGCCGCCATCATCGCCGCCACCTCCTACCAGTGGCAGGTGCGCGCGGTGCCGGACGGCGCCTGGACGGACATCGTCGGCGCCATCGCCGACACCTTCGTGCCGACGGCGGCGGAGCGCAACCACGAAGTGCGCGTCGTCGTCACCTACGAAGACATGGCTTCGCCGCTGTCGCAGTTCCACTACGACTCGTCGGTGGACGGCCAGCCGGCCATCGTCGGCGATGCGGACGGCGACATCACGCTGACGCTGGACACCGACGAGCCGGTCGTCATCTGGAATCCGGAAGGCGACGTGGACGTGCGCAACACCGGCAGCGGCCCGCTCACCGTCGAGGGCCTGCCGCACGGCGGCACGCTGACCGTGGACGGCGAGGGCGACACCACGGTGGCCAACCCGAAGGGCGACGTGAACATCGGCAACGCCGGCCCCGGCACCACCACGGTCACCGGCCTGCCGGCCGATGCCGAGGTGCGCACCACGGGCGACGGCGAGACGGTGATCGACGCACCCCAAGGCGGCGTGGACATCGTCAACGACGGCACCGGCCGTGTCACCCTGCGCGATGTGCCGCCGGGCGAGACGGTGGTCGTCGGCGGCACGGGCCCCGTGACCATCGAATCCGACCTGCCGGCCGGCGAGCGCATCGTGGTCGACACGCGCGGCAACAGCAACGTGCAGCTCGTCAACCTGGGTGCGGGCGTGATCGACGTGGTCGGCGACCTCACGCTGGACGGCGACGACGGCATGAGTCTCACGCTCAACGGCCCGGGCTCGGCCGAACTCACGGTCGAAGGCGCGGTGTCGCTGGACGGCACGCCGCTGAACCTGCAGCTCGATCCGGCCTATGACGCACGCCTGGGCGACACCATCACGCTGATCGACAACGACGGCAGCGATGCGGTCATCGGTACCTTCAAGGACCTGCCTGAAGGCGCCGCGGTCTACGTCGGCGGCCAGCGCTTCACCATCAGCTACACCGGTGGTGACGGCAACGACGTGGTGCTCACGCGTGTCAACGACGCGCCGAGCGGCGCGGTCAGCGTGAGCGGCACGCCCAAGCAGGGCGAGACGCTCACCGCCAGCCACACTCTGACCGACACCGACGGCATGGGCAGCGTGCGCTACCAGTGGCTGGCCGACGGCACGCTGCTGGCGGTGGGCGCGAGCTATGTGCTGGGCCAGGAAGCGGTGGGCAAGGCCATCACCGTGGTGGCCAGCTACACCGATGGGGAAGGCACGATCGAGAGCGTGACGAGCGCGGCCACCGCGCCGGTGGCCAACACCAACGATGCGCCCACCGGCCAGGTGCTGATCGCCGGCACGGCAAGCCTCGGCCAGACGCTGGTGGCCTCGAACACGCTGGCCGATGCCGACGGCATGGGTGCGGTGCGCTACCAGTGGCAGGCCGACGGCGTGGCCATCGCCGGCGCGACCGGCGACAGCCTGGCGCTCGGCCGCGAGCACATCGGCAAGGCGATCAGCGTGGTCGCGAGCTACACCGACGGCCACGGCGCCGCGGAGAGTGTCGCGAGCGCGGCGAGCGCCCTGGTGGCCGACGGCAGCAACGTGCCGCGCGAGATCGAATCGCAGGTGCCGGGCCTCGGCAGCGGCGGCACGATGGGCGACGGCAACGGCGACGGCGTGCCCGACACGCTGCAGCCTTCGGTGGTCTCCACCACACTCGCCCGCGAGGGCGGTGCCGCGTCGACCTTCGTCACCCTGGTCGTGGACTCGGTCAACGGCAAGGTGCGCGACGGCAGCACCGACCGGCTGATGGAGTTCACCCCGGTCGAGGGCCCGAGCGGGCTGCCGTCCTGGGCCCAGGCGCCGGCCGGCGAGATCGGCTTCACCGCGCAGGTGGATGGCGCGGGCGTCACCAAGAACTTCAGCCTCTACGTGGATGCCGAGCTCGGCGTCAACGGCTACTGGTCGAAGAACGCCGACGGCGTGCTGGTGAACCTGGCGAGCGAGGCCTACGGTGGCCGCATGGTGGTCGAGGGCGACAAGCTGCGCCTGGACTTCCAGATCACCGAAGGCGGCGAGTTCGACCACGGCACGGCGGGTGACAGCCACATCGTCAACCACGGCGCCGCAGGCCACGCCTCGCTGAGCCTCATCGGGTATACCGTCGACACGCCGGTCGCCACCGACGGTGTGAACATGTGGGATTGAGCACGGCAACGACCCCATAAAACCGTTCGGGCTGAGCCTGTCGAAGCCCCGTGTGTGCCGAGAGGCACGTCGACAAGCTCAGTGCGAACGGGTGCGTGAATGCATCCCTGCGCCTGCCCGGGCGAGGGGGAGAGAACCGAACAACGAACCGACGACAAAGGACATCGAATGCAATTCAACAAGCGACTCCTCGCCACCGCAGCCGCACTGGCCCTGACCGCCTGCGGCGGCAGCGGCGGCGGCTCGGGCGAATCCATCGCCCTCACCGACCTGCAGGGCTTCTGGAACGGCCCGGTGACCGGTGCCGATTTCGGCGGCGCCGCCACCGCGCGTGCCGTGGTGCTGGACGACGGCCGGGCCTGGGTCTTCCTGCACGGCGCCGGCGCCGGCGAGCCGCTGGTCGGCCTGGCGGCGGGCCAGCTCGCCGTCTCGGGCGAACGTTTCACCGGCAACGGCACGCGCTACGACGCCAGCGGGGCGGCGCAGCAGAGCATCTCGCTGGCCGGCGAGCCGGTGGCGGATGGCCTGGACATGACGGCGAGCGCGCAGGGCAGCATCGCGCTGAGCACGCTGGACCTGGCCTACGACAGCCGCTACGAGACCCCGGCCACCGCGGCCGGTGTGCAAGGCGGCTGGGTGTTCACCCAGGCCAACGGCACGATCACCGGCACCTGGACCATCGCCGCCAACGGCACGCTCACCGGCACGCGCACGCCGGGCTGCACCTACAGCGGCCAGGTGCTGCCGCATCCGGGCGTGGCGGTGTACGACGTGGTCGTCACCGAGAAATGCAGCGGACTGCCGGACAAGGACCTGAGCGGCATCGCCAAGCTCAACAGCGCCGGCAGCTTCCTCACCTTCGGCCTGACCACGACCGATGCCTCCGAGGGCCTGGCCTTCGTCGTCGGCCGCCCGGCCACCTGAACCCCCGCCGGCATCGCCTGCCCCCCTGCCGGCGCCTGCCGGCCGGGCGCGCCGGCGCGTGCCGGTGCCATACCCATGCCGATGAGCCCCGTCGTCCCCGCGCGCCACGCCGCGCCGGCCTGGCACCTGACGGCCCTGTGGGCCGTGCCGATCCTCCTGGCGCTGCTGACGCTGCTCGCGTTCGCACCACCGGCACACGCCGAGCCCGACGCCTTCGTGCTCGACGAGCGCATCTACAGCCCGCAGGCCTTGCTGCCCGCCAGCGCCGTGCTGAAGGACGCCGCGGGCAGCCACAGCTTCGAGGACATCCGCCGCCTCGATGCCGAGGGTGCGTTCACGCCCTTGCGCCAGCTGTTCGGCGCCGGTTATGTGAGCGACGTGTACTGGCTGCGCATCCGTGTGGTGATGCCGCGTGCCGCGCCTGAACGCTGGCAGCTGCAGCTCGCGCCGCCGTATCTCGACGACATCCGGCTCTTCCACCTGCGTCCCGACGGCTCGGTGGACGACACGCGGCGTGCCGGCGACCGGGTGCTGTCCGTGGGCACGGTCGACCACCGGCTGGCCACCTTCGGCCTGCGGCTCGCCCCCGGCGAGCATGTGTTCTACCTGCGTGTGCAGACCGCCAGCTCCATGGTGCTGCTGCCGCGGCTGCTGCCCGAGGCCGCGGCGGCGGGCGCGGCCATGGCGGACTACCTCGCCCTGGGCACCTACTCCGGTGCCGCGCTCGCGATGGTCGCCATGGCGGTGTTCGCGGCGCTGCTGCTGCGCCAGCGGGTGTACTTCTGGTTCGCGCTTTTCGTCGTCTTCAGCGCGCTGCAGTGGTTCGGCATCAACGGGCTGGCGCACCAGTTCCTGTTTCCGCACACGCCGCTGCTTGCCGACCGGCTGACGTCCAGCCTGCTGGCGATCACGGGGGCCGCAGGCGTGGTGTTCTTCGCCGAGCTGTTCGATTACCGGCGCCGCCACCGCTGGCTGTACCTGGTCATCCTGGCGACCGGCGCCTACATGGTGCTGGCCGCCGTGGCGCCGTTCTTCGGCTTCTACGGCAGCGTGGCGCCGGTCACGGCCGGGCTCATGCTGCTGAACTTCGCGCTGATGGTGCGACCGCTCGCGCTCGCCTGGCGCGATGGCGGCACCGACGTGCGCGTGGGCGTGCTGGCCTTCGTCGTCTATGTCGGGCTGGTGCTGCTCAACCTCGCCTCGCTGATGGGCCTGGTGCCGCCCACCAAGCTCGCACTGCGCGGGGCGCAGGTGGCGAGCGTGGTGCAGCTCTTCATCCTGCTGCTGGCCATCTTCATGCGCGCGCTGTATGCCGAGCAGGCGCGCCGGCAGGCGGAGTCCGCCGCGG
>JBIQKU010000166.1:0-7346 GCA_044506225.1 Rubrivivax sp. | reverse complement strand
CCGTAGACGACCGACACCGGGTGGCCGTGGTCGGCGATCTGGTCGCGCCGCCTCAGCACATCGCGCCGGCTGAAGGCGACGACCGCATCGCCTTTGCGCAAGGCCGCCAGCGGCACGGGTGCGGCCAGCAGCTGCACATGCTGCTTGCGCTCGAAGCGCAGGGTGGTCGGCTGCTCGCCGCACAGGCGCAGCAAGTTCTCGATGGCCGGCACCGCATAGGCCGAGCAGATGATGATGAGCTCGTTCGCCGGCACGCCGACGATGGCCTGCGTCCACGCCCAGCCGCGGAACGGGTCGAAGATCATCTGCGCTTCGTCGACCACCGCGACGTCGATGGGCCGGGTGGTGTTGACCATCTCGATGGTGCTGGACACCACGCGCGCGCCTTCGGCGGGCACGTTCTCCTCGCCGGTGAGCAGCGAGCAGGGCACGCCGCGCCCCACCAGCCGGTCGCGGCCTTCCAGCGCCAGCAGGCGCAGCGGCGCGAGGTAGGCGCCCTGGTGCGCCTGGGCCAGCCGCTCGAAAGCCGCGTGCGTCTTGCCGCTGTTGGGCGGGCCGACGTAGAGCGTCACGCTGCGCTGCAGCCGGCGTGCGGTCTCGAAGGTGTCGGGATAGCCCTGAAAGGCAAGGTCGGCGGTGAGGCTGGCCAGGGTCTCCAGCTCGGCGGCGCGATGTTCCCAGCGGTCCTGCGTGCGGGTGCAGGCGACGCGCAGTTCCTCGAAGGGATGCGGCATGGCGCATTGCGCCTGCAGCCGCGGCAGCAGCGCATCCAGGTGCTTGGGATAGCCCGAGACGCTGCGTTCGACCAGCGCATCCAGATGCGCGGTGAGTGCTGCCGCATGCGCGTAGGGCGGCGGCGTGCCGAGCGATTCGCGCAATGCCTCCTGGTTGCCGTCGCGGTAGAAGGCCCACACCGGCGCGTCGTCCACCGGCACGCGGTAGGCCACAGGCACACGCCAGTTCGCCTGCGCGAGCGTGAGCGGCTGGCTGACGATGCGCTCCCAGCCGGTCAGCGTGCGCGACACACCCAGGGTGTCGAGCACGGCGGTGCGATCGGCCATCAGCGTGCGCACGCCGGGGCCGTTGCCCACGGCGTCGAGGTGACGCAGCGCCTCGGCCATCAGGCCGGGGTCGATCCAGCGGCTGGGTCGGGCGTTGCCCGCAGCCTTCTGCAGCAGGACGAAGCCGGCAGCTTCGAGCTGGGCTTCGATCTCCGCGTCGCTCGCGTCGGCGAGCTCGTTGGGCTTGATGACCTGCGGCAGGTTGTAGGCCGCGGAGCGGATGCGCTGCAGTTGCCCGGGGCTCACCTGCGGCGGCACGCGGCGCAGGTGGTCTGCAATGGGCAGCTTCTGGGTCTCGGGCTTGGGGCGTTGCGCGGTTCGCGGCGTGGAGGCGTGCTTGGCCGCCGGCGGCGTCGCGCTTTCTGTGGGATCTGCCATGGGGCAATTGTGCGGTGCCCTCCGGTCGCTGCCGACGCCCGACGACAATCCCGGTTTCGCCTGCATTTCACCTGTCATGTCCGAGACCCCGCCGCCGACCGATGCCCCCCGCCCCGAGGCCACGGCCGCCGTCGAGCCCACCCCGACGCCCACGCCCGCCGTCACCCCTGCCGCCACGCGCATGAG
This sequence comes from Rubrivivax sp., assembly GCA_044506225.1. GTDB lineage: Bacteria > Pseudomonadota > Gammaproteobacteria > Burkholderiales > Burkholderiaceae_C > JAKFDI01. Next base: position 5,721 of record JBIQKU010000166.1, on the reverse strand, counting down.
CCCCGCGGACTGCGCGCGCGAGCTGGCCGAGCGCTTTCCGGCGCTGTTCGCCGGCAAGCCGAAACCGCTGAAGCTGCGCATCCAGGCCGACATCCAGGAACGTGCGCCCGGCGTGTTCACCCGCCAGGCGCTCTCCGCCTTCCTGCGGCGCCACACCGGCAGCACCGCCTACCTGATCGCACTGACCACGCTCGGCCAGCGCTTCGACCTCGACGGCCAGCCCGCCGGCGAGCTGAGCCAGGAGCACCGCCAGGCGGCGGTCGACGAACTCGCACGCCGCCGCGCGCTGCATGCGCAGCGGCGCGAAGAAGAGCAGCAGGCACGCCGCCAGCGTGCCAACCTGCTGCGCGACTTCGAGACCACGCGGCTCACGCCGGCCAACTTCTGTGCGCTCAAGGGCATTGCGCCCGAGTCGCTGGAGGCCTTGCTCGCGGTCGCGCGCGAAGAAGCCGCGCAGCAGCCGCCGCGCCCGCCTGCACCCGGCCGCCGCGGGCCGCCGCGGGGCGGGCCGCGCCCCGATCGCCCGCGGCGCTGAAGCCGCCACGCCTTTCGTGTCGCCGCGCGCGCCTGCGCCGCGGCCTCCCTGTCATTCACGCCCATGTTCAAGAACGCACTCGTCTACCGCATCACCCAATGGCAACGCCCGGAGCTGTCCGAACTCGATGAACGCCTGGCCGCGGCGCGCTTCGTCGAATGCGCGCCGACCCAGCCCGAATCCGCCGGCTGGTTGGCGCCACGCGGCGAACAGCACGGCGCGATGGTGGAAAGCATCGACGGCCAGTGGCTGATGCGCCTGGCCATCGAGACGCGCGCGGTGCCGGGCTCGGCGGTGAAGCAGCGGCTCGAAGGCGAGCTCGACAAGATCGAGGCCGAGACCGGCCGCCGGCCCAAGGGCAAGCGCAGCAAGGAGCTGAAGGAGCAGATCGTGCACGAGCTGCTGCCGCGCGCCTTTGCCAAGCGTTCGTCCACGCTGGTGTGGGTGGACCCGAAGGCGGCGCTGGTGATGGTCGACACCGCGAGCCTGAAGCGCGCTGACCGCGTGCTCAGCCTGCTGCTCGAGGCCCTGGGTGAGGGCGCGGCGCTCGCGTTGCTACAGACGCGCAGCTCGCCCGCCACCGCGATGTCGCAGTGGCTCAAGACCAGGGAAGCGCCCGCGGGTTTCAGCATCGACCGCGAATGCGAACTGCGCCAGCCCGACACCGAAAAATCCAGCGTGCGCTACGCGCGCCACCCGCTGGACATCGACGAGGTGGCCTTGCACATCGAGCAGGGCAAGCTGCCCACGCAGCTCGCCATGACCTGGGACAGCCGCGTGTCCTTCGTGCTCACCGAGTCGATGGCGCTGAAGAAGATCCAGCTGCTGGACGTGGTGCTCGACGGTGCCAAGGGCCAGGACGAGGGCTTCGACACCGATGTGGCGATCGCCACCGGCGAACTGCGCCGGCTGATTCCCGACCTGCTGTCCGCGCTCGACGGCGAGCAGGTGGACGACGAGCCGGCGGTGCAAGAGCCCGCGGCCGAGCCGCAGGCGGCCTGAGAGGCCGGCCGCGTGCTCAGCGCGCCGACTGCGCCTGGCGCGCGATCTCGCGGCGGATCTCGGTGAGCTTGGCTTTCAGCCGGCGTTCGTTGGCCAGGCCCACGCGCACCATCATCTTCTGCCCCGAGGACAGCGAGGCCAGCGCCGGGTCGGCGAACTCGTAGTGCACCCAGGGCCGCTGCGAGGGCATCGGCCCCTTGACCTCGGTGAGCGTCACCGCCAGCGGCGGCTCGGGCTCGGGTGCGGCCAGCAGGTGGTCGATCACCTCGACCAGCCGGTCGTTGAAATACAGCCCCGGGTAGCCGAGCTGCTCGTAGGCCTGCTGGAACTGCGGATAGAAGCGGCGGTACACCGCCACCGCACGCTGGGTGTTCACGCCTTCGATGAAATCCACCAGCGGCTCGTAGCGCCGGTGGTTGACCGTGGCGATGTGGGCGGGCGGATCCTGCGATTCGACCGTGAAGCGCCCCGGCGAGGGCAGCACGGGCCACATCTGCACCGCGGCATGCGGGCGCGCGAGGTTGTCGACCGTGGCCACCATCCGGCCGGCGAAGTTGTCTGCCTGCAGAAACGACAGCACGCTGCGCCGGCCCAGCAACTCGTTCAGCGCGTCGGTGAGGCCGGCTTCGCCGGCGGCGGCGCCGGCCGTGTCGGGCACCGGCTCGATGGGATGCCTGATGGGCGGCGGCCCGGCGACGGATGCCGAGGCGGCAGGCGGCGCCGGCTGCGCGGCCACGGGGACGTCATGCGGGATCTCCGCGGGCTGCTGCGCGCGCCACCAGAAGTAGAGCGCCGCCATCACCGCGAGCACCGCCAGGACGGCGACCACGGTGGGGCCGTGGGAGGAACTGGCGCGGCGTTGGCGATCCATGCGGCATGGTAGTGCGGGCCCGCAGCCGCAACAACGCCAAGCCGGGAAGACCCGGAGCCGCTCGTCAGCCCGGCGCCAAGGTGGCGCGCGTCAGACCTTCGTCGTCTTCCAGCGCCCGCGGCTGAACAGCCACAGCGTGAACAGGCCCACTGCGGTCTCGGACACGAACACGCCCCAGAACACGCCGGAGTGCGCCCAGCCCAGGGGCAGGGCGAGCACCCAGGCGAGCGGAATCTGGATCAGCCAGAAGAACACCAGGTTGATCCAGGTCGGCGTCATGGTGTCGCCGGCGCCGTTGAAGGCCTGCACCGACACCATCCACCAGCCGTAGACGAAGTAGGAGTAGGCGAGGATGGAGAGCCATTCGCCGCCGATGGCGATGACCGCCGCGTCCTGTGTGAACAGCCCGACGATGGCGTCGTGCCACAGGAAGAACGCGAGCGACACCGCCAGCGTGAAGGCCATGTTCATCCAGCCGATGCGCCACACCGCGGCCTCGGCGCGTGCCGGCTGGCCCGCGCCCAGGTTCTGGCCGACCAGCGTGGCGGCGGCGTTGGACATGCCCCAGGCCGGCATCAGCGTGAACATCATGACCCGCATGGCGATGGTGGCGCCGGCGACGGCCTCGGTGGACACGCTCGCCAGGATGCGCATCAGGAAGATCCAGGCCGTCATCGAGACGATCATCTGACCGATGCCGCCGAGCGACGTGCGCACGATCTGCAGCGCGGTCGGGCCGTGCCAGCGCAGGTGGGCGCGCAGGATGCGCAGGTGCTCGCTGCCGCGCACGAGGATCCACAACTGCATCGCCACACCGGCGGCGCGGCCGAGGTTGGTGGCGATGGCTGCGCCCTCGACCCCCATCGCCGGCACGGGCCCGAGGCCGAAGATCAGGATGGGGTCCAGCACGATGTTCAGGCCGTTGGCCACCCACAGCACGCACATCGCCGCGGCCGCATCACCCGCGCCGCGGAAGATGGCGTTGATGACGAACAGCAGCAGGATCACCGCGTTGCCGCCGAGCATCCACTGCATGTAGCGGTAGCCGTGCTCGACCACCCAGTCGTCACCGCCCATCAGCCGCAGCAGGTCCTGCGCCCAGACGATGCCGGCCACCGCGAAGGGCAGCGACACCAGCACCGCCAGCACGATGGCCTGCACGGCGCTGAGCGCCGCCTCGTCGCCGCGCTGCTCGCCGATGCGCCGCGCGACGACCGCCGTGACCGCCATCGCCAGACCCATCGCGATGGAATACAGCAGGAAGAGTTAGGTCTCGGTCAGTCCGACCGTGGCGACGGCCGAGGCACCGAGCTTCGCCACGAAGAAGATGTCGACCACCGCGAAGGTCGACTCGAGCACCAGCTCGAGCATCATCGGCACCGCCAGCAGCATCACCGCGCGCTTGAGCGGGATGCGGGTGTAGTCGGCGCTGGTGCCTCGCAGCGCGGCGCGCAGGTCGGCCCAGAGCGAGGGGGGGGGAGTGGCTGGCAGTGCGGAAGATGCGTTGGCTGTCATCGGCGAAGTGCGGTGGGATGCAGTCGTCGCCTCGGTCACGGGCCGCGCACGCTGCAACGAATCGTGCGCCGGCCCCAGGCTGGCCCGCGCCCGGAACGGCGACTGGATCGACCATCCCGGCGGGCCCTGCGCTTGGCGAAGCGGCGAAGCTTGCCGTCCAATGTGGTCCGCGTGAAGTGCCAATCGGGGCGAGTTTTATGGAGCCGCTTTGCCATGCAGCCGATCATCGACCTCGATCTGCAACTGCCGCCACGCGGATCGCGCAGCGTCCTGGACGCGCTGCATCGGCAACTGCGCGCGGCCATTCTCGACGGCCGGCTACGGCCCGGCTTGCGCCTGCCGGCGACGCGCGTGCTGGCGCAGGTGCTGGGCGTGTCGCGCAACACCGCCGTGGCGGCCTACGACCTGCTGCGCGCCGAGGGCTACGTCGACTCCCGCCAGGGGTCGGGCACGCGTGTCGCCGCGAGCGCCGGCCCGTTCCGCGCCGTGCCGCGCGCGCCCGCGCGGCGAAGTTCGCTGGGCCGCAAGCTGCAGCCCCCATGGCGCGAGGCGACGCCCGCGGTGCCGGGCAGCACGCCGGTGCGCTTCGACTTCCGCCCCGGCTACCCCGATCAGCGCCTGTTCCCCTTCGACATCTGGCGCCGCCTGACGGTGCGGGCGCTGCGCCGGGCCGCCCAGACCAGCGCCGCCTTCGGCGACCCGCAAGGCGAGCTGCGACTGCGCGAAGGCATTGCCGCCCATGTGTCGGCCACACGGGCACTGGCCTGCAGCGCCGCCGACGTCGTGGTCACCGCCGGCGCGCAGCAGGCCTTCGACCTGCTGGCCCGCCTGCTGGTCGCGCCCGGGCGCACGGTGGTCGCGTTCGAGGACCCGTGCTACGTCTCTTTGCGCGCGGCCTTCACCAGTGTGGGCGCCGTCGCCCGCAGCGTGCCGGTGGACGCCGAGGGTTTCATGGTCGAACACTGCCCGCGGCGGGTGGACGTGATTGCGGTCGCGCCGTCGCACCAGTTCCCGCTGGGCGTGACCATGTCGGCGGGGCGCCGCGCGGAATTGCTCGCGCATGCGCAGCGTGCCGGTGCCGTGATCATCGAGGACGACTACGACGGCGAATTCCGGCTGTCGGGGCGTCCGCTGGACGCGCTCAAGACCGTGGACCGTGACGAGCGCGTCTTCTACGTCGGCACCTTCTCCAAGAGCCTGTTTCCGGCGCTGCGGGTGGGCTACATCGTCGCGCCGCCCTGGGCACGCGACGCCCTGGTGGCGGCCAAGCAGACGAGCAACTGGCACGTGGCCGCGACGACCCAGGCCATCGTCGCCGACTTCATCGCCGAGGGGCACCTCGCGCGGCATGTGCGCCGCATGCGGCGGCTGTACGCCGAGCGGCAACTGCGGCTGCTCTCGGCCATCGACGCCCACCTCGCCGGCCGCCTGCAGCCCTTGCCCGCTCTGGCCGGACTGCACCTGTGCGCCGCCGTGCGTGGAGCCCACAGCGCCGAGCGCTGGGCCGCCGGCGCCGCTCAGCACGGCGTGCGCATCGAGCCGCTGTCGCGCCACGCCTTCTCGGCCAAGGCGACCAACGGTCTGGTCCTGGGTTTCGGCCTGCTGGACCTCGAGGCGATCGAACCCGCGGTGCTGGCGCTCAGTCGGGCGATCGCCTGAGCCATCCGGGCGGCCGCAAAGCCAAGCCGCCTGGCGAGGGCGGCCGCAAAGCAAGAAGCCGCCCCAAAGGGCGGCTTCTTGCGACAGGGTCTGGTGCCGGAGACCGGATTCGAACTGGTGACCTTCGCATTACGAATGC
>JBIQKU010000165.1:0-7370 GCA_044506225.1 Rubrivivax sp. | reverse complement strand
CGGCGATGCGGCACGACACCATCAGGTTCACCGCCAGCGGCGGCGTGAACTGGCCGATGGCCACCATCAGCGTGAGGATGACACCGAACCAGACCTGGTCCCAGTCAAAGGCGAGCGCAATCGGCAGCAGCAGCGGCACGAAGATGAGGAAGATCGAGATGCCGTCGAGGAACATGCCCGCGATCATCAGCACGACGATGAGCAGCGCCATCACGCCGTGTTCGCCCAGGCCCGAGTTCAGCACCGCGTTCACGATCGGGTCGATGATGCTCAGCGTGGACAGCGAGTACGCAAAGATGCCCGCCAGCGCCACCACCATCATGATCACCGACGAGATCTCGGCGCCTTCGCGGAAGATCTCGAACAGCATGCGCCGGTCGATGGTGCGGTACACCACCATGCCCACGAAGAGGCCGTAGAACACCGCCACCACCGCCGCTTCGGTGGGAGTGAACCAGCCCGCGCGCATGCCACCGAGGATCAGCACCGGCGCGGCCAGCCCCCACGAGGCTTCGCGCAGGCTCTTCCAGAACGGCGGGCGCGGCTGCGCCGCCTCGAGCGCCCCCATGCCGTGGCGGCGCGCGAGCCACACCGCCGGCACGATGAGCGCGATGCCCGCGAGCACGCCCGGCACCATGCCGGCCGCGAACAGCGCGGGCACCGAGGCGCCGGGCACCATGACCGAGTAGATGATCATCGCCACCGACGGCGGAATGAGGATGTCGGTGGCCGCCGCGGCGCCGACGACGCTTGCCGAATACGAGGGCGGATAGCCGGCGCGCGACATCGCCGCGATCATCACCGCGCCCACCGCCGCCGCATTGGCCGGGCCGGAGCCGGAGATGCCGCCGAGGAACATCGCCACGGCAATGGCCACCAGCGGCAGCATGCCCGGCCCGCGCCCGACGATGGCCACCGCCAGGTTCACCAGTCGCTGAGCCACGCCCGAGCGGTCGAAGATCGAACCCACCAGCACGAACATCGGGATCGCCAGCAGCGGGTACTTGGCCAGCCCCGCGTAGAAGTTCTGCGGCACGGCCATCAGGCCGAAGAACTGCGTCTCCGGGTTGGCCAGCGCGATGGCCACCGTGCCGCCCACGGCGAGCGCCACGCCGATGGGCACGCCCAGCAGCATCAGGCCGATGAAGAGGGCGAAAAGCAGGGCGGCGGTCATGGGCGCTTGCGGTAGCGCAGGAACAGGCCGAAGGCCCGCGCCGCGATGGCGATGGACAGCACCGGCATCCAGATCGAGTACCACCACTTGGGCAGGCCGATGCCGGGCGTCGTCTCCTCGTAGCGGTATTCGTCCCAGACCAGGCGCACGCTGAGCCAGGCCATCACCAGGAAGAACACCATGCTCACCAGGGCGCCGAACTGCAGCAGCCGCCGGCGCCGCGCGGCGGGGGCGGAATCGACGAAGAAGTCGATCTTGATGTGCCGGTCACGCGCCATCGCCGCGCTGCCGCCCACGAGCGTGAGCACGATCAGCAGGAACACCGAGATTTCCTCGGTGAAGCCGAAGGAGGCGGCGGTGAAGTAGCGCACCACCACATTGGCCATGGTGATCAGCGCGATCGCGGCCATGGCGATGACGGCCAGCCACTCCTCGATCTTCACCGGCACGGCCGGGCGGCGCGCGCCGCTCGGCGGGGGCGGGTCGGCGGAAGCAGGGGGCCCGTCGGGCGCGTCGTGGGGGGTGCGGGAATCGCCCAAAGCGGCTGGAAGGCAACGAAACGTAGTCGGCGGCGATGATATCCCCGCCTCGCCGGCGGCCGGACGTGGAAACCGCGTACCGCCTTGCCCCCGGCTTCAGCTGGCGAGTGCCAGCGCTTCGCCGCGATCCGCCCGCAGCAGCTCGGCCAGCGCCGGCGCCGGCAGGGGCCGCGCGAAATGGAAGCCCTGCAGCTCGTCGCAGCCCATGTCGGCCAGCAGCCGCGCCTGGGCGGCGGTCTCCACGCCTTCGGCCACGGTGGCGAGATTCAACGAGCGCGCCAGGCCGACGATGGCGCGCACCACTGTGTCGGCCGAGGCATCGCTGCCGATGTCCTGCACGAAGGCGCGGTCGATCTTCAGCACATCGACCGGCAGGTAGCGCAGGTAGGCCATGGAGGAATAGCCGGTGCCGAAATCGTCGATGGCGATGCGCACACCGCCCGCGCGCAGCCGCGCCAGTAGCTGCGTGGTGGCCTGCACATCGCCCACCATCACGCTTTCGGTCACTTCCAGCTCGACGTCGCCCGCGGCCAGGCCATGGGTATGCAGCGCGGCGAACACCTCGTCGACCAGCGCCGGCTCGCGCAACTGCTGCACCGACAGGTTCACGGCGACGCTCGTCAGCGGCAGCCCCGCGCTGCGCCAGGCGGCCATCTGGCGGCAGGCCTCCTGCAAGACCCAGCGGCCGACCTGCGTGATGAGGCCGGTTTCCTCCGCCAGCGCAACAAAGGCTCCGGGCATCAGCAGCCCCTGCACCGGATGCTGCCAGCGCACCAGTGCCTCCACCGAGCGCAGGCGCCCGGTGCGCGCGTCCACCCGCGGCTGGTAGTGCAGGCGCAGCTCGTCGCGCTCGACGGCGCGGGCGAGATCGCGCGACAGGGACGCATGCTGCTCGACCGCGCTGCCGAGCGCTGCCTCGAAGCGCACCACCTGGCCGCGGCCGCGTGTCTTGGCGGCGTACATCGCCATGTCGGCATGGCGCAGGAGATCGGCGGCGCTGTGGCCGTCGTCCGGGAACACCGCGATGCCCAGGCTCGCGCCGGTGGCGAATTGCGTGCCCCGCAGCATCACCGGCCGGCCCACCTGGGCCACGAGCGCCGTGGCGATGTCGTCCACGCGCATGTCGGCGGCCTCCGGCAGCAGGGCGACGAACTCGTCGCCGCCCAGGCGCGCCACGGTGGCCGCGCGCGGCAGCTGCTGCACGATGCGCGTCGCCACGATGGCCAGCAACTCGTCGCCGGCCTCGTGGCCCAGGGTGTCGTTGACCGCCTTGAAATGGTCGAGGTCGATCCACAGCAGGGCGAAACGCTGCCCGGCCTGCATCGCCACCGCAAGCACCTCCATCAGGCCGGCGCGGTTGCGCATGCCGGTCAGGCTGTCGTGCGTGGCGCGGTGCTGCAGTTGCCGCTCGCGCGCCGCCGAGGCCAGCGCGACGGCGAGGCGGTCGCGCAGCTCGCCGAGCGGGTCACCCACCGGCGCCTCCACGGCAGCAGCATCCTCCGCGGCATCGATCAGCAGCACGGCCAGCAGTTGCGCCTGCCAGCGCACGGGCACGACATACACCGCGCCCGCCACGCCGCCGAGCGCCGCCAGCTGCGCGGCCACCAGGGCGCCGTCGGCCGCGCGCCACCAGCGGCCGTCGGGCTGGCGCAGCAGCGCGGCCTGCACCGGCGGCGGCATGCCGAGTTCGAGCCGTTCGGTCTCGCCGCCCGTGCCGCGCCAGGTGACGCCCACACGCGCCGGGTCGCGGGCATCCACCACACCGATGCCCACACGCACCCCGGGCGACAGCTCGGCCAGGCGTGCGAGCGCACGCACGACCAGCCGACCAGGATCGTTCGCCTCGAGGATGTCGCGGTCGATGGCCGACAGGACTTCCAGCTGGTGCACCTGCTGGCCGATGCGGGCCGCCATGTCGTTGAAGGCCGTGCCGAGCTCGCCGAATTCGTCGCCGCCGCGCACGTCCACCCGTGCGCCATAGTCGCCGACGGCCAGGCGCCGCGTGCCCGCGGTCAGCCTCTGCAGCGGCACGGTGGTGCGGCGCACCAGCACCAGACTCAGGGTGATCACGAGCAGCAGCGAGGCCAGCACCACTTGCCAGCCGATGTGCACGAGCGAAAAGCCGGCGCTCGCCGAGGGCTGGCGCCGCACGGTGAAGCGCCAGTCGTCGACGCCGAACTCATGGCGCAGAAAAAGCGCCCAGGAGGCGCTCGCCGCATCGGCGGATGGCGCCAGCGCCGCGCCGTGATCCTCTTCCGCCGAGCAGAAGATCTGTTCGCCGCCGCTGTCGAACACGCACACCTGCTCGCCGCTCACGTCCTCGAAGGCAGCCGACCAGAGGTAGCGCGGGTCGAGTTCGCCGCTGCGCATGCGCCCGCTGACCGGGTCGCGCACGCGCACGCTGATGCGCGCGGGTTCCCGCGCGTGCGGCGCAGGCAGCCAGGACAGCCGCTCCCCGCCTTCACCGTCGCCCGACGGCACCCAGTCCACCGAACGGAAGATGCCGTGGCCGTCATCGTCGCCCGGCCGCACGTCGGTGCTGCGCAGCACCGACTTGGCGGCCACCAGGCGATCGAACACCGCCAGCGCGAGATAGCGGGTGGACTGGTCCAGCCGAGCCTGCTCCTGCGCCGCCGCATACGCGTTCCAGCCGCCGTAGGCGAGGCCGCCCAGCAGGGCGACGGGCACGGTGGCCGCCAAGACGAACAGCAGGAAGATGCGCCGCCCCAACCGGCTGTCGAGGAAGACGCCTTCGATCTTCACGGCGCGACGCCTGGGCTCAATAGTCCGCCGCCACACCGATGAACGCACCGTCGCTCGCGCGCACGATGTCGTCGCGGCTGGCCTTGGCGGTCAGCGGCGGCGAGCTCTTGCCGTCCGGGCCCATGCTGTACAGGTCGAAATCGCTGTTGATAGGCACCAGCGAGTGGTCCTTGCGCGCATGCCCCTTGGACCCGGGCACGCCCGCGTTCAGCGGCAGGTAGCGGTACGGGTTGCCCCAGGGATCGGGCTTGTACGCCGGCATGGTGAGCGGGCATTGGCCGTCTTCTGCGCACTGCCCCTGGATCAGCGCGCCCAGCACGGCGATGTCCTGGATCGCGATGCGAATGTTCATCTTGTGCCGGTAGTTGCCCCAGCCCGTGATCGCGATCGCCGCCAGCACCCCGACGACCAGCACGGCGAGCAACAGCTCCACGATGGTGAACCCCCGGCTGCGCGGGGGCACGCGCTCGGGCGGGCCCGCGGGGGTGGGAGACGGCGGGACATCATGGGGTACTGCTGCGGGCATACCGTGGGTTATCGGATGCGGAATGCCAATGTTGAGCGAGCGTGGCATCAACGGGGTGCTCTCATCCGGGCCACCGAGGGGAACGCAGCCGCCGGTGCCGACTCTGTCACGCATTGCCCACTGTTTCGCACACCCCATGCTTCGCACCCTGCGCGACCTCTTCGATGCCGTCATCCCCCGGAGCGCCGACGTGCCGCCGCCCGACGAGGAGCACCTGCTGCAACTCGCCGCGGCCGTGCTGCTGGTGGAAGTCATGCGCTCCGACGCCGAGATGAGCGACCCCGAGCGCCAGGCCGTGCTCGCGGCGATGCGCGACAAGTTCACCCTGGCCGAGGACGAGCTGGCGCGCCTGGTCGAGCTGGCGGAAGCCGAGGCGCGCGACGCGCACGACTTCCACAGCTTCACCTCGCGCATCAACGAGCGCTTCAGCGCCGAGCAGAAGATCCGCCTGGTCGAGGCGATGTGGCGGGTGGCGTATGCCGACGGCCGTCTCGCCGAGCATGAGCGGCATACGCTGTGGCGCGTGGCCGACCTGCTGCACGTGCCGCACGGGGCCTACGTGCACGCGAAGACGCGTGCAAAGACCTGACCGGCGGCGCTTTTTCGATGCCGCGCCAAAGGCGGCGGCTGTCAGTCGTCGGAGCGCAGCTGCTCGATCGGCCGTGCGCCTTCGCCGGGGCGGGGGCAGTCGATGATGTCGCCGGTGGGCGAGCGCGCAAGCAGCGCGCTGCCGTCGCGGCACTCCTCGGGCAGGGGCACGGCGCTCGCGGCGGCCTCGGCCGCTGCGGCCTGGCGGGCGCGGCGGTGCGCCGGGTTGCGGTCGATGCTGCCGTTGGTCGCCGGCGCGCCGACGATGCCGTTCGGCCCGGCGCCGCCGCCCAGACCGCGGTCGTTGATGCCGCGGTCGCCGCGCGGGCCGGCCACCGGTGGCGCCTCGGGCAGGAAGCCGCGCGGCGCGGGCTGCGGGGCCTGGTCCTGCGCCCAGCCGGGGGCGGCCAGGCACAAGGCCGCCAGGGCCGCGCCGCAATGGACTCGCAGTGTCATGAAAGCCTCCTTGTGCGAGACCCGCTCGCTCGAGGGCTGCGGCGACGCAGCCCGTTCAAACCCCGGGTCGGCAAGCGCCATGCCGGGCGGCGGTGGCTCACGCACGCTGTTTGCCGCATGGCACGCACCTGCCCCTGCCGAGAAACCGCCTGCCCCGCCGGCAGCACGCCGTCTGTCCTGTGTACGATTCCCGTCACGCGCCCTGCCCCGCCGGGCCACGCCATCATCGGCCCATGATCACCTGGCTGCATGCCGAAGAAGATCCGCTGCCCGACACCAGCCGGGCCCTGGCGCGCGACACCGAAGCGCCCGGCCTGCTGGCCGCGGGCGGCGAACTGAGCCCGGGGCGGCTCACCGAGGCCTACTCCAAGGGCGTGTTCCCCTGGTACGGGCGCGGCCAGCCGGTGCTGTGGTGGTCGCCCGACCCGCGCATGGTGCTGTTCCCGGACGAATTCCGGCTGTCGCGCTCGCTGCGCAAGACGCTCCTGAAGTTCATGCGCACGCCCGGCTGCGAGGTGCGCATCGACAGCGACTTCCGCGCCGTCATCACCGCCTGCGCACAGGTGCCGCGCGACGGCCAGCACGGCACCTGGATCGTTCCCGAGATGGTCGAGGCCTACTGCGCGTGGCACCGCCAGGGTGCGCCGCACAGCGTGGAAACCTGGATCGACGGCGAACTCGTCGGCGGCCTGTACGGCGTGAACCTGGGGCGCATGTTCTTCGGCGAATCCATGTTCGCCCGGCGCAGCGACGCGTCCAAGATCGCGCTGGCGGCGCTGGTGTGCTTCTGCCTCGAGCACCGCATGCCGATGATCGACTGCCAGCAGCGCACCTCGCACCTGGCGTCGCTGGGCGGGCGGGAGCTGCCGCGCGCCGAGTTCGAGCGCCGCCTCGCGCTGTACCGGGCCAAGCCGGCGGTCACCCACTGGACCTATGATCCCCGGCTGTGGGCACACCTGCTGTCGCCCGCCTCCAAGGCCACGCAAGCGTGACGCATCCCAAAGAACTTCCGCTGTCGTCGCTGCAGTTCTACGCGACAGCGCCCTACCCCTGCAGCTACCTGAGCGACCGCATGGCGCGTTCACAGGTGGCCACACCCAGCCACCTGATCCACGCCGACGCGTATTCCGGCCTGGTGGCGGCGGGTTTCCGGCGCAGCGGCATGTTCACCTACCGCCCCTATTGCGACGGCTGCCGCGCCTGCGTGCCCATCCGCGTGCCGGTCGCCAGCTTCACGCCCACGCGCAGCCAGCGCCGGGCCTGGAAGCAGCACCAGGGCCTGCAGTCGCGGGTGCTGCGCCTGTGCTTCGTGCCGGAGCACTAC
>JBIQKU010000164.1:0-7441 GCA_044506225.1 Rubrivivax sp. | reverse complement strand
GCAAGTTCGTCTGGCCGGGCTACGGCGAGAACATGCGCGTGCTGAAGTGGATGCTCGAGCGTGTGGAAGGCCAGGCGAATGCGGTCGACCATGTGTTCGGCCTGAGCCCCGAGTACCAGGATCTCACCTGGACCGGCGTCAACTTCACGCCCGAGCAGTTCGCCCAGGTGATGAGCACCGAGCCTGCCGAATGGCGCGCCGAGCTCGAGCTGCACGAGGAATTGTTCCGCAAGCTCGCCTACCACCTGCCGCCCGAGCTGACCGCCACCAAGGCACGGCTGGAAGCGCGGCTTGACGGCTGACGGCTGACGGCGCGGGCCGCGATCGCACGCACAAGGGGCGCATTCGGCGCCCCTTTTTTCATGCGTGGTCCTGGTGCCGGTAGTGCCCTTCGGCCTGCAGGCTGCGAAACAGCGCGGCGAGCGACTTGTCCGCCTCGTCGCGAAAGCCTTCGTCCAGCACCTCGACCGCGCGGATGCGGTCGACGCGGAAGCTGCGGAACGCGCCGCGCAGCTCGCACCACGCGGCCAGCGTCCAGACCTCGCTCCAGAACACGCAGCCGAGCGGTCGCACGGTGCGCTCGCTGTCGCGCCCGTCCGTGTCGCGGTAGTACAGGTGCAGCTTGCGGCGCGCCTCGATGGCGCGGCGCAGCAGGGTCAAGTGGCGGCGCGTCCCGGCATCCGGGCCGGCCGGCGGCACCGCGTACAGCGCGAGGCTGTCGGCCGCGGCACGCACCGCCGGCGGCAGCACACCGAGGATCTTGGACAGCGCATGGTCGCCGTCCGCGGCCAGCGCGTCGTCCAGCCGCGGGCGGGCGATGCGTACCGCCGCCACCAGCGCCTGCGCCTCGGCATGGCTGAACATCAGCGGCGGCAGGTCGAAATGCGCGCCCATGCGGTAGCCCACGCCGGCCTCGCCCTCGATGGGCACGCCGCGGGCAGCCAGGTCGGCCACGTCTCGGTAGACCGTGCGCTCCGAGACTTCCAGCTGCTCGGCCAGGTAGCGCGCGGTCGACAGCCGGCGCCCGCGCACCAGCTGCACGAGCTGGAACAGGCGCTCGGCGCGGCGCATGGGCGGCCCGGCCTCAGGCCAGCGCGTGCAGGCCCACGCGGTTGCCTTCGGTGTCGGTGATGTGCGCGAACACGCCCATGCCGTCGGGCAGTTCGGTGCGCGGCGTGGTGATGCGCCCGCCGGCGGCTTCGACCCGCGCCAGCACCGCGTCGATGGAGGGGCAGGCGTTGAGGTAGACCAGCGTGCCGTTCTGCGCCGGCGGCGGCGTGCCCTCGCCGGCCAGCAGGCAGCCGCCCACGGCGGCGGAGTCGGCCTGGAACATCGCCATGTTCACGCCGCCCATGTCCATGCGCTGCATGGGCCGCGCGAGCACGGTTTGATAGAAGGCCTGGGCGCGCTCCAGGTCGGTGACGGGAATCTCGAACCAGCTGACGGCGTGTTGTTGCGAGTCCTGGGTCATGCGGGTCTCCTGAAGGGATGTGAAGGAGGCGCCATGGTGCTGCCAGGCTGCTGACAGCGTGTTGTCAGCAGCGCGTCACGAACGACCGTTCGGGCTGAGCCTGTCGAAGCCCACGGTGTACACCCAGAGGCACTTCGACAAGCTCAGTGCGAACGGGTTGGGGTGGCGCGGCCGGGCGTCGAAAGCGAACTCATCAAGCGCGAGCGAGCGACCGACAGGAGCGCGCATTCAACTCGCCACCGCCTGCCGCACCGCGTGCTCCCAGCGCGCCATCATTTCCTCTGCCTGGGCGCGCGGCATCTTCGGCTCGAAGCGGCGCTCCACCTGCCATTGCGCCGCCAGCTCGTCGAGGTTGCGGTAGACGCCGCAGGCCAGCCCCGCGAGGTAGGCGGCGCCGAGTGCGGTGGTCTCGATCACCTGCGGGCGCACCACCGGAATGCCCAGCAGGTCGGCCTGGAACTGCATCAGCAGGTCGTTGACGCAGGCGCCGCCGTCCACGCGCAGCTCGCTCACCGGCGCGCCGCCGGCGGCGACCGCGTCGCGGCTCATCGCCTGCAGCAAGGCGGCGCTCTGGAAGGCGATGCTTTCCACCGCGGCGCGCGCGATGTGGGCTGCCGTGCTGCCCCGGGTGAGGCCCACGATGGCGCCGCGTGCGTTCGGCTGCCAGTAGGGCGCACCCAGGCCGGTGAAGGCCGGCACGAACATCACGCCGCCGCTGTCGCTCACGCTTTCGGCCAGTGCCTGCACCTCGCTGCTGGCCCTGATGACACCCAGGCCGTCGCGCAGCCACTGCACCACCGCGCCGGCGACGAACACACCGCCTTCCAGCGCGAACTCGGGCGTGGCGGTGGGCTGGGCGGCGCTGGTGGTGATGAGGCCGTTGGTCGAGGTCTGGAACTGCGTGCCGGTGTGCATGAGCGCGAAGCAGCCGGTGCCGTAGGTGTTCTTCGCGAGACCCGGGCGAAAGCAGGCCTGGCCGAAGAGCGCGCTCTGCTGATCGCCCGCCACGCCGGCAATCGGCAGCTCGGCGCCCAGCAGCTCGGCGCGGGCCGTGCCGAACACATGGCTGGACGGGTGCACCTCGGGCAGCATCGCGCGCGGCACGCCCAGGAGCGCGAGCAGCTCGTCGTCCCAGGTGTTGCGATGCACGTCCAGCAGCATGGTGCGCGCGGCGTTGCTCACGTCCGTGGCGTGCAGTGTGCCGCCGGTGAGCTGCCACATCAGCCAGCTGTCTACCGTGCCGAAGGCGAGTTCGCCGCGTTCGGCCGCCGCGCGTGCGCCGTCCACGTGGTCGAGGATCCACTTCAGCTTGGTGCCCGAGAAGTAGGCGTCGATGATCAGGCCCGTCTTCCTGCGGATCAGCGCCTCGTGCCCCGCCTCGCGCAGCGCGGCGCAGGTGGGCTCGGCACGCCGGTCCTGCCAGACGATGGCGTTGTAGACCGGCTCGCCGGTGCGGCGGTCCCACACCAGCGTGGTCTCGCGCTGGTTGGTGATGCCGATGGCGGCGATCTGCGTCGCGTCCAGCTTCGCCGTGGCCAGCGCCTCGCGCGCGGTGGCGAGCTGCGAGCTCCAGATCTCCTTCGGGTCGTGTTCCACCCAGCCGGGCTGGGGGTAGATCTGGCGGAATTCGCGCTGCGCCATCGCGACGATGCGCCCGCCTTCGTCGAAGACGATGCTGCGCGAGCTGGAAGTGCCCTGGTCGAGGGCGAGGATGTGAGTCATGTGTGCCCCTCGTCCGATGGGTACATCGGCCGGTCCCCCGAGGGGACGCGGGCCGGCTTGGGAGCGGCCCGGCGCTCGGCCCGCCACCTGGTTGTGAAAGTATGTTTCATGAGGGCTCTCAACGATCGGCGATCACGCACTGCACACCGGCTTCGGCGAGCAGCGTGGGAAAGGGCGCGGGCGGCGTCGCATCGGTGAACAAGCTGTCGATCTGGCGCACATGGGCGAGTTCGACCATCGCCGGGCGGTTGAACTTGCTGTGGTCGGCGGCCAGCCACACCTCGCGCGAGTGCTCGATGATGGCGCGCGCCACCGTCACTTCGCGGTAGTCGTAGTCGCGCAGCGTGCCGTCGGCCTCGATGCCCGAGATGCCGATCAGGCCGATGTCCACCTTGAACTGTTTGATGAAGGCAATCGTCACCTCGCCGACGATGCCGCGGTCGCGCGAGCGCACCACGCCGCCGGCGACGATGACCTCGCAGCCGCCGTTGTCGGCCAGGATGGCGGCCACGTTCAGGTTGTTGGTGATGACACGCAGGCCCTTGTGGCCGCGCAGCTCGCGCGCGATGGCCTCGGTGGTGGTGCCGATGTTGAGCATCAGCGAACAACCGTTGGGCACGGCGCGGGCCACGGCGCGGGCGATGCGCAGCTTGGCCGCCTCGTTCAGCGCCTGGCGCTGGCGGTAGGCGATGTTCTCCACCGTCGAGCTGGGCGTGCGCACGCCGCCGTGAAAGCGCGCGAGCAGGCCCGCGTCCGACAGCAGCTTCACGTCGCGGCGCACCGTCTGCAGCGTCACCCCGAAGCGCTCGGCCAGAGCCTCCACCGTGGCCGAGCCGCGTGCGCGCACCTCTTCGAGCATGCTGGCTTGTCGGGGGTTGGGCGTCATCGAAAGGCGAAGAAGGGGCAGGCTGCGTGCAACCCTAGCGCGTGCGGCAAGCGCCCGGCATGGTGGATTCCGCGCTTGCGGTTCGCGCATGAATGGCCTAAAACGAAAAAAGACACAGCAAAACGAAAACAGACGAACCGAGAATGCGCGTTCGTTTTGCTGCCTGAGTCGTCCGCACCATGTCCAAGTTGTCGTCGTCCCCTGCCGCGCGGGGCTTGTCCGCGCCTTCTTCCGGTCCCTCGGCCGACGGGGCGGCGTCGCCTGTCGACGTGCTGGTGGTGGGCGGGGGCATCAACGGCGCGGGCATCGCCCGCGACCTCGCCGGGCGCGGTGCGCGCGTGCTGCTGTGCGAGAAGGACGACCTGGCGGCGCACACCTCGTCGTCCTCCACCAAGCTGATCCACGGCGGGCTGCGCTACCTCGAGTACTACGAGTTCTCGCTGGTGCGCAAGGCGCTGGCCGAGCGCGAGGTGCTGCTGAAAAGCGCGCCGCACATCATGTGGCCGTTGCGCTTCGTCATGCCGCACGACCGTTCGATGCGGCCGGCCTGGATGATCCGCATCGGCCTGTTCCTCTACGACCACCTCGCCCGCCGCGAGGTGCTGGAAGGCTCGCGCGGCGTCGACCTGCGCGGCGGGCCGCTCGGGGCGCCGCTCAAGCCGGGCTTCACGCGCGGCTTCGTCTACTCCGACGGCTGGGTGGACGACGCGCGGCTGGTGGTGCTCAACGCGCTCGATGCTGCCGAACGCGGCGCCGAGGTGCTCACGCGCTGGCGCTGCGTGGACGCACGCCGCAGCACCGCCGGCTGGGACGTGCTGCTGCAAGCCGCGAACGGCGCCGAGCGCCGGGTGCAGGCGCGTGCATTGGTCAACGCCGCCGGGCCCTGGGCCGGCCAGTTTCTCGCGGAGCACGCCCACCTGCCGCGCGCCCGGGCGCTGCGCCTGGTCAAGGGCAGCCATGTCGTGGTGCCGCGGCTCTTCGCGCACGACCACGCCTACATCCTGCAGAACCCGGACAAGCGCATCATCTTCATGATCCCGTACGAGCGTGACTTCACGCTCATCGGCACCACCGATGTGGAGCACACCGGCCCCATCGGCGAGGCGCGCATCGACCCGGGCGAGATCGACTACCTGTGCGCGCAGGCGAGCCGTTACCTCGCCAAGCCGGTGCGCCCGGCCGACGTGGTGTGGACCTATGCCGGCGTGCGGCCGTTGCTGGACGACGAGTCCGGCGACCCGGCGGCGGTGACGCGCGACTACCAGCTCGAGCTCGACACCCAAGGCGGCGCGCCGCTGCTGACCGTGTGGGGCGGCAAGATCACCACCTTTCGCAAGCTGGCCGAGGAGGCGGCGGATGCGCTGGCCGCACCGCTCGCGCTTCGCGGCGCACGCTGGACCGCCGGCGCGCTGTTGCCCGGCGGAGACCTGAGCCGCTGGATCGGCCCGCCGCGGCGTCCCGACACCGACTTCGCGGCCTTTGCCCAGGCGCTCTCGCGCGCGCATCCGACGCTGAACCGGGCGCTGTGCGAACGCCTGGCGCATGCCTACGGCGCGCGGGTGGAGCAGCTCTTCATGCCCGGCGCCGAGAACGGTGGCCTGGGTGCCGAGGTGGCGCCCGGCTTGTACGAGGCCGAACTGCATTACCTGCACACCCACGAATGGGCACTCAGCGCCGACGACGTGCTGTGGCGCCGCAGCAAGCTGGGGCTGCACCTGAGTGCGGCGCAACGGGAATCGGTGGCCGCCTGGTGCGCGGCGCACTGGCCACACACATCGCCGCGCGCCACCGCAGGCGCCAACGAGGAGCAGGCATGGAACTGAGGCTGGCCGGCATCTCGCACGAGGTCGGGGCGCAGACCTGGCTGTACCCGCTGTCGCTGGATCTCGTGCCGCGCGCGGTGACGGTGCTGCTGGGTGCGACGCAGGCCGGCAAGACCAGCCTGATGCGGCTGATGGCCGGCTTGGACGCGCCGACCGCGGGGCAGGTCATTGCGGACGGCCGCGACGTCACCGGCATGCCGGTGCGCCAGCGCAATGTGTCCATGGTCTACCAGCAGTTCATCAACTACCCGTCGATGACGGTGTTCGACAACATCGCCTCGCCGCTGAAGCTGCGCGGCGAGCCGGGCATTGCCGCACGCGTGCAGGAGCTGGCCGCGCGGCTGCACATCGAGCCCTTCCTGAAGCGGCTGCCGGCCGAACTTTCCGGCGGGCAGCAGCAGCGCGTGGCCCTCGCGCGCGCCCTGGCCAAGCAGGCGCCGCTGATGCTGCTCGACGAGCCGCTGGTGAACCTGGACTACAAGCTGCGCGAGGAATTGCGCGACGAGCTGAGCCAGCTCTTCGCCGCCGGCGAATCGACGGTGGTGTACGCGACCACCGAACCCACCGAGGCCTTGCTGCTTGGCGGCTACACCGCGGTGCTCGACGCCGGCGAGCTGCTGCAGTACGGCCCGACCACCGAGGTGTTCCACCGGCCGCAGTCCATCCGCGTGGCGCGTGCCTTCAGCGACCCGCCGATGAACCTCGTGCCCGGCACGGCCGGCGACGGCGGCGTGGTGCTCGCCACCGGCGCGCACATCGCCTGCCGGCTGCCGCCGGTGCAGCCGGCGCGGCTGGCCTCGCTCACCGTCGGGCTGCGGGCCAACGCGCTGCGCGTGCAGCAGCGCGGCGACGACGTGGCGCTGGCCGGCACGGTGGAGCTGGCCGAGATCTCCGGCTCCGACACCTTCGTGCATGTGAACACGCCGGTCGGCGAGCTGGTCGCGCAGCTCACCGGCGTGCACCAGTTCAGCCTCGGCCAGTCGCTCACGCTGTACCTGAGCCCGGCCCAGGTGCATGTGTTCGACGCCGACGGCGGCTTGCTGCTGTCACCCACGCCCCGGGTCTGAGCCATGTCGCGCATCGACCTCGACCTCGCGCATTCCTATCACGCCGACCCGCGGCGCGACGAGGACTACGCGCTGCTGCCGCTGAAGATGAGCTTTGCCGACGGTGGCGCCTACGCCCTGCTCGGGCCCTCGGGCTGCGGCAAGACGACCATGCTCAACATCATCTCGGGCCTGGTCACGCCATCGCACGGCACGGTGATGTTCGACGGGCGCGACGTGACCCGCGCGACGCCGCAGCAGCGCAACATCGCGCAGGTGTTCCAGTTTCCCGTCATCTACGACACCATGACCGTGGCCGAGAACCTCGCCTTCCCGCTGCGCAACCGCGGCGTGCCGGCGGCGCGCATCACGCAGCGTGTGGGCCAGATCGCCGAGATGCTCGAGCTGAGCGGCCAGCTCGGCCAGCGCGCGGCCGGTCTCGCGGCCGACGCCAAGCAGAAGATCTCGCTCGGCCGCGGCCTGGTGCGCGAGG
>JBIQKU010000163.1:0-7489 GCA_044506225.1 Rubrivivax sp. | reverse complement strand
GCGCAAGCGGCGCAACGACTTCGTGCGCAAGCGCGAATTCGACATGCTGCGCAAGGTGCGCCGAGAAGGCCTGACCAGCGAACAGCTCGCCGCCCTCGGCGGCTCCTCGCGGCTGGACGACTCCGAGGCGCGCATGCAGGACGCCGCGCGTGCGGACAACGGCGTCAAGGCCAAGATCGACGAGATCGAGCAGCAGATGGTGGGCGAGGGTTACGCCGGCTCGCAACGGCGCACGCCCGAGTTCTACACCGCCCCCACCCAGCCCGCCTCCATGGAGGAGGCCCGCGCCGGGCGCAGCACCGGCCAGGGCGCCGCCGGCCTGCGCACCGCCACCGAGCCGATGCTGCTGCGCGAGGCCGATGCGGTGTCGTCGCCGCTGCCCAACCCCGCGCCGGTCGTCATGGGGCCGGGCATGTCGCCGCTGTCGCCGCAGGCGATCGACGCAGCGACCTCCGACCTGGGCAACGGGCTCGCGATGGAGGTGAACGAAGTCGCGCACGACCCGGACCTGGACGAGGCGGTCATCGCCTTCGCCAACGCCGATTTCGAGCTGTGCGAGCAGTCGCTCGCCGCCCTCACCTCGCCCAACGGCCCGCGCGCGCAGCATGCCGAGACCTGGCTGGTGCTGTTCGACCTGTACCGGGCGATCGGCCAGCAGATCAAGTTCGAAGGGCTGGCGCTGGACTACGCCCAGCAGTTCGGCTGGTCCGCGCCGCAATGGTTCTCGATGCCGCAGCTCGTGGCCGAAGCCGCCAGCGAGGAGCGCCCCAGCACCTCGCGCATCGACGGCCAGGTCGGCTGGGTCTGCCCCGATCGGCTGGACGCCGATGCGGTGGCCCGCCTGCGCTCGCAGACCCTGCAGATGCCGCTGCCCTGGGTGTTCGACTGGTCGCAGCTGCGAACGGTCGATGCCGAAGCCGCCGCACGCCTGAGCGAGCTGTTCCGCAGCTGGATCGGCCAGAAGCTCGACATGCGCTGGCTGTCGGGCGAGCAGCTGTTCACCGTGCTGCTCGACGCCGCGCCCACCGGCGTGCGCGATGCGGACCCGGCCTTCTGGCAGCTGCGGCTGGACGCGCTGCGCATGACCAACCGCCCGGACCAGTTCGACGAGACCGCGATCGACTACTGCGTGACCTACGAGGTGTCGCCGCCGTCATGGGAGCCGGCCGAATGCCAGGTGCGCCTGAGCGGCTCGGAGGCCAACACCAGTTCGCCGGCGCTGTCTGTCGTGAGCGAGGCCTCCACCAGCTTCGTCGAATCCCAGCTCACCGAGGACCCTCACCCGGTGCAGATGGCGACGCTCGAGCTGTCCGGCCAGCTGGTGGGCGACATCGGCCCCACGCTCAGCAAGATGGACGCCGAGCTGCAGAGCTCGACCATCGTGAACGTGTCCTGCGCCAAGCTGATCCGCGTCGATTTCATCGCCGCGGGCGATCTGCTGAACTGGGTGCTCGCCCGCCGTGCCGAAAACCGCGCGGTCAGCTTCGTCGACGCGCACCGGCTGGTGGCGCTGTTCTTCGGCGCCATGGGCATCAACGAACACGCCAAGGTCAAGGTCCGGACCATCTGAGCGTGGGATCCGACGGCGCTTGAATCCGCGCCCGGCGCCCGCACATGGGGCCGATGGAACAATTTCACGGCACCACCATCGTCAGCGTGCGCCGGGGCAACCAGGTCGCGATCGGCGGCGATGGCCAGGTGACGCTCGGCAACATCGTCGTCAAGGCCTCGGCCCGCAAGATCCGCAAGCTCTACCGTGACCAGGTGCTGGCCGGTTTTGCCGGCGCCACGGCCGACGCCTTCACCCTCTTCGAGCGCTTCGAGGCCAAGCTCGAGAAGCACCAGGGCCACCTCGTGCGCGCCGCCATCGAGCTCACCAAGGACTGGCGCACCGACCGCGTGCTGCGCCGCCTGGAAGCCATGCTGGCCGTGGCCGATCGCGAGGCCTCGCTCATCATCACCGGCAACGGCGACGTGCTCGAACCCGAGCACGGGCTGATCGCCATCGGCTCGGGCGGCGGCTATGCGCAGGCCGCGGCCCGGGCGCTGCTGCAGCACACCGAGATGGCGCCGGCCGATGTCGTCAAGCAATCGCTCGAGATCGCCGGCGACCTGTGCATCTACACCAACCAGCACCACACCATCGAGACCCTGGGGTCATGAGCATGAAATCGTCGATGACCCCGCAGGAGATCGTCTCCGAACTTGACCGCCACATCGTCGGCCAGGCCGACGCCAAGCGCGCCGTCGCGATCGCGCTGCGCAACCGCTGGCGGCGCCAGCAGGTGGACGAGAAACTGCGCGCCGAGATCACGCCCAAGAACATCCTGATGATCGGCCCGACCGGCGTGGGCAAGACCGAGATCGCGCGCCGCCTGGCCAAGCTCGCCGACGCGCCCTTCGTGAAGGTGGAGGCCACCAAGTTCACCGAGGTGGGCTATGTGGGCAAGGACGTGGACGCCATCATCCGCGACCTGGTGGATGTGTCGGTCAAGCAGGAGCGCGAGGCCGCGATGCGCCGCCAGCGCAGCCGCGCCGAGGACGCCGCCGAGGACCGCATCCTCGACATCCTCGTGCCGCCGCCGCGCCACGCCGGCAGCGAGCCGGCCCAGCCGGCGCTGGCCGACAACACCGCGCGCCAGGTGATGCGCAAGCGCCTGCGCGAGGGCACGCTCGACGACAAGGACGTCGAGATCGAGATCGCCGACCCCAAGCCCACGCTGGAGATCATGGGCCCGGCCGGCATGGAAGAGATGGCCGAGCAGTTGCGCGGCCTGTTCGCCAATGTGGGCGGCGCCAAGCGCAAGGTGCGCAAGCTCAAGATCGGCGAGGCGCGCAAGCTGCTCGTCGAGGAAGAGGCGGCCAAGCTGGTCAACGAGGACGAGATCAAGGTCGCCGCGCTCGAGAACGCCGAACAGAACGGCATCGTCTTCATCGACGAGATCGACAAGGTGGCCTCCAATGCCGAGCGCGGCGGCGCCGACGTGTCGCGCCAGGGCGTGCAGCGCGACCTGCTGCCGCTGGTCGAGGGCACGACGGTGAACACCAAGTACGGCATGGTCAAGACCGACCACATCCTGTTCATCGCCTCGGGCGCCTTCCACCTGAGCAAGCCGAGCGACCTGATTCCGGAGCTGCAGGGCCGCTTGCCGATTCGCGTGGAGCTCAGCTCGCTGAGCGTGGACGATTTCGAGGCCATCCTCACCGCCACGCATGCCAGCCTGCTCAAGCAGTACCAGGCGCTGCTCGCCACCGAAGGCGTGACGCTGGAGCTCCAGCCTGAAGGCGTGCGCCGCATCGCGCAGATCGCCCATGACGTGAACGAGCGCACCGAGAACATCGGCGCGCGCCGGCTGTCGACCGTGATGGAGCGGTTGCTCGACGAAGTGAGCTTCGATGCGCCCAACCTGGGCGGCCGCACAGTGACGCTCGGCGCCGCCGAGGTTGACGCCAAGCTCGGCGAACTGGCGAAGAACGAGGACCTGTCGCGCTACATCCTGTAGGCGGCGCGCGCCTTCGCTACAGCGCCAGCCGATGGGCCTGCAGTTGCAGCAGGCCGTCGAAGATCAGCGTGTCCACCGTGTCGTAGGACACATCGATGATGGGCGCGAGCTTGACCGCCGCGCCGCCGCTGATGAGCAGCCGCGGCTGCTGGCCGGTGCGGCTCTTCAGCCGCCGCACCATGCGCTCGATGGCGCCGGCCATGGCATGCGCCCCGCCGCTCATGAGCGCATCGCTGGTGTTGGTCGGGAAATCGGCCACTTCGCCGGTGGGTGCCTTCAGCCCCGCCGTGCCCATTTCCAGCGCCTTGAGCATGAGGCCGAAGCCCGGAAGGATGAGCCCGCCGAGGAAGTTCCCGTCGGCGTCCAGCGCATCCACGGTCACCGCCGTGCCGACCATCACCACCACCACCGGCGGCGGGTTCGCGGCGTCCAGCGCCAGTGCACGATGGCGCGCGGCCACCAGCGCGACCCAGCGGTCGGCGCCGAGCCGGTTCGGATGGTCGTAGCCGTTGACCACGCCGGCGGCCTCGCGCGTGGGCACGACCCAGCGCGGCGGCGCCTCCCACAGCTCGAGCTGTTCCTCCACCCGGCGGCGGATCGCTTCACCCGCGACGATGCAGCCGAGCACGCTGGCCGGCGGGGCGAGTGAGGCCCATTGCGTCTCGGCGAGGTCGTCGATGGTTTCCAGAAAGACGGCGCCGTGCGCCAGCAGGGCGGCACCGGGCTGGGGTGAGGCGTACTGCGCCCATTTCAGGCGCGTGTTGCCGACATCGAGGGCAAGAAAACTCATCAACTGCAGAGGTTTGGGCCGCCGTCAGACGGCGTGGGTCGGCAGGGCCTGGGCGGCGAGCAACTGGCGCACGCGCTGCAGGGTCTGCTGCGCGGCGAGCGAGCGGTGCGGCTTGACGATACGCGCCTCCACCTCGGCGAGCAGCGCCATGAGCTGCTCGGGCGAGCGCGCACGGCGCAGGCGCAGCAGCGTCATCGAGCCGGCCACTGGTGCCTCGGCGCGCACCGCGCGCACCAGCAGCTCGCGCGCTTCCTCGAACAGCCGCTCGGCGTCCGCCAGGGCGAGCAGTTCCGCCGGCAGCGGCTCGGGCAGGCCGCTGTCGAGCGGCATGTCGCCGAGCACCGATTCCGGCTGCAGGGTGCGCGAGGGCGGCAGCAGCGAGGACAGGCCGGTGTCGTCGGGCTCGTCGAACGGCAGCGCCGCTGCCGCGGTGTCGCCGGTGGCGATGCCGGCATCGGCCGCCGGCAGCTCGATCAGGCCGAACGCCAGCAGCTCGTCGAAGCAGCTGGCCGGCGCGCCAGCCTGGCTGGCCAGGGCCCGCACCTGCTCGGCCGAGCGCTGGCCATCGACGAGCAGCAGGACGGTGCGATGCCGCTGGCTCAGGCGCCGGGTGCGGTGGATCAGCTCGTCCTGCCCTTCGGCGGTCTTCACGGGAGGGTTCATCGCGGCTGGGCGTGAAATGAAAGGGTCGACATGCCGCGCCGGGCAACGGCCGGGATTGTGACCCGAAACGCGCGCCGTCCCGGCAGACCACCCGGCAGGGTCAGGAAGGCGGGTGTGGCGGCTACACTGCGGCGATTGACGTATACGTCAACCGGTCCGCCTGCCCCGCCCAGCGGCGCGGGCCGCGCCTCACCACGATTCGACGACTGCCGCGCCACCGCGGGTGCGACAGGTGCCACGAGGAGACCCGCCATGACCGATCTGTCCGCCGAATTCAAGGCGCTGGCCGAGTACCGCCCGACGCACAAGCTGCGTTTCGTCACTGCCGCCTCGCTGTTCGACGGACATGACGCGGCGATCAACATCATGCGACGGCTCATGCAGAGCATGGGCGCGGAAGTCATCCACCTCGGCCACAACCGCTCGGTCGACGAGGTGGTGACGGCGGCGCTGCAGGAGGATGTGCAGGGCATCGCCATCAGCAGCTACCAGGGCGGGCATGTGGAGTACTTCCGCTACATGGTGGACCTGCTGCGCGAGCGCGGCGGCGCGCACATCCAGGTGTTCGGCGGCGGCGGTGGCGTCATCGTGCCGGCCGAGATCGCCGAGCTGCACGGCTATGGCGTCGCGCGCATCTACAGCCCCGAGGACGGCCAGCGCATGGGCCTGGCCGGCATGATCGGCGAGATGCTGATGCGCTGCGACCGCGCGGTCGAGGCGGCCGCGCCAACGACGGTGCAGGCGCTGCAAGGCGCCAACGACGCCGCCTGGCGCGCGCTGGCCCAGACCATCACCGCGCTCGAGAACGGCACGGCGGACGCCGGCTTCAAGGCCGCGCTGCATGCCGCGGCACAAGGCACGCACATTCCGGTGCTGGGCATCACCGGCACCGGCGGCGCGGGCAAGTCCTCGCTCACCGACGAGCTGGTGCGCCGCATCCGCCTCGACCAGGACGACCGGCTGCGCATCGCCGTCATCAGCATCGACCCGTCGCGGCGCAAGAGCGGCGGCGCGCTGCTGGGCGACCGCATCCGCATGAACGCGATCGGCCCGTGGCAACAGGGGCCGCGCGTGTACATGCGCAGCCTCGCCACGCGCGACGCCGGCAGCGAGGTGAGCGCCGCCCTGCCGGACGTACTGGCGGCGTGCAAGACCGCGGGGTTCGACCTCGTCATCGTCGAGACCTCGGGCATCGGCCAGGGCGATGCCGCCATCGCGCCGCTGGTGGACGTGCCGCTGTATGTGATGACGCCCGAATACGGCGCCGCCAGCCAGCTCGAGAAGATCGACATGCTGGACTTCGCGCAGTTCGTGGCGATCAACAAGTTCGACCGCAAGGGCGCGCTGGATGCGCTGCGCGACGTTGCCAAGCAGGTGCAGCGCAACCGCGAGGCCTGGACCACCCGGCCCGACCAGATGCCGGTGTTCGGCACCATGGCCAGCCGCTTCAACGACGACGGCGTGACGGCGCTGTACCAGGCGCTCAAGGCGCGGCTGGCCGAGCTGGGCCTGGCGCTCGGCCCGGGCCGGCTGCCGGCCGTCGCCACGCGCCACAGCACGCAGCAGACGGCCATCGTGCCGGCCGCGCGCACGCGCTACCTGGCCGAGATCAGCGACACCGTGCGCGGCTACAAGCGCCGCGCGCTCGCGCAGTCGCGGCTCGCGCGCGAGATCCAGCAGCTGCGCGCCAGCGCCCGCATGCTGCCCGCGGCGATGCCGGCCGGCGACGCGGCCCGCGCCGCGCTGGAGGAGCAGGCGCGCCTGCGCGAGCAGCGGCTCGACGCCGACGCCCACGCGCTGCTGGCCGAGTGGCCGCAGATGCGGCAGGCCTACGCGGGCGACGAGTTCGTCGTCACCGTGCGCGACAAGGAGATCCGCACGGCGCTGACCCACACCACGCTGTCGGGCAACAAGGTGCGCAAGGTGGCGCTGCCGACCTACGAGGACGACGGCGAGACGCTCAAGTGGCTGATGCTCGACAACGTGCCCGGGCGCTTTCCCTACACCGCCGGCACCTTCGTCTTCAAGCGCGAGGGCGAGGACCCGACGCGCATGTTCGCCGGCGAAGGCGACGCCTTCCGCACCAACCGGCGTTTCAAGCTGCTGTCGGAGGGCATGCCGGCCAAGCGCCTGTCCACCGCCTTCGACTCGGTCACGCTCTACGGCAACGACCCCGACCTGCGGCCCGACATCTATGGCAAGGTGGGCAACTCGGGCGTGTCCATCGCCACGCTGGACGACATGAAGGTGCTGTACTCGGGCTTCGACCTGTGCAGCCCGACGACGAGCGTCAGCATGACGATCAACGGCCCGGCGCCCACCATCCTCGCGATGTTCATGAACACCGCGATCGACCAGCAGCTGGAGAAGTTCGAGGCCCAGCACGGCCGCAAGCCCAGCGCCGACGAGGCCGCGCAGATCGCCGCCGACACCAAGCGCACGGTGCGCGGCACGGTGCAGGCCGACATCCTGAAGGAAGACCAGGGCCAGAACACCTGCATCTTCTCCACCGAGTTCTCGCTGAAGGTGATGG
>JBIQKU010000162.1:0-7500 GCA_044506225.1 Rubrivivax sp. | reverse complement strand
AACGAAGCGAGTTTTGCGCGAGCGCCAAAGACCGAGCACCGCAGAGCAGTCCGCGAAGCGACCGCCGAGGTCGGGGTCGCCTTTTCTTTGCCTACTTTCTTCTGGCGAAGCAAAAGAAAGTAGGTCGCCCCCCGGGGCGAGACCCGGCCGGGTGGAGAAAGACCGGATTCCAACAAGTCAACCGCGCTTTCGCGCAATGCGCTTCGATACCTCAGCGCGAACGGGGTGTGATGGGAGAGCGCTTCGACAGGCCCAGCGTGAGCGGGCTGATGGGACGAGCGCTTCGACAAGCTCGGCGCCAACGGTCGGGCCAGGGTGATGGCCGATCAAGCCTGCGCATCCCCGCGCCCGGTCAGATTCGCCAAGGCCCGCCGCAGCACCTGCGGATCCACCGGCTTGGCCAGGTGCTCCTGGAAACCGGCCATCAGGGCACGGATGCGGTCGTTGGGCTGGGCAAAGCCGGTGAGGGCGATCGCCGGCACGCGCTGGTCGAGCGGCACGCCGCGGCTGGCTTCGAGTTGGCGGATGCGGTGCATGACGGCATGACCGTCCTCCTCGCCGAGGGCGATGTCGCACAGCACCGCCTGCGGCCAGTCCTGGCCGGCGTGCTCGGCCAGCCAGTCGAGCGCCGCCTGGCCGGTGGAGAAGGGCCGCAGCTGCACGTCCTCGCTGCCCAGCAGCAGTTGCAGCGCGTCCAGCACGTCCTCGCGGTCGTCGATGGCGATGACGTGCAGCCCGGCCAGCGCACCGGGGGGCGGGCCGGACGCGGCGGCATCGCCGTCGTCCGCCGCCGGCGCTGCGGGGGCGATGGCTCGCAACGGCAGCTCCATCACGTAGCGCATGCCATGCACCGAGGAGGCCGGCTCGATGAGGAAGCGCCCGCCCTGGCGCTCGATGGTCGAACGCAGCACCAGCGGGTCCAGCGGCGTGTCCTCGCCCGAGGGCAGTTCGGGCAGGTCGGGTGCCGGCGGAAGGGCGTCGCCGGCGCCCTGGCCGTGGCGCCCGTCGGTCACGGTCAGGCGCGCATGGTCGTCCGCACGCACCAGGCGCAGTTCGATGCGCCCGCGCGGCGGCGTGGCCTGCAGCGCCCACAGGCACAGGTGGCGCACCGCCTGCGCGAGCGTGCTCGGGTCGCCGGTGACCTCGGCATGCTCGAAGTCGATGTCGGAGAACAGCCGCACGCCGCGCGCCTCGGTGACGCCGCGCAGGCCTTCGACGGCGCTCGCGATCACGAGCGCCAGGTTCACCGGCTGGCGCGCCAGCCGCCGCTCCAGCCGCTCGAACTGCTGCTGCTGGCGCTGCAGGTTCCACAGCTGGGCGTACAGGCCGTCGCGCTCCAGCAGTTCCTCGTGGCGCCCGCGCTCGACGATGCGCCCGCGGTCCATCACCACGATCTGGTCGGCGTTGACGATGGTCGACAACCGGTGCGCAATGATGAGCGTGGTGCGGCCCTCGGCGATGCGGTCCAGTTCGGTCTGGATGGCGCGCTCGGCGCGTGTGTCCAGGGCCGAGGTGGCCTCGTCGAAGATCATGATCGGCGGGTTCTTGAGGAAGGCGCGCGCGATCGCGATGCGCTGCTTCTCGCCGCCCGAGAGCGCGAGGCCCCGCTCGCCCACCACGGTCTCGTACTGCATCGGCAGCGAGAGGATGAACTCGTGCACCTGCGCGGCCTGGGCAGCCTCGATGATCTCGGCCATGCCCGCACCCTGGCGGCCGTAGCCGATGTTGTAGGCGATGGTGTCGTTGAAGAGGATGGTGTCCTGCGGCACCACGCCGATGGCTTCGCGCAGCGAGCCGGCCGTGACCGAGCGGATGTCCTGGCCATCGATGGTGATGCGCCCGGCGTCGGGCTCGTAGAGCCGCAGCAGCAGCCGCGCGAGCGTCGACTTGCCCGAGCCGCTGCCGCCCACCACCGCCAGCGTGCGGCCGGCGCCGATGGCCAGGCTCACGTCGTCGAGGATCTGCCGGCCGGGCTCGTAGCCGAAGCTCACGTGCTCGAAGCGCACCGCGCCGCCGCGGGCTTCGAGCGGCGGCGCGTTCGGCCGGTCGGCGATCTCCGCGCGCTGCCCGAGCAGGGCGAACAGGTTCTCGGTGTTCACCAGCGCGTCGCGCGCCTGGCGGAAGACGAAGCCGAGCGCGTTCAGCGGCAGGCAGATCTGGATCACGTAGGTGTTGACCAGCACCAGGTCGCCCACCGTCATCGCGCCGCGCGCCGTCTCCTGGCCGGCGAGCAGCATCACCGCGGCCACGCCGGTGGCGATGATGGCGCTCTGGCCGATGTGCAGCAGCGACAGCGCGCGCTGGTTGCCGACGTGGTTCTCGACCCACTGCGCGCAGATCTCGGCATAGCGGCGGCGCTCGAAGTCCTCGCGCGCGTAGGTCTTGACCGTCTCGTAGTTGATGAGGCTGTCGACCATGCGGCCGTTGGCGCGCGAGTCCATCTCGTTGACGGCGCGCTGGTGCAGCGCGCGCCGGTCGGTGAGCGTCGTCGTGAAGCCGGCGTATACGAAGAAGGTCAGCATGATGACCAGCGTGAACCACAGGCTGTAGCCGGCCATCATCACCCCGAGCACCGCGGCGAACTCCACCAGCGTGGGCACCACGGTGAACAGGCCCGCGCCGAGCAGGAAGCCGATGCCGCTGGTGCCGCGCTCCACGTCGCGGATCAGCGAGCCGGTGTTGCGCTGCACGTGGAACTTCGGCGACAGGCTCAGCAGGTGCGCGAAGGTGCGCTCGGCGAAGGCCGTCACCGTGCGCTGCGTGACGCGCGCGAACACCAGGTCGCGCAGCTCGGTGAACAGCGTGCCGGTGAAGCGCAGCAGCGCGTACGACAGCAGCAGGAACACCGGCAGGGCGATGACGTAGGGCGCGGCCTGCAGCGGGGCGGCGGCGCCTTCGCCCACCGCGGCGGCCATCGACCGCGGGTCGCTGAAGCGGTCGATGATGGCCTTGAGCACCAGCGGCACGCCCACGCCCGCGAGCTTGGCGAGCACCAGCAGCGCGAGCGCGGCCAGCGTGCGCCGCCGATGCCGCCACACCGCCTGCCAGAGCTCGGCGAACACCTTCCGTGCATTGACGCCTGCGGTCGCCATCCGGCGCGCGGTCGCAATCGACATGCCCGTGCGGCGCCGGCCACGGGCGCGAATCTTGCCGCTCGACGCTGCCCAGCCACAGGAGGCCCGCGATGAAGGACAGACGCCAGGTCAAGCAGGAAGCCGAACGCCTCGAAGCCAAGGGCCGCCGGCCCGAGGACAGGGTGCCGACCTACCAGGAGCTGCTGGACGACTCGCTCGACCAGACCTTTCCCGCCAGCGACCCCATCTCGCCCAGCGCCGCCATGCACGCCGAGAAGCAGGTGAAGACCGGCAAGGACGGCCGCGACTGGCAGCTCAAGCCCGGCGCCGACACCGCGCAGCGGCCCAAGGAGGCGCCGGCCGCGAAGAAGGCCGCCAAGACCGCCCGGGCCGCCTCCGCCGAAGGCCCGGCCCGGGCGCGCACCCGCCGCTGAGGCCGCCCCGCCGGCGACGGCGCCGCAGCGCGCGGAAAAAGCTGCGCCGCCGTGTAAGGCCGACCGATCCCGGGCGTGCGCCTGGCCGTGTGGCGCGCCTGTCCATCCGTTTCACAGCCAAGGAGCACACCATGCCGACGATTGCCGAAGTGATGACCCCCGATGTCGAAGTCATCGGCCCCAACCAGAGCCTGCAGCGCGCCGCGCAGATGATGGACGAGCTCAACGTCGGCGCGCTGCCGGTGTGCGACGGGCGCCGGCTCGTGGGCATGATCACCGACCGCGACATCACCGTGCGTGCCACCGCTGCCGGGCTGGACGCGCAGGACACGCCGGTGTCGGAAGTGATGACCGACCACATGCGCTGGTGCACCGAGGACCAGACCACCGACGAGGTGATGAAGCAGATGGGCGACGTGCAGATCCGCCGCCTGCCCGTGCTCAACGACAAGCGGCAGATCGTGGGCATCGTGTCGCTCGGCGACCTGGCGGTGCGCCAGAACGGTCACATCGACAGCGTGCTGCGCGAGGTGTCGCTGCCTTCACAGCCCGACCGCCCGGCAGCGGCCTGATCGGCTTGGGGCGGCGGCGCCACAGGAACGTCACTTGCCGCCCATCGTCTGCCGAGCCCGAAGGACTGCGCGACCTGGCGCTGACGCGGGCGATGTGAACGCCAGGCATCGCAGCCACGACCCCGCCCCTCTCCGGGTCTGTGCCGCACAGCAAGCGTCGATGCATGGCCTTCCGGCTCGGCCCCTCCCTTTTGACCCCTCGAGCCGCCGCTGCACCTTGCGATGACCGAGCAGAAGTGGCCGCAGACCATCTGGATCGCCCGCCATGGGCAAAGCGCCGGCAATGTCGCGCGCGACATGGCCGAGGCCGCCGGCCATCCGCTGATCGACATCGCGGTGCGCGACGTGGATGTGCCGCTGTCGCCGCTCGGCGAGCAGCAGGCGCGTGCACTCGGCCACTGGTTCGGCGAACTTCCCGAGGCCGAGCGCCCGGGCGTGGTGCTGTGCTCGCCCTACCGACGCGCGCAGCAGACGGCCAGGCTGGTGATCGAGCAGGCGGGGCTGCCGGAGGACGTCGGCTGCATCGGCGACGAGCGGCTGCGCGAGAAGGAGTTCGGCATCCTGGACCGGCTCACCCGCCATGGCATCGCGCTCAAGTACCCCGAGCTCAACGAACAGCGCCTGCATGTCGGCAAGTTCTACTTTCGACCGCCCGGCGGCGAGAGCTGGTGCGATGTCATCCTGCGCCTGCGCGGCGTGCTGGACACCGTGACCCGCGAGTACCGCGGCGAGCGGGTGCTCATCGTGGCGCACCAGGTCATCGTCAACTGCCTGCGCTACCTGCTCGAGCGCCTCGACGAGCGCCAGATCCTGGACATCGACCGCAAGGCCGATGTGCCCAACTGCGGCGTCACCTCCTACGAATTCGACCCCACGCGCGGACGCCACGGCAAGCTGGTGCCGCGGCTCGTGAACTTCGTGTCGCCGCTGCGCGAAAGCGGCACGCCGGTGACCGCCGAGCCGGACGTGCCGGCCGCGCCCAAGTCATGACGCCCATCGACGACGACCTGCTGCGTGCCTGGCCGCTGCCCGAACCCGACACCCGCGGCGACAAGGAGGAACGCGGCCGTGCGGCCGTGATCGGTGGCAGCCGCGAGGTGCCCGGTGCGATGCTGCTCGCGGGTCACGCCGCCTTGCGCGCGGGTGCCGGCAAGCTGGCATTGGCGGTGGGCCAGGGCTGCGCCACGGGCGTCGCGCTCGCGATTCCGGAAAGCCGCGTCATCGCCCTGCCGGAGACGCCGGATGGCGCCCTGGCGCCGGAAGGTGTCGAGCGCCTTGTGCCACTGCTGCCCAAGGTGGATGCGCTGCTCATCGGCCCGGGCATGCAGGACGAGGCCGCCACCTGCGACTTCGTGCGTGCGCTGCTGCCCCGGCTGGGCGCGCAGGCCCTGGTGGTGGATGCGCTGGCCATGGGTGTGGTCGCCAAGGACACGCCGCTGCCCCGCCCCGCGGTGCTCACGCCGCATGCCGGCGAGATGGCGCATCTGCACGGCTGCAGCAAGGACGCGGTGCTGGCCGACCCGGCCGAATGCGCGCGCGGCGCGGCGGCACGCTGGAATTCGGTGGTGGTGCTCAAGGGGGCGGTCACCCACATCGCCGAGCCGGGCGGGCGGCTGTGGCGGCACGAGGACGGTCATGCGGGCCTGGCCACCTCCGGCTCGGGCGATACGCTGGCCGGCATCATCGTGGGCCTGGCGGCGCGCGGCTGCCCGCTGGCGCAGGCCTGCGTGTGGGGCGTGGCCTTGCATGCGCGCGCGGGGCATCGCCTGAGCGAGCGGCTGGCGCCGCTCGGCTTCCTCGCGCGTGAGCTCGCGGCCGAGGTGCCGGCGCTGATGCATTCGCTGCGCGGCTGAGCGCCGGGCGCCGCCGGCCTGCCCCCGCGGCCGGTGCGTGCGCGGGCCGCGCGCGAGAATGCGCCGATGACCGCCCCGTCCCGCGCCGCTCTTGCGCCCAGCTTCTCCACCGCGCAGTTCCGCGCCGCGCTCGGCATGTTCGCCACCGGCGTGACCATCATCACCGCCCAAGGCAGCGACGGCGTGCGCGTGGGCGTCACGGCCAATTCCTTCAACTCGGTGTCGCTGGAGCCGCCGCTGGTGCTGTGGAGCCTGGCTCGCGGCGCGCGCACCATGCCCGTCTTCGGCCGCGGCTCGCACTACGCGATCAACATCCTCGCCGCGGACCAGCGTGCGGTCGCCGAGCAGTTCGCCAGCCGCCGGCTGGACCGCTTCCACGGCATCGCGTTTCGCGAAGGCCGCTGCGGTGCGCCCGTGCTCGAAGGCGCGGCGGCGGTGTTCGAATGCTTCAACCGCAGCCGCTACGACGAGGGCGACCATGTCATCTTCGTCGGCCAGGTCGAACATTGCGAACGCCGCGAAGGCGCCTCGCCGCTGATCTACCACGGCGGGCGCTACTTCACCGAGCTGCCGCTGTAGCGCGCGGTTGAATCGGCGCGCGGCGGCGCCATCTGCGCATGAACCCGCTGGAGAACGCCGCATGCACATCGTCTGCACCCATTGCACCGCCACCAACCGCATTCCCGACGAGCGGCTTGCCGACGACCCGGTGTGCGGCAAATGCGGCCAGGCCGTGCTGCCCGGCGAGCCGGTGGAGCTCACCGACGCCAACTTCGCCGCGGTCACCGGCCGCACCGAGCTGCCGGTGGTGGTGGACTTCTGGGCGCCCTGGTGCGGGCCCTGCCGCATGATGGCGCCGCAGTTCGAGCGGGCGGCCGCTCAGCTCAAGGGCCGGGCGCTGCTCGCCAAGGTCAACAGCGACGACAACCCGCAAGTGGCGGCCCGCTTTGCTATCCGCAGCATTCCGACCCTGGTGATGCTGCGCGGCGGCAACGAGGCAAAGCGGCTGTCGGGCGCGATGCAGGCGCCGCAGATCGTGGGGTGGGTGGGGCAGGGCTGAAGGCACGCCCGTGCACCCAAACCCGTTCGGGCTGAGGTATCGAAGCCCCCGGACCCCATCGCCCTGAGCTTGTCGAAGGGCGGGCCAAGGACGTAGCGCCGCACCCCCAACCCGTTCGCACTGAGCCTGTCGACGTGCGCGTGCACACCGCTCCTTCCACGAGCTCAGCCCGAACAGCGCGCAGTCAAGCGCCGCGCCGCGTCGCAAACTCCACGAACCACCCCACGCTGCCGGCATTCGCCATCGCGTCCAGCTTGAACACCTGATCGGCCGGCGTGCCCATCAGCAGCTTCTTCACTGGCAACTCCATCTTCTTGCCCGACAGCGTGCGCGGCACGGCATCGACCTGGAAGATCTCGTTGGGCACATGGCGCGCGGAGAGCGCCCGCTTGATCACGTCCTTCATGCGCTTGATCAACGCCTCGTCCAGCGTCACACCCTCACGCAGCACGACGAACAGCGGCATGTAGCTCTCGCGGCCCAGGTACTCGAGGTCGACCACCAGAC
>JBIQKU010000161.1:0-7505 GCA_044506225.1 Rubrivivax sp. | reverse complement strand
CTGCGCGAGAGCGAGAAGCTGCCCGAAGCCATCGCCGCCTACGAGCAGGCGCGCCAGTTCGGCGCCGAGCCGGAACGGGTGGACTACGCACTCGCGGCGCTGGGCGTGCTGCCGCGCCCGCCGCAGACGCCGGCGCAGGTGGTGCGGTCGCACTTCGACGACTTCGCAGAGGTTTTCGACGCGCACCTCGTCGACACGCTGCACTACCGCGCGCCCCAGTGCCTGAGCGAGGCGCTCGACGGGGTGCTGCCGGCCGAACCGGTGGACGTGCTCGACCTCGGCTGCGGCACCGGCCTGTGTGCGCCGCTGCTGCGCCCGGCGGCGCGCCGGCTGGTGGGCGTGGACCTGTCCGAGCGTATGCTCGAGCGCGCCGCGCAGCAGGGCGACTACGACGAGCTGGTATGTGCCGAGGCTACGCAGGCGCTGCGCGCCTTGCCCGATTCGCAGGACGTGGTGGTCGCGGCCGATGTGCTGATGTACTTCGGCGAACTCGACGAGCTCTTTGACGCCACGCACTGCGCCCTGCGCCCGGGCGGGCTGTTCGCCTTCTCGGCCGAGGACGGTGGCGAGGCCGAGATCGCGCTGCGCCCCAACCTGCGCTTCGCACATTCGCGCAGCTACCTGCGCCGCGTCGCACGCCGGCACCGCTTCTCGGTGCAGTCCATCGCGCGGGCCGCCATCCGCCAGGAGCGCCTGGAAGACGTGCAGGCGCACATCGTGGTGTTGCGCGCGGCCGCCTGAGCCGCCCTCAGCGCGTTGCCTGCAGCAGTTGGGCCACCGCCGCCACTGCGATCACCTCCGGTTGCTTGCCGCCGATGCCGGCGATGCCGATGGGGCAGTGCATGCGTGCGACGGTCTCGGATGCGATGCCGCGGGCCTCGAAGCGGTGCTCGAAGCGGGCGCGCTTGGTCTTCGAGCCGATGAGTCCGAAGAAGCCGAAATCGCCGCGGCGCAGGATGGTCTCGGCAATGCGCAGGTCCAGGTCATGCTGGTGGGTGAGCACGAGGTAGAAGCTGCCGGGCGGGGCACTGCGCACCTCCGACTCGACCGCGTCGACGGCGATGCGGCGAATGTGCGGCGGCCAGGCGCCGTCGATCAGCGTGGCGGGGAATTCATCCTCACGCTCGTCGATCCAGTCGACCGTGACGGGCAGGGTGGCCAGCAGCCGGGCGATCGCCCGGCCGACATGGCCCGCGCCGTAGAGCTGCAGGTGGAAGAGCGGGGCGTCGTCCGGCCAGGCGGCGAGGGCGGCCTCGTTCAACGGTTCGAAGCGCAGCCGCACGCTGCCGCCGCAGCATTGGCCGAGGGCGGGGCCCAGCGGGTAGTCGGTCTCGCGGGGGCGCGTGTCGCCGCCGTCCAGCATCGCGCGTGCGGCGGCG
This sequence comes from Rubrivivax sp., assembly GCA_044506225.1. GTDB lineage: Bacteria > Pseudomonadota > Gammaproteobacteria > Burkholderiales > Burkholderiaceae_C > JAKFDI01. The sequence goes on along the minus strand of JBIQKU010000161.1, from coordinate 6,126 downwards.
ATGGCCTGCCATTCCAGATGGCCGCCGCCGATGGTGCCGGCGGTGTCGCTGGCGCATACCAGCATGCGGGTGCCGACATCGCGCGGGACGGAGCCGCGGGTGTGGGTGACGGTGATGAAGATGGCGGGGGTGGCGGCTTGCAGCCAGCTTGCGGCGGTGTGGCGCAGGGTGGGCATGCGGGAGCCCTCACCCCTCGCCCTCTCCCGCAAGCGGGAGAGGGAGCCAGCGGGGCGCAGTTCAACAGCCGCAGGAGCGAGCCCCTGCCCGGCGGCGGCGCGTTGCTCCCTCTCCCCCTCTGGGGGAGAGGGCTGGGGTGAGGGGGCCGCGGCCAGCGCCCGATCCATCACCCCTCCTCCTTGACCGCCGACACCGCCCGCAAGATCGCCTCCGGCGTCGCCGGCGCCGACAAGGGCGGGTCGATGCGGTGCCCGCCCACGGCCGACACCGCATCCCGGATCGCGAAGAACACCGAGAACGCGAGCAGCAGCGGCGGCTCCCCCACGGCCTTGCTGCGGTGGATGCTGTCCTCCAGGTTGTCGCCGTCGTAGAGCGCCACGCGCAGGTCCGCCGGGCAGTCGTTGGCCGTCGGGATCTTGTAGGTGCTTGGGGCATGCGTGGCCAGCAGCCCCGTCTGCGGGTGCCACACCAGCTCCTCGGTGGTGAGCCAGCCCATGCCCTGCATGAAGCCGCCCTCGATCTGGCCGATGTCGATCGCCGGGTTCAGCGAGCGCCCGACGTCGTGCAGCAGGTCGGCGCGCAGCAGCCGCCATTCGCCGGTGAGCGTGTCCACGAGCACCTCGCTCACCGCCGCGCCGTAGGCGAAGTAGTAGAACGGCCGGCCCTGCAGCGTCTGCGGGTTCCAGTGCAGGCCCGGCGTGGCGTAGAAGCCGTCGGACCAGAGCTGCACGCGGGCGAGGTAGGCCTGCGCGACCAGGTCGGGGAACGCCACGCGGTGCGTGCCGACGTGCACCTCGTCGTTGGCGAAGCACACCGCGCCCGCGTCGCAGCCGGCCTGCGCGGCGGCGAAGGCGGCGAGCCGCTCGCGGATCCGGCGGGCCGCGTCCTGTGCCGCCTTGCCGTTGAGGTCGCTGCCGGTGGAGGCGGCGGTGGCCGAGGTGTTGGCTACCTTCTGCGTGTCGGCCGCCGTCACGCGCACGCGCTCGAAGCCCACGCCCAGCTCGTGCGCCACCACCTGCGCCACCTTGGTGTTCAGGCCCTGGCCCATTTCGGTGCCGCCGTGGTTCACGAGGATGGAGCCGTCCACGTACACATGCACCAGCGCGCCGGCCTGGTTCAGGTGCGCGAGGTTGAAGGAGATGCCGAACTTCACGGGGGTGAAGGCCAGGCCGCGCTTGAGCACGGCGCTGTGCGCATTGAAGGCGTCGATCGCCGCGCGGCGATCGCGGTAGTCGCTGCTGGCCTCCAGCCGTTCGGTGAGCGGCGCGAGGATGTTGTCCGCCACCGTCTGGCCATACGGCGTCACATTGCGGCTGGCGACGCCGTAGAAGTTCGCCCGCCGCACATCCAGCGCATCACGCCCCAGCCGCCGGGCGATGTTGTCGAGCAGGTGCTCGATGACGATCGCGCCCTGCGGCCCGCCGAAGCCGCGAAACGCGGTGTTGCTCTGCGTGTTCGTGCGGGCCGAGAAGCCATGCGCCAGCACCTCGGGCAGCCAGTAGGCGTTGTCGACGTGGCACAGCGCCCGCGTCATCACCGGGCCCGAGAGGTCGGCCGAATGGCCGGCGCGCGAGACGAGCGTGACTTCGATGCCCAGCACACGGCCCTGGTCGTCATAACCCGCTTCGTAGTCGATGGCGAAGTCATGCCGCCGGCCGGTGGCGAGGAAGTCGTCGTCGCGGTCCAGGCGCAGCTTCACCGGCCGCGCGAGTTGCCTGGCGGCGATCGCGGCGATGCAGGCGAACATCGCCGACTGCGACTCCTTGCCGCCGAAGCCGCCGCCCATGCGCCGACATTCCACCTGCACATGGTGGGACGCCAGGCCCAGCGCACGGGCCACCAGATGCTGCATCTCGCTCGGGTGCTGGGTCGAGCAGTGCACCCGCATGCCGTTGTCCTCGCCCGGAATGGCGAGGCTGATCTGGCCTTCCAAGTAGAACTGCTCCTGACCGCCGACGTCCAAGCTCGCCTGCAGGCGGTGCGGCGCGCCGTCGATGGCGGCGCGTGTGGCGCCGGGGCGGCTTTCGCGCACCAGGTGCATGGGCGGCAGCACGTGGTCCTGCGCCGCATGGGCCTCGCGCGGCGTGAGCATGGGCGGCGCGGTGGACTCGACCTGCACCACCTCCTTGGCGAGTGCGGCGGCGCGGCGGGCGGCGTCGCGCGTGCGGGCGATCACCGCGAACACCGGTTGCCCGAGGTAGCGCACTTCACCGTCGGCAAGGATGGGGTCGTCGTGCACGATGGGGCCGCAGTCGTTGGCGCCCGGCACATCGGCCGCGGTGAGCACCGCAACGACTTCAGGCATGGCATGCACGCGTTCCAGCGCGATGCCCACCGGCCGCCCGCGCGCCACGGGCGACAGGCCCAGCGCCGCATGCAGGGTGCCGGCGGGCTCGGGCAGGTCGTCCACATACGCCGCCTCGCCGGCCACATGCAGGTGCGCCGACTCATGCGGCCGGGCGATGCCCACGCGCACGCCGCCGGCGGAGCGCGCCGCCTCGGTGGCCGCGCGGTCGGGGTGGAGCAGGGTGGGGTTCAGCGGCTGGTTCATGGCAGGGTCTGCGGGTCGCGCGCATTCCATACGCGCAGTTCATCGGCCGGCAGCGGCGCGTCGGTACGCGTCTCCAGCCAGAAGCGCTGCAACAGGTTCTGCGCGACCTGCGTGCGGTAGCCGGCGCTCGCGCGCAGGTCGGTGAGCGGCTGGAAGTCGCTCGCGAGCGCCGCCCGGGCGGCGTCGATGCTCGTCTGCGTCCAGGGCTGGTCGCGCAGCGCGGCTTCGGCGCCGGCGGCGCGCTGCACCACCGCGGCCATGCCGCCGAAAGCCAGGCGCACCTCGCGCACCGTGTCACCGTCCAGCGTCATCGAGAACCCGGCACACACCGCGGAGATGTCGCTGTCGAAGCGCTTGCTGATCTTGTAGGCGCGCACGGTGCGCTGCAGCGCAGCCAGCGGCACGGCGATGGCCTCCACGAACTCGCCGGGCTCGAGCCGGTTCTTCATGTAGCCGGTATAGAACGCGTCCAGCGGCAGGCGGCGAATGCGGCTGCCGCGGCGAAGCTCGAGTTGCGCATCCAGCGCCATCAGCACCGGCGCGCCGTCGCCGATGGGCGAGCCATTGGCGAGGTTGCCGCCCAGCGTGCCGGCATGGCGGATGGGCGGCGAGGCAAAGCGCAGCCACATCTCGGTGAGCGCCGGCAGCCGCGTGGCCAGCGCCCGCCAGGCCGCCTCCAGGGAGGCGGCGGCGCCGATGCGCAGTTCGCCGTCGGCCTCCTCGATGCGCTTCAGCTCCGCCACCTCGGTGGTGTGGACGAGTTCGGGCAGGTCGCGCAGCTGCTTGTTCACCCACAGCGCGACGTCGGTCGCACCGGCCACCAGCCGCGCCGCGGGGCGGGCCTCGACCTGCGCGGCGAGTGCCTCCAGGCTGCGGGGGGCGAGCGGCAGCGCCTCGGCGGGAATGCTGCGCAGCGCGTCGATGACCGGTGTGGTGTCCAGGGCCACGGCCGGGTGCTCGAACATCTGCATGCCGGCGTCCAGGATCGGCCGGTAGCCGGTGCAGCGGCACAGGTTGCCGGCGAGTTCATCGGCAAGCTGCTGGCGTGTGGGCCGCGTGCCGGCGGCGCCGTGGTGTTCGTACGCCGCCCACAGCGACATCACGAAACCCGGCGTGCAGAAGCCGCATTGCGAACCATGCCCGTCCACCATCGCCTGCTGCACCGGATGCAGCGCGCCGCCGTTCATCGCCTTCAGGTCTTCCACCGTGAACAGCGCCTTGCCGTGCAGCGTGGGCAGGAATTTGATGCAGGCGTTGGCGCTGCGCAGCACCAGGCCACGCACGGCGGGCGCGCCCGGCTCGGCGTGTTCCGGCAGCTCGCCGATGACGACGGTGCAGGCCCCGCAGTCGCCCTCGTTGCAGCCTTCCTTGGTGCCCATGCAGCGCGCGTCCTCGCGCAGCCAAGCGAGCACGCTGCGTGTGGGCGGGGCATCGTGCAGTTCGACCAGGCGGCCCTGGTGGTAGAAGCGGATGGGTGCGGAGGTCATCGGGTCCTTGCAGCAGAAAGGGCTCGGCATGCCGGAGCGGGGCCCCATGGGCGATGTGTATACGATCCTGCCCTTTCTTCCGCGAATGCGGCCTTGCCGTTCGGTTGCCTGCGGGCAATCCCCAAGCTGAACCCGTCCGATGACCCTGCCCGCCGCGCCCGCCGCATCGCGCCGCATCGCCCTGCGCGGTGACCTGCTCGATTTCACCGGCGCGCCCGACTGGGGCGCGACCGAGAGCCCGGCGGTGCGCTACCGCCCGGACCACTGGCTGCTGATCGAGGACGGGCGCATCGCCGGCGCGCAGCCGGGCGATGCGCCGCTCGCCGGCGACTGGGAGCGCCACGACCACCGCGGGCGCCTGCTGCTGCCGGGTTTCATCGACACCCATGTGCACAGCCCGCAGCTCGACGTGATCGCAAGTTACGGCACGCAGCTGCTGGACTGGCTGGACACCTACACCTTCCCGGCCGAATGCCGCTACGCGGACGACGGCGAGGCGCAGGCTGGCGCCGCCCGCTTCCTGGACGCGCTGCTGGCCCACGGCACCACCAGCGCGGTGGTGTTCCCGACGGTGCACAAGGTGAGCGCCGACCGCCTGTTCGCCGCCGCCCAGGCGCGCGGCATGCGGCTCGTCACCGGCAAGGTGCTGATGGACCGGCATGCGCCCGAGCGGCTGTGCGACGACGTGGAAGACGCGGCGCGCGCCTGCGTCGACCTCATGGACCGCTGGCACGGCACCGGGCGTCTTGCCTATGCGGTGACCGTGCGCTTCGCGCCCACCAGCACGCCGGCGCAGCTGGCCATGGCGGGGCAGCTGTGCACCGCCTACCCCGGCCTGTTCATGCAGACCCACCTGGCCGAGAACGAAGCCGAGGTGGCCTGGGTGCGCGAGCTGTTCCCGGATGCCCGCAGCTATCTCGACGTCTACGACGCCGCCGGCCTGCTGAACGCCCGCGGCGTGTTCGCGCACGGCGTGTGGATCGACGACGCCGACCGCGCGGTGCTGCGTGAGGCCGGCGCGCAGATCGCGCACAGCCCGTCGTCCAACCTCTTTCTCGGCAGCGGCCTGTTCGACTGGCGCGCCGCGGAAGACGCCGGCGTGCCGGTGACGGTGGCCAGCGACGTCGGCGGCGGCACCAGCCTCGGCATGCAGCGCAACCTGCTCGAGGCCTACAAGATCCAGGCCTTGCGCGGCGAGCGGCTGACCGCCTGGAAGGCCTTGCATGCCTGCACACGCGGCGCGGCGCTGGCCCTGGGCTTCGAGGCCGAGATGGGCTCCCTGGAAACCGGCCGCCTGGCCGATGTGTGCGTCTGGGACTGGGCGGTGGGGCCGGTGGCCGAGCGGCGCATGGAACTCGCGCAGGGGTTGCACGAGCGGGTGTTTGCGTGGATGGGGTTGAGCGACGAGCGCAATCTGGTGGGGGTGTGGGTGGCGGGGGAGGGGCGGTATGTGCGGGCCTAGGGCCGATGCGATGCCGACGGCCGCTGCGGGCATGCCGGGTGTCTTGTTCGGGCTGAGCTTCTGGAGCCGTTCTGCGCTGGAACCCGTGCGGGCCCAGGCAGAAAACCCGTTCCCGCTGAGCGTGTCGAAGCGCTCTTCACAGGAGCCTGTTCGCGCGGAGGCGAAAGACCCGTTGGCGCTGAGCGATCGAAGCGCTCGTCCCACAAACCCGTTCGCGCTGAGGTATGGAAGCGCTCTCCCCACAAACCCGTTCGCGCTGAGCCTGTCGAAGCGCTCGCCACCGAAACCCGTTCGCGCTGAGGTATCGAAGCGCTCGTCCCACCAACCCGTTCGTGCTGAGCTTGTCGAAGCACATTGCGCGAAAGGCGGTTTGATCGTTGGGAGGGTTGGCTTTCTCCACCAAGCCGGGTCTCGCCCCGGCGGGCGAGTTACTTTCTTTGCTTCGCCAA
>JBIQKU010000160.1:0-7594 GCA_044506225.1 Rubrivivax sp. | reverse complement strand
CGGCGCGGAAGGTGTCGGCCGCGGCCAGCAGCACCTTCTGCTGCGCCTGCGCCAGATGGCGCGTGAGCTTGCCGATGCTGGTCGTCTTGCCCGCGCCATTCACGCCCACCACCATGATCACCGTCGGTGTCTCGCGCCCGATCTCGAGCGACTTCTCCAGCGGTGCGAGCAAGTCCGCAATCGCATCCACCAGCAGCGCCTTCACCGCTGCCGCATCGCTTGCACGCTGCGCCTTGACACGCCGCTTCAGGTCGGCGAGCAGATGTTCGGTGGCCTTCACGCCGGCGTCCGCCATCAGCAGCGCGGATTCGAGTTCCTCGTACAGCGCATCGTCGATCTGCGCACCGACGAACACCTGCGAGATGCTGCTGCCGGTCTTGCGCAGGCCGCTGCGCAGTTTGTCGAACCAGCCACGGCGGGCTTCGTCGGGCGCGGGTGCAGGCACCGGTTCGTCAGCCGGCGGCACGGTCGCGGCGGCAGGCGCCGGCGCTGGCTCGACAGGGGGCTCGACAGGGGGCTCGACAGGGGGCTCGGCATGGGGCTCGACCGAGGGCGCGGCCGGGACCGGTGCGTCAGCGGCGAGGGGTGGCACAACGACCGGCGCGGGTGCGGCTTCAGGGACCGGGGCCGGGGCGGGCGTCGGTGCCGGTGCGGGTTCTGGAGCCGGTGACGGTGTCGGCGCCGGTGCAGGCTCAGGTGCCGACGCAGGGGCGGACACCGGCGCCGCATCGCCGCCGCGCAGCCGCTGGAACCAGCTCCGCCGCTCGGCCGGCGCGGGGGCCGGCGCCGTATCCGCTTCCGGCTCTGCCGGTGCGGGCGGGGTATCGGGCACCGGCGGAGGCGGCGCTTCGGGAGGCGTCTTCTTCTTGAAAAAGCTGAACATCAGGGCAGGCGTGCGAACGCGCGGAGGAGGCGATGGAAGCCAATGATGGCCGCAGTGCGCGGCGCAACACTTTGGCGCTTGGCAGGCGACGAACCTTGCAAGACACGCCTGAGCGCCAGTTATAATCTTCGGCTCAGGCGCTTTAGCTCAGTCGGTTAGAGCGACGGAATCATAATCCGCAGGTCCGGGGTTCGAATCCCTGAAGCGCCACCAGAACCCAAGAGGCTTGTAAGTCAACGACTTACAAGCCTTTTTTCTTGCCGGGGGTCCCACCTGGGGGTCCCACTTGGGATTCGTCACCACACCTCGCCTGTACCGCAAGCGCACCCTCACAGTCCGTCACCGATTCGTACATCGAGAAAGCCGTCCCTTCGGCCGCGCGGATCTCTGGAACCACCTCGTGTTCAGGACGCTCCTGCGTCACTTCACCGGACCGTGCGGCGCCGGTATCACGCACGACAACCCTCGCGCCTTCGCGCGCGAGCAGCACAGCCGCGTGGCGACCGATATCTCTGCCTGCACCGGCGACGATGATTGCCTTGTCGTCAAGACGCATACGAACTCCAAGCATCGAGTGCCCGAGCCGACTCTAGGTCTCCGTCGTTCACGTGAACAATGAGTTCTTCCGTACGCGGCTATGGATCGCTGGAATCGGAACTGGAACGAACATCTGCCACCCGTCTCGCTTGCGCCGCGACGGAGACCGCCACGTCTTTCCGCTGAACAAGGTGCAGACGGCCCGCCGGCTCTGCTCGCTCGGAGGAAAGACGCTATTGATTCGTCAGCGCTCAACAGTGGCACTGCGAAAGCGGTCTTCAAGAAAGATCGCGACACACCATCCCGGTTCGGGTACATTGCGCCGGCTGACATGCACAAGACCGTTTGCTCGTAGGTCTTTCTTCCCGCTCCGGTGTTCTGCCGGCGTTCGAGTCGAATTCCCTTCTTGACGATTTTCTTGGCGTTTCTTCGCTGGGCGCGCTGTTGCACCCGGCAACTTTGAAAGGTATTCGATATGACGACGCAAACCGGCACCGTGAAATGGTTCAACGAAGGCAAGGGCTTTGGCTTCATTGCCCCCGACGATGGCAGCAAGGACCTCTTCGCGCACTTCAAGGAAATCCAGGGCGGCGGCTTCAAGACGCTGGTCGAGAACCAGCGCGTGGAGTTTGAAGTCACCCAGGGCCAGAAGGGCCTGCAGGCTTCGCGGATCCGCAGCCTGGGCTAACCGTTCTACGGTCTTCGATGCCGGCAAGGCTGGCATCGCTTGAAAAAAGCGCGGCCGGGCCGCGCTTTTTTTCTTTTCGCCAAAGGATCGCCATGAAGAACCTCCAGCAAGCCACTGAGCGCATATGCGAACTGAAGGGCAGCCTCATCGCACTCGATGCCCTCGTACCCGCACTGATCGAGGCGCTGCCCGCGCCGGCGCGACAAGGACTCCTGGCGTCCTTCGAAGCCCACGCGGAGGCGGCGCGCACCGTGCTGTTGCATGCCGACATCTCGGACGTGGTCCTGGCGACATTCGAGCGCGATGTGGCGCGCAATCGCGCCCTTCTTCAGGCGGTCCCAGCTTCTGTCGGGTGCGAACCGCAGACGAACGCTTCCTCCTGAGGAACGCGCCCGTCGCTGCGCCCGTGAGATGCTGGTGACCTGCCCGGTTTCTTCGGTCCACTGATTCCTAGCAGTCACGGCGCGAGCAGGTCGAGCTCGCGCGCCAGCGCGGGCTGTCCAAGGTGCGTATTCCGCCGGAAGCCCCGCGGCTGCATGACCAGACTGAATGGAAAGACCGCCGTGAACACCGGCGGCGCTACCGGCACCGGCCGCGCCGCGGCAAAGCGCTTCATCAAGGAGGGCGCTGTCGTCTTCGTCTTTGGCCGCCGGCAGGAAGCACTGGCTGCCGCTCTGGCAGACCTGGGGCCCAATGCCCGCGCGGTGAAGGGCTCGGTCTCCGATGAGGCCGACCTCGATCGGCTCTACGCGGCAGTAAAGGCCGAGCGCGGAACCCTCGACATCGTCTTCCCCAATGCCGGGGCGGGAAGCCAGCTTGCGCTCGGCAGGATTACCGCCGAGCACATTGACGAAACCGACGTCTATCGAGGATCGAACGATCCGTCCCGGGAAGAGCAGTCACTCAAGCTGCGAACCTGACTGACTGCAACCAGTCTGCACCAGGCTCGGCGAGCCGAGCTTGCGGTGCCAACCCGACCAGCGGCCTTTCAGCGAGCGCGATGCCGGGGGTGATGCCGAGTTGAGTTGCTGTCAGGCCGCTTGATCGCACACCGCGTGTAGCTCATGCAACCGCTGGTGGCCACTCCCCCCTCTCCCCGGGGGTCCCACCTGGGAGTCCGACTTGGCTTTCGTCAGCACGACGCGCGTGTTACGCAGAACGCAGCGGCACCTCCCGTTCGAGCCTTTTTCGCGTACGGCCTTGGGCGCTATGCGCCGTCCCTAGTTCCCGGTGGCGCATCGCCGGAACCCGTCTCCAACGCCGAGAGCAGCAGCGACAGATTCGCGTCGAGCTCGGCCACCACCGAGGCCGGCAGCGCGGCCAGCAGCCGGTGCTCGTTCGCCACATGCGCCTCGAGTGCGCGGTCAATCAGCGCCAACCCCTTGCGGCTGAGCTGCACCGGCATGCTGCGCCCGTCCTCAGGGTTGGCCACGCGCTGGACAAGGCCGCTCGTCTCGAGCCGCTTGAGGCGGTGGGTCATCGTGCCCGAGGTCACCATCAAGGTCGAGAACAGCTCGGTGGGACTCAGGCGGTAGGGCGCACCGGAACGCCGCAGCGTGGCCAGCATGTCGAACTCCCAGTAGGTCAGCCCGAAGGGCGCGAAGCCCACGTCGAGTTGCTGCTGCACCAGCGCCGCGCAGCGCTTGAGGCGCCCGATCGGCCCCATCGGGGACACGTCCAGGTCGGGCCGCTCGCGCGCCCACTGCTCGAGGATGGCGTCGACGGCGTCAGGCGTGCGGCGAACAGGTTTGCGCGGCATATATCTTGACTTCAAGTTAATTCGGGTCAGAATGGAGGTATCTTGATCTGAAGATAACACCGCATGCCCCTCTCCAACGCCATCCGCTGGCGCGACGTGCTGCTCACGGCGCTGGCGCCCCTCATCTGGGGGTCGACCTACATCGTCACCACTGAACTGCTGCCGCCGGATCGGCCGTTCACCGCGGCGTTCCTGCGCGCCCTGCCCGCCGGTCTGTTGCTGGTGCTGTTCACGCGCCGGCTGCCGGCCCGATCGGCGTGGCCGCGCCTGCTGGGGCTGAGCGCCCTGAACATCGGCGTGTTCCAGGCCTTGCTGTTCGTCGCGGCGTATCGCCTGCCAGGCGGCCTGGCGGCGGTGCTGGGTGCTGTGCAGCCGCTGCTGGTCATGGCCCTGGCGTGGACGGTCGACGGCCAGTCGCCCCGGCGCGCGACCTTGTGGTCGGCGCTCGCCGGTGTGGCCGGCATGGCGATGTTGCTCCTGTCGCCGCAGACGATGTTCGAGCCGGTAGGCATCGCCGCCGCCTTGCTGTGCGCCGCCAGCATGGCCACCGGCGTCTGGCTCACCACTCGCTGGAAGCCGCAATTGCCGGTGCTCGCGCTGACCGGCTGGCAGTTGCTGCTGGGCGGGTTGATGCTCGCCCCGTTCTCCTGGATGGCGGAGGCGCCGCTGCCGGCGCTGTCGCACTCGCAACTATGGGCCTACGTCTACATCGGCCTCGCAGGGGCGCTGGTGGCGTATGCGCTCTGGTTTCGCGGCCTCACACGGCTGCCGACGGTGGCGGTGAGCTCGCTCGGCCTGCTGAGCCCGCTCACCGCGGTCGTGCTGGGCTGGGTGCTGCTGTCGCAGTCGCTGACAGGCCTGGCGCTCGCCGGCTCGGTGATCGTGCTGGTCAGCGTGTTCGGCGTGCAGCGTACGGCGGGGCGACCGATGAACGGGGAACCGACATGAACAATCCGATCCAGCATGCGATCGAGGCGCGCCGCTCCATCGATCGTTTCCGCCCCGACGTCCCGCTCGGCGACAGCGTCATCGCCACGCTCGTGGCCCAGGCCACACGTGCGCCGTCCGCCTACAACCTGCAGAACTGGCGGTTCGTGGCGGTTCGCTCCGCCGCGGCCAAGCTGCGGCTGAGTGCCGTGGCATACGGGCAGCGCAAGGTGGTGGAGGCCTCGGTGGCCTTCATCGTCTGCGGCACGCTGCGTGCGCACCGGCGACTCGCCGCGGCGCTGCAGCCGAGCGTGGAGGCGGGTGTGATGACCGCGCGCACTGCCGACACGTGGGACGCAGGCGCACGCCGCGCACGAACACGACCCGCGCCTGCAGCGCGATGAAGCGCTGCGCTCGGCCTCGCTCGCGGCCATGACCTTGATGCTTGCCGCCCACGGCATGGGACTCGGTTCCTGCGCGATGGTGGGATTCGACGTCGCCGGCGTGAGCCGCGAGTTCGGTCTCGGCGCCGACGACGTGCCGGCCCTGCTGGTGACGGTGGGACATCCGGCGACCGGCAATGCGCCGCAGAAGCCGCGCAAGCCGCTGCATGAGGTGCTGGAGATCGTCTGAGCCCTCGGGACCATGTTCTGTGCCAGCGCAGTACGGCCGCGGCGCGCCGCTCCCACAGCATGCCCTTTCGGTTCGGCGCCGGTCAGCGCGCAAAGCTGCGGCCGTGAAGCCTTACCTGCGCCCTGGCCGCCACCGTCTGCGCATCGGGTCCGAGCACGACCTGGTGCGTGCCTTCGGTGATGCGCCAGACCAGCGCGCTCGCGTCGAAGCGGGCGAGCAATCGGGGGTCGGCGGTGACGGCCACGCGGCGGCTCTCGCCAGGCTGCAGCTCCACTCGGTCGAAGCCCAGCAGCCGCTGGCGCTTTTCGCCGGGCGCCTCGGTCAGATAGACCTGCGGGACGTCCGCACCTGGTCGGTCACCGATGTTGTGGACGGTGAAGCTGGCCTTCAGCGTGTCGCCGCCCTCCACCACGAAGTCTGAGTAGGCGAACCGCGTGTACGTGAGCCCGTGGCCGAACGGGTACAGGGGCTTCTTGCCCGTCTTGGCCATCCAGCGGTAGCCGACCTCGGCGCCTTCGTGGTACTCGACCACCGTGTCGGCGCTGCTCGGCGCGATCTCGGCGCCGACGATCTTCGGCCGTGGTGTCTGCTGTACCGAGGCGTACCAGGTCACCGGCAGGCGGCCGCTCGGGTTCGTTGTCCCGGCGATGATCTCGGCCACGGCCGTCGCGCCGGCCTGCCCCTGATACCAGGCCTGCAGAACCGCGCCGGCCTTGTCGTGCCAAGGCATCGAAACCGCGCTGCCAGTCTGCAGAACGACGATGGCGCCCGGCTTGGCCGACAGCACGGCCTCCGCAAGCGCGTCCTGCCCCCAGGGCAGGCTCATCGACGGGTTGTCGTATCCCTCGCCTTCGTAGCGGATGAGGTTGAGGATCACGACGTCCGAGCGCCGCGCGAGGAGTGCCGCGCGTTCGGGGAACAAACCGTCGTCGTAGGTGATGGTGGCCTCCGGAAACTGCTCGCGCAGCGCCTGCACGGGACCGGGTGCGATCAACCTGAGGTTGGGCACCGAGGCAAGCAGCCCTTCACCCCCGAGGCGTACGTCCAGCGTCGTGCCGCCGATCGGTTCCATCAGCGACGAGCCGCCACCCCCCAGCACCTGCCCCAGGTGACCGAAGCCACCGATCACCGCGATCCTTGCCTTGGGCGGCGGCGCCAGCGGCAGCACCTGGTTGTTCTTCAGCAGCACGACACCCTGTCGCGCCAGATCGAGCGCGAGCGCCCGATGCTGTGCGAGATCGGGTGTGCCCTGTGGCCCTTTCCACTTGTCGATCCCCGACACATACACCGCGTAGAGAACGCGCCGCACCATGTCGGAGATCCGCTCGCGTGGCACCTTGCCCTGCGCCACCGCGCGTCGCAGCGGCTCGCCGAACCACTCCTGCTCATCGAGTTGCGCGCCGGACTGCATGTCCAGACCCTGCGCCGCGAATTCCCAGCTGTAGACCGCCTGCCAATCGGAGTGGATGAAGCCGGGAAAGCCCATCTGGTCCTTCACCTGGCCTTGCAGCAGCGGACCGTTGCCGCAGTTGTAGGCACCGTTGACCTTGTTGTAGCCGCACATCAGGGTGCCAGGATGGCCACGTTCCATCGCGATCTCGAACGCCAGCAGGTCGCTCTCACGGTGCGCAGCCGGGTCGATGCGTGCGTCGAGCCGGAACTTGTTCGTCTCCTGGCTGTTCATCGACACATGCTTCAGCGTCGCCATCACGCCCGCCGCCTGCGTGCCGGCGACCGTCTCGCCTCCGAGCAGGCCGGACAGCAGCGGGTCCTCGGAGAGGTACTCGAAGTTGCGGCCGTTCAGCACCTCGCGCACCAGCGTGACGCCGCCGCCGAGGTGGATGTTGAAGCCACGCTGTTTGGCTTCGGCGGCGAGCATCGCGCCGACGCGCCGCGCCGCGGGCACGTTCCATGACGAACCCATCGCCATGCCTGCCGGCAGCGCTGTGCCGCTGTCCGGCTTGCCGTCCGGCCCCACACGTCCATGACTCGGGTTGGTGATACCCAGCGACGCGTCGGAGAACAGCAGGTCCGGAATGCCGAGCCGCGGTACGCCTTGCGTCCAGCCCGCGAGTTGCGGCACGTCCTCGGGCACGCGGTCGTCGCGCTTGCGCGTCTTGAAGTTCACGACCATCAGGTTGCGCAGCAAGCCGAAGCGTTCGTCGTC
>JBIQKU010000159.1:0-7640 GCA_044506225.1 Rubrivivax sp. | reverse complement strand
GCGGTGGCCATGGTGGCCGCGGCGCTGCTGGCGGTGGGCGGCGTCGGGCTGGGTGGCCAGCTCTACGCGCAGCGCACCAGCCAGGCCGTGGTCGACACCGAACTGGTGTCGATGAAGCAGATCATGGAGGTGCGCATGGGCATGGCCCGGCTGCGCCTGCTCGAGAAGGACATGATCATCCAGTACGGCCGCCCGGACCCGGTGGCCAAGGCCATCACGGCCTGGGGCACGGCCTACGAGGCGACGAGTGCCGCCGCCGCCCGGCTGGCCACCGCCCTGCCCGAAGCCGGCCAACGCGAGCGCGTGAAAGAGGCGATCTCGGGCCTGGAGCGCTATCGCGACCGCTTCGAGAGCGTCGCCAAGACGGTGCTAGCCGAAGGCTTCGATTCGTCCACCGGCGCGGCCATCTTCATGCAGCGCGTGCAGGACGACTTCAACGGCGCCTACGAGGCCATCGAATCGGTCGCCGTCGACCTCGACCGCAGTGTGATCAGCGCCAACGAGAACCTGCATGCGGTGGGCACGCTGGTGCTGGCCCTGCTCGGCGGCGCGGTGGTGCTGGCGCTCATCGTCATCGCCCCCGCCACGGTGGCCAACATGGTGTCGATCTGCCGCCCGATCAGCGATGCCGAATCGCTGGCCAAGGCGATTGCCACGGGCGACCTGACCGAGCGCCGGCTGGACGGCCGCGGCCAGGACGAGCCGGCCCAGCTGCTGCAGTCGCTGCAGGCCATGCAGGTGTCGCTGCGGCAGATGGTGGGCCAGGTGCGCAGCTCCACCGAGAGCATCGGCACCGCGAGCAGCGAGATCGCCAGCGGCACGCAAGACCTCTCGGGCCGCACCGAGACCCAGGCGAGCAGCCTGCAGCAGACCGCCTCCTCGATGGAGGAGCTGTCGGTGACGGTGAAGAACAGCGCGGATTCGGCCCGCCAGGCCAACCAGCTCGCCTCCAACGCCGCCACCGTGGCCGCGCGCGGCGGCGAGGTGGTGACGCAGGTGGTCGCCACCATGGACGACATCAACGCGAGCTCCAAGAAGATCGCCGACATCATCGGCGTGATCGACGGCATCGCCTTCCAGACCAACATCCTGGCGCTGAACGCCGCGGTGGAAGCCGCGCGTGCCGGCGAGCAGGGCCGGGGCTTCGCGGTCGTGGCCGCCGAGGTGCGCAGCCTGGCCCAGCGCTCGGCGCAGGCCGCCAAGGAAATCAAGGGCCTGATCGGCGACAGCGTCGAGAAGGTCGAGGGCGGCGCGCGGCTCGTGGCCGACGCCGGCCAGACGATGACGGAAATCGTCTCGAGCGTGCAGCGCGTGACCGACATCATCGGCGAGATCACCGCCGCCGCCGCCGAGCAGAGCGACGGCATCGGCCACGTCAACATCGCCGTGGTGCAGCTCGACCAGATGACGCAGCAGAACGCCGCGCTGGTGGAGCAGTCCGCCGCGGCGGCCGAAAGCCTGCGCGACCAGGCGGTGCGCCTGGCCAAGGTGGTGGGCGGGTTCAAGCTCGACAGCCATGGCGCCATGTCGTCGGTGACCGCGCCCTCGCCCGCCGCGCCCAAGCCCGTTGCCACGATGCCCGCGCCGGCCAAGCCGCAGCCGGCCGCCCAGCCGGCGCGCAGCGCCGCCGCATCGGCCAAGCCGGTTGTCGCCGCACCGGCCAAGCCGGCCGTGACCGCGCCGGCCAAGCCGCCCGCCACGTCGCCCATCAAGGCGGCAGCCGCACCGGTGGCCGCACCCGCTGCCGCGCCGGCGGTGAAGCCGCCGCCGCCCAAGCCGGTCGTCGCCCAGCCGAGTGCGGCCGACGACGACTGGGAAACCTTCTGAGCCCCGGGAGCACGACCATGGACATGATCCAAGAAGGCACGCAACTGGCCCGCCACGAGGCCGCGCGCGACGGCGCCGCCGGTAAGGCAGCGGCGAACGCCACCGACGGCGCGGCGCAAGGCAGCGGCGGTGAATTCCTCACCTTCCGCCTCGGTGCCGAGGAATACGGCATCGACATCCTCAAGGTGCAGGAGATCCGCTCCTACGAGCAGCCCACGCGCATCGCCAACGCACCGGCCTTCGTCAAGGGCGTGGTCAACCTGCGCGGCGTCATCGTGCCCATCGTCGACCTGCGCCTGAAGCTCGGCTGCGACAGCGCCGACTACAACGACTTCACCGTCGTCATCGTGCTCAACGTCCAGGGCCGCGTGGTCGGTGCGGTCGTCGACTCGGTCTCCGACGTGCTCGAACTCGCCCCCGGCTCCATCAAGCCCGCTCCCGAGATGAACTCGGCCGTGGACACCTCCTTCATCACCGGCATCAGCTCCACCCAGGAGCGCATGCTCATCCTCATGGACATCGAGGCCCTCATGTCCAGCGCCGACATGGGATTGGTCTGAGCCTCTCGTCACGAGAGGAGCCCTGACCGCCGGGCAGTTCGCGGCGGCCGCAGCGAGAAAGGACAACCGTGAACCACGTTTCCCACACGCCGCGCGAACACCGCATCGGCGACGACGACCTGCTGGTCATCGTGCTCGACAAGGCCGGGCGCTTCGTCTACGCCAACCCGTCCTACCTCGCCGCGAGCGGCTACGACTGGGAGGAGCTGGCCGGCACCAACGCGTCGAAGATGATGCACCGCGACGTGCCCGCGGCGCTGTCGGCGGACATGGCGGCAACGCTTGCGAGCGGCTCGCCCTGGACCGGCATCATCAAGAACCAGCGCAAGAACGGCGACTGGTACTGGGTGCGGCTGAACATCACCGCGCTGCGCCATGACGGCGTCTACGCCGGCGGCCTGTTGGTACACAGCGCCTGCTCGCCCGAGGAAGTGGCCGCGCTCGAGCCGGCGTACAAACTCTTCCGCGACAACCAGGCCGCCCATCTGCGCCTGCGCAACGGCCAGGTGCTGCCTGCCGGCTGGCGCGGCCGGCTGCGCGACCTGCGGCACCTGGGCATTCGCGCGCGCATCGCCGTGGCGCTGGGCCTGCCGGTGCTGGGCGGCGCGGCCGCGGTGCTGGGTCTGGCCCCAAGCGCGTCCGCCTTCGCGCCATGGCTTGCCGTCGCGGCGCTGGCCGGCGCGAGCGGCCTGCTGGGCCTGTGGCTCACCCGCTCCATCCTCGTGCCACTGAAACAGGCCACGGCCTTCGTGAATCGCGTGGCCGCCGGCGACCTGCGCCGCCACAGCCTCGCGCCGCGCGAGGACGAGATCGGCGCCCTGATGCGTGCGGTCACGCAGGTGAACATGAACCTGCGCGCCACCGTGATCGACGTGCGCGAGGGCGTCGGCACGGTGAACCGGTCCACCCACGACATCGCCAGCGGCAACCAGGACCTGTCCTCGCGCACCGAGACGCAGGCCAGCAGCCTGCAGCAGACGGCCGCGTCGATCGAGGAGCTGTCGAGCACCGTCGGCCAGAGCGCCAGCTCGGCGCGCGAAGCCCATGAGCTCGCCCGCGACACCAGCGCCAGCGCCGAACGCGGCGGCGAGGTGGTGGCGCGCGTGGTGTCCACCATGGACGAGATCAGCCGCGCGAGCCAGAAGATCGCCGACATCGTCGGCGTGATCGACGCGATCGCCTTCCAGACCAACATCCTCGCGCTCAACGCCGCGGTCGAGGCGGCACGCGCCGGCGAGCAGGGCCGCGGCTTCGCGGTCGTCGCCGCCGAAGTGCGCAGCCTCGCGCAGCGCAGCGCGCAATCGGCCAAGGAGATCAAGGACCTCATCGGCGCGAGCGTGGACACCGTCGAACAGGGCGCGGCGCTCGTGCAGCAGGCCGGTCACTCGATGGAAGAGATCGTCACCCGTGTGCGCCGCGTCACCGAGCTGGTGTCGCACATCGCCGGCGCCACCGGCGAGCAGTCCAGCGGCATCACGCAGGTCAACCAGGCCGTGTCACAGCTCGACCGCATGACGCAGCAGAACGCCGCCATGGTCGAACAGAGCGCCGCCGCCGCGCAGAGCGTGACCGCTCAGGTGACGCGGCTGATGCAGGCGGTGTCGGTGTTCAAGCTGTCGTCGCAGGAAACCAAGGCCATGCTCGAACGCGTGGCGGCCGACGGCGCGGTGGCCGATTCGGGCGCACGCGCCGCGGCGGCCGGCTGACGCAGCCGCACCCTCGCCGCGGCACCAGGCCATCCGTTCGCGCTGAGCTTGTCTCCGTTCGCGCTGAGCCTGTCGAAGCGCCATGCGCGCACGCCCCACGCATAGGCACCCGGCCTTGACCGCCTACTGCGCCGCCTGCCGCAAGGTCTCGACCACCGGCCGGCGCAGCACCCCGCGAAGACTCCACCAGCCGGCGGCCAGTGCCAGCAGCGCGCCGGCCGCGGCCCCCGCGAGCGGCACCAGCGGCGACGGTGCCCAGACGAAGGCGAAGGCATAGCGCGCCAGCGCCCAGCCCACCGCCATCGCCGCGAAGGACGCGAGCAGGCCCGCCAGCGCCCCCACCCCCAGCAACTCGGTGCGCTGCACCTGCGCCAGCAGCCGTGCGCTGGCGCCCATGGCCCGCATGACCGCGAACTCGCGGGCGCGCGATTCACGCGTGGCGCTCACCGCAGCGAACAGCACCACCAGGCCGGTGGCCAGCGTGAAGCCGAAGAGGAACTCCACCGCGCGGATGACCTGGTCCAGCACCCGCTGGATCTGCGCGATCGAAGCCGACACGTCGATGTTGGTGATGTTCGGAAATTCGCGGCTGAGCGCGCTGTCGAAGCTCGGCTCACCGGGCACTGCCGGCGGCGCGCGAAAGGCGGCGATGTAGCTCAGCGGCACATTGGCCTCCATCTGCGCCGTCGGGAACATCACGAAGAAGTTGACGCGCATCGAGCTCCAGTCGACCTCGCGCAGGCTGGTGATGCGCCCTTCGCTCACCAGCCCGCCCATGTCGAAGCGCAGCGTGTCGCCGAGCTTCAGGCCCAGCGTCTCGGCCAGGCCCTCCTCCACGCTGAGCGCATCCGCTTCGTCCGGCAGCCAGCGTCCCGCGCTGATCACGTTGTGCTGCGGCATCTGCGCCGCATGGCTCAGGTTGAACTCGCGCTCGACCAGGCGCTGCGCCCGGTCGTCGGTGTAGGCCTCGGCGTCCACCGGCTCGCCATTGATGGCCACCAGGCGCCCGCGGATCATCGGGTACCAGTCGTAGCGCGAGACGCCCGCGTCATGCAGGCGCTGGCGGAAGGCGTCCGCCTGGTCGGGCTGCACGTTGATGACGAAACGGTCGGGCGCATCCGGCGGCGTGGCCTGGCGCCAGCTGGCGATGAGGTCGGTGCGCAGCAACACCAGCAGCACCAGCGCCAGCAGACCGACGCTCAGCGCCGACACCTGCAGCACCGCGAAGGCCGGGCGTGCGGCGATCTGCCGCGTGGCCAGCACCAGCCAGCGCGGCGCCCGCGATTCGGGCACCGCACGGCGCAGCACCTGCACCGCCAGCCAGCTCATGGCGGCGAACAGCAGCACCGCGCCGGCGAAGCCGCCCACCGCGATCAGGCCGAGCTGGAGATCGGACGCCACCGCCAGCAGCAGCGCCGCAAAACCCAGCGTGCCCGCACTCAGCACCGCGATCGAGGCCGGCGCGAGCGCGCCCACATCGCGCCGGATCACCCGCAGCGCCGGCACCCGCGCGAGCTGCAGCACCGGCGGCAGGCCGAAGCCCAGCAGCAGCGTCATGCCCACGCCCAGGCCGAACAGCGCCGGCCACAGGCTCGCCGCCGGCAGCACCGCGCCCACCAGGTCGCTCAGCAGCCAGACGAACACGTAATGCACCGCATAGCCGAGCGCGACACCTGCCAGGCTCGCAAGCACACCCAGCAATGCGAACTCGATCAGGTATTGCGTGGCGATGCGCCGCTGCGACTGGCCCAACACCCGCAGCATGGCGCAGTCGTCGAGGTGCCGATCGGCGAAGTCGCGCGAGGCGATGCCCACCGCCACCGCCGACAGCAGCGCCGCCAGCAGCGCCACCAACTCGAGGAACTTCTCGGCACGGTCCAGGGTTTGTTCCATCTCCGGGCGCCCCGATTCCAGCGACTCCACCCGCATGCCGCGCAGGTTCTCGGCCTCGATGTGCGCCTCGGCCCAGCTGACGAAGCGCTGCACCGCCGCATCGTCCTCACCCGGGTGCGCCACCGCCAGCCGGTAGCGCACCCGGCTCGCCGGCTGGATGAGCCCGGTGGCCGGCAGATCGGCGCTGTTGAGCAGCACCCGCGGCGCGAAGCTCGTGAAGCCGGTACCGCGGTCGGGCTCGAACACGATCATGTGTGCGATGCGCAGCGTGGCGTCGCCCAGCAGCAGCTCGTCGCCCACCTGCAGCGCCAACGCATCCAGCAGCGCCCGGTCCACCCACACCGTGCCGGGCTCGGGCGCCCGCGCCACGTCCATGCCGGGTGTGCCCTCGCCGCTGTTGACCCGCAGCTGGCCGCGCAGCGGATAGCTGTCGCTCACCGCCTTCACGCCCACCAGCCGCGTCGCCCCGCCGCGCGCATCCGGCGCACGCGCCATGCTGGGGAAGCCGACGGTCGACGCCACCTCCAGCCCCAGCTCGCCCGCCTTGGCCGCAAACGCCCCCGGCGCCGGCTGGTCGCTCGCCACGATGGCGTCCCCGCCGAGCAACTGCCGCGCATCCCGCGCCAGCCCGCTCTCCAGCCGATCCGCAAAAAACCCCACCGCCGCCAGCGCTGCCACCGCCAGCGTCACCGCCACCAGCAACAACCGCAACTCGCCGGCACGAAAGTCACGCAGCATCTGACGACCCGCCAGCCGCCACAGCGACTCGCGGCGGGAGGGTGCGGGGGCGGACGGGTTGGCGGATGCGGTGTTCATCGGCATGCGGGGCGGGTGGAGGGCGACATGCTAGAGGGTGGGAGGGGATGGCGCAGGGTGGGGTCCTGGGGCGGCTGGTTGCCGATTGCGGAAGCCCGTTCGCACTAAGCCTCTTGAGCGTTCTCCGCCCAGACCGGATTGCCCCAAACCCGTTCGGGCTGAGGTATCGAAGCCCGCCCGATCACCCTGAGCCTGTCGAAGGGGCTGAGACATCGAAGCGCTCGTCCCACCAACCCGTTCGTGCTGAGCTTGTCGAAGCACGCCGATCATGACGACCCGTTCGCGCTGAGCCTGTCGAAGCGCTCTCCGCCTAAACCCACCGCCCCAAACCCGTTCGGGCCGAGGTATCGAAGCCCCCGTCACCCTGAGCCTGTCGAAGGGGCTGAGACATCGAAGCGATCGTCCCACCAACCCGTTCGTCCTGAGCTTGTCGAAGCACGCCGATCATGACGACCCGTTCGCGCTGAGCCTGTCGAAGCGCTCTCCGCCTAATCCCATTGCCCCAATCCCGTTCGCGCTGAGGTATCGAAGCGCTCCTCCCACCAACCCGCTCGTGCCGAGCTTGTCGAAGCACAGGCTGTGAGAACAGAACCCGCTCGCGCTGAGGTATCGAAGCGCATTGCGCGAAAGCCGGTTTGCTGGTTGCGAGATCTGCCTGTCTCCACCAAGCCGGGTCTCGCCCCGGCAGGCGAGTTACCTTTCTTGCTTGCCCAAGAAAGGTAACCCAAAGAAGGGCACCCCGACGGAAACGGTCCGCTGCGCGGACTGCTCTGCGGTGCTCGATCTTTGGCGCTCGCGCAAAACTCGCTTCGTTCGCTTCGCTCACTGCGCTCAGACA
>JBIQKU010000002.1:0-47319 GCA_044506225.1 Rubrivivax sp. | reverse complement strand
CCAGTTGCTTGGGCGTCTTGATGGGGCCTTCGTGTGGCCCTTCTTCATGGGTGCTAGTGGGGTCGCTCATAACAGTCCTTGACGGCGAAGACGGAACGAACGCGCGGCAGGCTGGGCCGGGCGCGTTGCACCGCGCAAAACCTGTCGATTATAGGGGGCGGGTATGGGCCGCCCGGTGCGCACCGGCCTGCGATGCGCGCCAGCGCCGCAGCCAGCCGAGGCCCTCCGACGTCCCGGCCCGCGGGCGGTATTCACAGCCGACGAAGCCCGCGTAGCCGAGCCCATCCAGCAGCGCGAAGAGGTAGGGGTAGTTCAGCTCGCCGTCGTCGGGCTCGTGGCGATCGGGCACGCCGGCGATCTGGATGTGGCCGACACGCGATGCGGGCGCACCCACGTACCGGCGCAGCGCGGTGGCGAGGTCGCCTTCCATGATCTGGCAGTGGTACAGGTCCATCTGCACCTGCACATTTGGTGCGCCGACCTCGGCCACCACGGCATGTGCCTCGGCCTGGACGTTGAGGAAGTAGCCCGGCATGTCGCGTGTGTTGATCGGCTCGATCAGCAGCGTGATGCCGTGCGGCGCCAGCCGTGCCGCGGCCCGGCGCAGGTTCGCGACATAGGTCGCGCGCATGGCAGCAGGGTCGGCGCCCGGGCGCACGATGCCGGCCATGGCATGCAGGCGGCGGCAGCCGGTGGCGAGTGCATAGGGCAGCGCGCGTTCGAGTGCGGCGGCGAAATCGTGTTCGCGCCCGGGCAGCGCCGCGAGCCCGCGCTCGCCGGCGGCGAAGTCCCCCGGCGGCAGGTTGAAGAGCGCGAGCTCGAGGCCGTGGCGCGTGAGCGCGGCGGCGATGTCGCTCGCCGCATGCTCGTAGGGGAAGAGGCATTCCACCGCCTCGAAGCCATCGGACGCGGCGGCGGCGAAGCGCGCGAGAAACGGCTGCTCGCCGTAGAGCATCGACAGGTTGGCGGCAAAGCGCGGCATCAGCGCCGCGCGCGTTCGACCGCCGCTTCCAGCGCCAGCCGGTAGCCGCCCACACCCAGGCCCGCGATCACGCCTTCGGCGATGTCCGACAGGTAGGAGTGGCGCCGAAACGGCTCGCGCCGGTAGACGTTGCTGATGTGCAGCTCGATGAAGGGGATGGCCACCGCGGCGAAGGCATCGCGCAGCGCCACGCTCGTGTGCGTGTAGGCGCCGGGGTTGATGACGATGACCGAGGTGCCGTCGCCCCGCGCGGCCTGCACCCGGTCGACGAGCGCGCCCTCGTGGTTGCTCTGGAAGCACTGCGCCTCGGCGCCCAGCGTCTTCGCATGGGCCACGAAGGCCGTCTCGACTTCGGCCAGCGTCGTCGCACCGTAGACCTCGGGCTCTCGCGTGCCGAGCAGGTTGAGGTTGGGGCCGTTGATCAGCAGGATCTTCATGGTGGGCGAAGGCGGGGTGGCGGATCGACGCAAGCGCTGCGGCGGCGCACAGGCAGGCGGCACTGTAAACGCCGCCGCCGCGGGAGGAGCGCTGCGCACCATAAACTCGCGCGATGCCCCTCGCCTTTCTGATCGCCTTGCCGTTCATCGGCAGCGTGCTGGCCGCGCTGTTGCCGGCCAATGCACGCAATGCCGCCGCGGTCTGGTCCGGCCTGGTGGCGCTGGCCGGCGCGGTGCAGCTGGGCATGTTGTTTCCGGAGGTGCGCGACGGCGGCATGGTCGAGCAGCGCCTGGCCTGGCTACCCAGCCTCGGCCTGGACATCATCGTGCGCATCGACGGCTTCGCGTGGATGTTCGGCATGCTGGTCACCGTCATCGGCGTGCTGGTGTCGCTGTATGCGCGCTACTACATGTCGCCGGCCGACCCGGTGCCGCGCTTCTTCTCGTTCTTCCTCGCCTTCATGGGCGCGATGCTGGGCGTGGTGGTGTCGGGCAACATCATCCAGCTGGTGGTGTTCTGGGAGCTCACCAGCCTGTTCTCCTTCCTGCTGATCGGCTACTGGCACCACCGGCGTGACGCGCGCCGCGGCGCGCGCATGGCGCTCACGGTCACCGGCACCGGCGGGCTGTGCCTGCTGGCCGGCATGCTGATGCTGGGCCACATCGTGGGCAGCTACGAACTGAGCGACGTGCTGGGCGCGGGCGACGCGGTGCGCGAGCATGAGCTGTACCTGCCCACGCTGGTGCTGGTGCTGCTGGGTGCACTCACGAAGAGCGCGCAGTTCCCCTTCCACTTCTGGCTGCCGCGCGCCATGGCCGCGCCCACGCCGGTGTCGGCCTACCTGCACTCGGCGACGATGGTGAAGGCCGGCGTCTTCCTGCTGGCGCGGCTGTGGCCGGCGATGGCGGGCACCGAGCAGTGGTTCTGGATCGTCGGCGGCGCCGGCGCCTGCACGCTGCTGCTGGGCGCCTATGCGGCGATGTTCCAGCACGACCTGAAGGGGCTGCTCGCCTATTCCACCATCAGCCACCTCGGCCTCATCACGCTGCTGCTCGGGCTGGACAGCCAGGTCGCCGCCGTGGCGGCGGTCTTTCACATCATGAACCACGCGGCCTTCAAGGCCTCGCTGTTCATGGCCGCCGGCATCATCGACCACGAGACCGGCACGCGCGACATCTGCCGCCTGAGCGGCCTCTACAAGGCCATGCCGATCACCGGCACGCTGGCGATGGTGGCCAGCGGCGCCATGGCCGGGGTGCCGCTGCTCAACGGCTTCCTCTCGAAGGAGATGTTCTTCGCCGAGACGGTCTACATGGAGTCGCTGCCGTGGGTGGAGTGGGCGCTGCCGCTGGTCGCCACGCTGGCCGGCGTGTTCGGCGTGGTGTATTCGCTGCGCTTCGGCTACGACGTGTTCTTCGGCCCCGTCGCGACCGACCTGCCCCGCGAGCCGCACGAGCCGCCGCGCTGGATGCGTGTGCCCATCGAGTTCCTGGTGCTGTGCTGCATCGTGATCGGCGTGGCGCCCTCGCTGTCGATCGGGCCGGCGCTGGCCGCCGCGGCGCGGCCGGTGGTGGGTGGGCAGCTGCCGTCCTACACGCTGTCGGTGTGGCACGGCTTCAACGCGCCCATGGTGATGAGCCTGATCGCTCTTGCCGGCGGCGCAGTCGGCTACCTGCTGCTGCGCAATGCGCTGCGCCGCGGCAAGCTGCAGCAGGCGCCGCTGGTGCGCTACACCGACGGCGAGCGGCTGTTCAACAAGGTCAACGCCTGGCTGGAGCTCTTCGCGCGCACGGCGCTGCGCATGCTGGGCACGCGGCGGCTGCAGTCGCAGATGTTCTGGCTGGTGGCGCTCGGGCTGCTGGCGGGCACCGCGCCGCTGTGGGTGCAGGGCGTGAGCCGGGGCGACCGCCCGCGCATGCCGGCCACGCCGGAATTCGTCACCTTCTGGGTCATCGGCATGGTCTGCGCCATCGGTGCGGCGGCGCAGGCCAAGTACCACCGGCTGGCGGCGCTGATCATGATGTCGGTGGCCGGCATCTCGGTGTCGCTCAGCTTCGTGTGGTTCTCCGCGCCCGACCTCGCGCTCACGCAGCTCACGGTCGAGGTGGTGACCACCGTGCTGTTCCTGCTGGGCCTGCGCTGGCTGCCCAAGCGGATCGAGGGCACGGCCAACGAGGCGACGACGACCCGCGCCCGCGCCCGCCGCGCGCGCGACTTCGTGCTGGCGGCCCTCACCGGCTCGGGCCTGGCGGTGCTGTCCTACGCCATGCTCACCCGCCCGGCGCCGCAAAGCATCTCGCCCTTCTTCCTCAGCCGCGCCCTGCCCGAGGGCGGCGGCACCAACGTGGTCAACGTGATGCTCGTGGACTTCCGCAGCTTCGACACCTTGGGCGAGATCACCGTGCTCGGCGCGGTGGGCCTCACGGTATTCGCGCTGCTGCGGCGCTTCCGCCCGCCGCGCGAGACGGTGGACGTGCCGCTGCAGCAGCGCCGCATGCCCGACGACCTCGTGACCGACCTCGTCAACCCGCGCACCGCGTCCGACACCGCGCTCGGCTACATGCTGGTGCCCGCGGTGCTCGCGCGCCTGGTGCTGCCGCTGTCCTACGTGGTCGCGTTCTACCTGTTCATGCGTGGGCACAACCAGCCGGGCGGCGGCTTCGTGGCCGGGCTGGTGGTGGCCATCGGCCTCACGCTGCAGTACATGGTGGCCGGCACGCAATGGGCCGAGGCGCACATCGACCTCAACCCGCGCCGCTGGGTGGCCGCGGGCCTGTTCTTCGCGGTGCTCACCGGCCTGGGTGCGGTGGTGCTGGGCTATCCCTTCCTGACCACGCACACCGCCCACGTCACCCTGCCGGTGCTGGGCGAACTGCACCTGCCCAGCGCCTTGTTCTTCGACCTCGGCGTGTTCTCGGTGGTGGTGGGGGCGACGCTGCTCATCATCACCGCGCTGGCCCACCAGTCGGTGCGCGCACGGCGCAACAAGCCTGCGGAGGCGAGCGCCTGATGGAAGAAGTCATTGCACTGGCCATCGGCGTGCTCGGCGCCTCGGGCGTGTGGCTGATGCTGCGCCCGCGGACCTTCCAGGTGATCATGGGCATCTCGCTGATGTCCTATGCGGTCAACCTGTTCATCTTCAGCATGGGCAGCCTGGCCATGGACCGCGAGCCGATCATCGCGCCGGGCGTGCCCACGGACCTGTCGCATTACACCGACCCGCTGCCGCAGGCGCTGGTGCTTACCGCCATCGTCATCGGCTTCGCGATGACGGCGCTCTTCCTCGTCGTGCTCATGGCCTCGCGCGGCCTGACCGGCACCGACCACGTGGACGGCGTCGAGGATCCGCTGAGCGTGGGCGTGCCGGCGCTGGCCGACGAGGCGCTGGCCATGCGCGCCCAGTCGCGCGGCGAGGCCGAGCGGCGGATGGCCGACCACGGACCCATCACGGGTACGGAGCGCCGCGGCGCGGGCGGGGGGCAGTCATGACCCCACACCTCATCGTCGCGCCCATCCTGCTGCCGCTGGTCACCGCGGCACTGATGCTGCTGCTCGGCGAACCGCGGCGGCTGTGGAAGGCGCTGATCAACGTGCTGTCCTGCGTGCTCGGGCTCGCGGTGTCGGTGGCGCTGCTGGTCTGGGTGGACAACAGCGACGCCGCGGGCGCCATCGGCGTGTACCTGCCGTCGAACTGGGAGGTGCCTTTCGGCATCGTGCTCGCGGTCGACCGGCTGTCGGCACTGATGCTGGTGATCTCCTCGGTCATCGGCCTGGGCTCGGTGCTGTTCGCCATCGCGCGCTGGGACCGCGCCGGCGTGCATTTCCATCCGCTGTTCCAGATCCAGCTGATGGGGCTGAACGGCGCCTTCCTCACCGCCGACCTGTTCAACCTGTTCGTGTTCTTCGAGGTGCTGCTGGCCGCCTCCTACGGCCTGCTGCTGCACGGCTCGGGCCGGGCACGCGTGACCTCGGGGCTGCACTACATCGCGGTCAACCTCTTCGCCTCCTCGCTCTTTCTCATCGGCGTGGCCGTGCTCTACGGCGCCACCGGCACGCTGAACATGGCCGACCTGGCGCAGAAGATCCCGCTGGTGGAGGACGACGACCGGGCGCTGATGCACGCGGGCGCGGCCATCCTCGCCGTCGCCTTCCTCATCAAGGCGGCGATGTGGCCGCTCAACTTCTGGCTGGCGCCGGCCTATTCGGCGGCGGCGGCGCCGGTGGCGGCGCTGTTCGCCGTGATGACCAAGGTGGGCGTGTACGCGGTGCTGCGGCTGTGGACGCTGCTGTTCTCCGGTGGCGCCGGTGCGTCCGCCTACTTCGGCGGCGACGCGCTGGTCATCGGCGGGCTGGCCACGCTTGCCTTCGGCGCCATCGGCGTGATGGCCACCCAGCACCTCGGGCGGCTGGCGGGCTTCTGCATCATCGTGTCCTCGGGCACGCTGCTCGCTTCCATCGGCTTCGGGCGTGCGGCGGTGACCTCGGGCGCGATGTTCTACCTGCTGAGCTCCACGCTCGCCCTGTCCGCGCTGTTCCTGCTCAACGAGCTCATCGAGCGCTCGCGGCAGATCGAGGAAGAGGTGCGGCTGCCCGACGACGAGGGCGACAGCCCGCCCTTCGCCGCCGACCTGATGGCGCATTCGGACGACACCAACCTGGACGACGAGCAGATGGCGCTCATCGGCAAGGCGATTCCCGCGGCCATGGCCTTCCTCGGCCTGAGCTTCATCGTCTGCACGCTGCTGATCGCCGGGCTGCCGCCGCTGTCGGGCTTTCTCGGCAAGTTCGGCATCCTCGCCGCGCTGCTCGACCCGCTGGGTTTCGGCGGGCTCGCGTCCGCGCCGATGACGCAGGCCGCCTGGCTGCTGTTCGGCCTGCTCATCGCCTCGGGCCTCGCGTCGCTGCTCGCGCTGATGCGCGCGGGCATCCGCTTCTTCTGGGCGCCGCAGGACCGCCCCGTGCCGCGGCTGCGCATCATCGAATGCCTGCCGGTGGCCGGGCTCATCGGTGTGTGCATCGCCATCACGGTGCGTGCCGATCCGGTGATGAACTACATGCGTGCCGCCGCCGAGGCGCTGCACCAGCCAGGGCAGTACATCTCGACGGTGATGTCCACCCGTCCGGTGCCGTCCTCGCGCGCCGTGGGCGTGCCGGTCGAAGGAGGCATCCGATGATGCGCCGCCTGTTCCCCGCACCGCTGCTGTCGCTGGCCCTGTGGGCCATGTGGCTGGTGCTGCACGAGACCTTGCATCCGGCGCATGTGCTGCTCGGCGCGCTGGTGGGACTGGCCGTGCCCGTGATGACGGCCTCGCTGCGTCCGCGCCCGGTGCGCATCCGCCATCCGCTGGTGGTGGCGCGGCTGATCCTCGTGGTGGGCCACGATGTGATCGAGTCGGCACTGGAAGTCACGCGCGACGTGATACGCCTCGGCCGCTACAAGCCGAACAGCCAGTTCGTGCGCATTCCGCTGGACATCCGCGATCCGAGCGCGCTCGCCTCGCTGGCGATGATCACCACCGTCGTGCCCGGCACCGTCTGGTCGGAGCTCGCCTTCGACCGCAGCGTCATGCTGCTGCACGTGTGGAACCTCCGTGACGAGGCCGAGTTCGTGGCCTATTTCAAGGCGCGCTACGAAGCGCCCCTGAAGGAGATCTTCGAATGAGCATGCTGCTGCTCGGCGCGATCGTCTTCGCGCTCTTCTGCTACGGGCTCGCCATGGCGCTCACGCTGGTGCGGCTGCTGCGCGGCCCGTCGGCGCAGGACCGGGTGCTGGCGCTGGACTACCTCTACGTCGTCGCGCTGCTGGCGGCGATGGTGCTCGGCATCCGCTTCACCAGCAGCATGTACTTCGAGGCGGCGCTGCTGATCGCACTGTTCGGCTTCGTCAGTTCGGCCGCCATGGCCAAGTTCCTGCTGCGTGGCGAGGTGATCGAATGATCGGCGGCGTGCCGCTGTGGGTGGAAGGCATCGTCGCCCTGCTGGTGGTGATGAGCGGGCTGGCGGCGCTGGCCGGTGCCATCGGGCTGCTGCGCCTGCCCGACTACTTCCAGCGCATGCACCCGCCGGCGCTGTCGTACACGCTCGGCTCCTGGTGCGTGACGCTGGCCACCATCGTCTACTTCTCGGCGCACAACGAGGAGCTCTCGCTGCACGCCTGGGTGATCATCATCCTGCTCAGCATCACCGCGCCCGTCACCACGACGCTGCTGGCACGTGCCGCGCTCTTCCGCCGGCGCAACGCCGGCCGGCCGGCGCCGCCGCCGCTGCGCTGAAGCCGGCTCTGCGCTGACCCGGCCGCGCCAGCGGCCGGCGGCAAGCGCCAGCCGGGCGCCGCAACAACGACACACGCGGCGAACTCGCCGGCCGCCCGCGCGGGCCCATATCCGGACCACGCCTTGACCGGCCCCGCGGGTCGGCAACATACTACCGAGTATCTTTTGATCCATCGCAATTGCCATGGCTTCTTCGTCCCCGCGCTGGACCCACCGCCCGCCGGGCGCCACCTGGGGCGATTTCGGGCCCGACGACCAGCTTGGCCGCCTCAACCTGCTGACACCCGAGAAGGTGCGCCAGGGCGTGGCCGAGGTGCGCGACGGCCGCTCCTTCTGCCTCAGCCTGCCGCTGGACCACCCGGGCGGCAACGTGCTGCATCCGTCGCGCCATCCGCCGGTGCTGCGTCCGACGCTGCGCCAAGGCCGGGTGAACTTCAACTTCCGCCTGGCCGAGCTGATCGCCGAACGCACCGACGTCATCAGCGACGACCTGGCCATCCTGCACCTGCAGTACTCCACGCAATGGGACGGCCTGGCCCATGTCGGCTCGCTGTTCGACGCCGATGGCGACGGGCTGCCCGAGCGCGTCTACTACAACGGCTACCGCGCGGAGCATGAGGTGCTGGGCCCGAGCGACCCCGCCGACGCAGGCGCCGCCGGCAGCGGCCTGGCCAGCACCTCGGCCGCCCGGGCGCTGGGCATCGAAAACATGGCGCTCAAGGCGGTGCAGGGCCGCGCGGTGCTCATCGACCTGCATGCGCATTTCGGCGATGCGCGCACCCTGGTCGGCTACGAACAACTGGCCCAGGTGATGGCCGCCGACGGCGTGGTGGTGGAAGAGGGCGACATCGTCTGCTTCCACACCGGCTTCGCGCAGGCGGTGCTGGCCATGGACCGGCTGCCGACGCATGAGGCCCTCGCGCGCACCGGCAGCGGGCTCGACGGCCGCGATGAACGGCGGCGGCAGTGGATCACCGACAGCGGCATCGCCGCGATCGCGGCCGACAACTACGCCGTCGAGGCCTACCCGGCGCGCGAGGGCGACGGCTGCTGCGCCGCGCTGCCGCTGCACGAACACTGCCTGTTCAAGCTCGGCGTGCACCTGGGCGAGCTGTGGTGGCTCACGCCGCTGGCGGCCCATCTGCGGCAGGCCGGGCGCTCGCGCTTTCTACTCACGGCGCCGCCGCTGCGCCTGCCGGGCGCGGTGGCCTCGCCCGTGACGCCCGTGGGGACCACCTGACATGCGCGTCCTGATTCTTGGCGCCGGCGGCTTCCTCGGCGCACGGCTGGCGGCCCGGCTCGCCGCCGACGCCCGGCTCGGCGAGCGGGCCATCGACGAACTGGTGCTCTTCGACCTGCGTGCGCTTTCCGCGCCGCCCGCCGCGGCCTGCACGCTCACCACGCTGCACGGCGACCTGCGCGAGCCCGGCATGCAGGAGCGGCTGTTCGCGCAGCCGGTCGATGTCGTGTTCCATCTCGCCGCCACGCTGACGGTGGATGCCGAGACCGATTTCCGCCGTGGCCTCGAGACCAACCTGCTGGGCCTGGTCGACCTGCTGGAGCACTGCCGCCGCCAGCCTGTGGCGCCGCGGCTGGTGTTCGCAAGCTCCATCGCGACCTTCGGCGGTGAACTGCCGCCCGTGGTCGGCGACGACGTGCGGCAGGCGCCGACCACCTCCTACGGCACGCACAAGGCCGTGGCCGAACTGCTGCTGGCCGACTACAGCCGCCACGGCTTTCTCGACGGACGGGCGTTGCGCCTGCCCATCGTGGTGACGCACCCGGGCCCGGCCACCGGCAGCATTTCCGACCAGGTCGCCTCGCTGATGCGCGAGCCCCTGCGGGGCGAACCCGCGGTCTGCCGCATCGCGCCGGATGCGCCGCTTGTGGTCGCCTCGGTGGACAAGGTGGTCGAGGGCTTTCTGCGCCTGGCCGCGCTGCCGGCCGAGGCGCTGGGCGGCGTGCGCGCCATGAACCTGCCGGGGCTGACCGTCACGCCGGCCGAACTGGTCGATGCGGCGGCACGCCGCGCACCCGGTGCAGCGGCGCTGGTGCGCTGGCAGCCCGATGCGGCCGTGCAGCGAGTCATCGACGGCTGGCCGCGTGCCTTCACCTCGGCCCGGGCGCTGGCGCTCGGCTTCACGCCCGACGCCAGCGCCGATGCGCTGGTCCAGGCCTTTCTCGCCACTGAGCTCGCCAGCGAGCCGCCCCCGCCATGAACGCATCGACCCCCCTGCCCGTGTGCATCATCGGCGCGGGCTCGTCCGGCATGGCCGCGGCCAAGGCGCTGGCCGAGCGCGGCGTGGTGTTCGAGGGCTTCGAGATCGGCTCGGACATCGGCGGCATGTGGCGCTATCAGAACGACAACGGCCTGTCGTCGGCCTACCGTAGCCTGCACATCGACACCAGCCGCGACAACCTCGGCTACCCCGACCACCCGATTCCCACGACCTATCCCGACTTCCTCTCGCACGAGGAAGTGCTGGAATGGCTGGAAAGCTATGCCGCGCGCTTCGACCTCAAGCGCCACTTCCGCTTCCGCTGCAAGGTGGAGCAGGTCGCGCCCGAGCCCGACGGCGCCTGGCGGGTGACGCTGGCGAACGGCGAATCGCGCCGCTACCGCGCCGTCGTCGTCGCCAACGGGCATCTGTGGGACCCACGCACGGCCGAGTTTCCGGGCGAGTTCAGCGGCGAGCAGATCCATTCGCATCACTACCGCACGGCCGAGCCCTTTGCCGGCAAGAACGTGCTGGTCATCGGCTTCGGCAACTCGGCGGTGGACATCGCGGTGGACGTGTGCCGCAGCGCCCGCCGCACCTTCGTCTCGACCCGGCGCAGCGCCTGGGTGATGCCCAAATACATCATGGGCATCCCGGCCGACCGCTGGACGGCCTTCTTCGCCCGCCGCCTGCGCCTGCCCACGCCGGTCAGCCGCAGCCTGCTGCGCGCGCTCGGCCGCCTGGCGGTGGGCAACCAGGAGCGTTTCGGCGTGCCGCACCCGCGCCACGCCATCTGGCGCGAGCATGCGACGCTCAGCCAGGAGCTGCTGCCCTATTGCGGCCACGGCTGGATCCGCATGAAGCCGAACGTGCGCGCGCTCGAGGGCGATCGCGTCAGCTTCGAGGACGGCAGCAGCGAGCCGGTGGACGTCATCATCCAGGCCACCGGCTACCGCACCAGCTTTCCGTTCCTCGATCCGCAGCTGTTTCGCGTCGGCGAGCAGGTGCCGGCGCTGTACCGGCGCATCGCGCCGCCGCAGCTGCCGGGCCTGTACTTCCTCGGGCTGGTGCAGCCGGTCGGGGCGACGATTCCGCTGGTCGAGGTGCAGTCGCGCTGGCTGGCGGCGCTGCTGGCCGGCGAGATGCAACTGCCCGACGCGGCGGCGATGGCGCGCGAGATCGGCCGCCATGAGCGCGCGGTGCGCTCGCGCTACGTCGGCTCGGCGCGCTACACCCTGGAGGTGGACGCCCGCAGCTACGCCCGCCAGCTCGCGGCCGACATGCGGCGCGGCGAGGGCGGCGCATGAAGGACCTGACGCCCGCGCGCCGCGAGATCCTCGAGGCCGCGGCCGAATGCTTCATGGAGCAGGGCTTTCACGCGACCAGCATCGACGTCGTCGCCCGCCGCATGGGCGCGACCAAGGGCCGCGTCTACCACCACTACCCGTCCAAGGTGGATCTCTTCTTCGACGTGCACCGGCTCGGCATGGCCCTGCTGTTCGAGGCCGTCGAGCCGGCGATGGCCGTGCGCGGCGACGCACTCGAGGTGCTCGCGGCGATGATGAAGGCGCATGCGCTGGCGCTGTTCGAGCACCATGCGTTCGAGAGCGTGGTGGTGCAGGGCGTGCAACTGCACCGCTTCGGCGCGTTGACGCCACGCCAGCGTGCCGAGCTGGATGCGCTCATCGCCTCGCGCGACCGCTTCGAGGCCTTGTTCAAGCAGCAGGCCGCGCGCGCACACGAAGCCGGGCTGCTGGCGGAGCTGGACCTGTCGGTGGCGGTGAAGACGCTGCTCGGCGGGCTGCAGTGGTCGCTCATCTGGTACCGCCCGCGCGCCGGGCAGGACGACGCCGCGCGCGACGCGCTGGCGCAGTCCATGGTCGACACCTTGCTGCTGGGCCTCGCGCGCCGCCGCGGCACGCGCTGACTACCGCGCCGGGCCGCACACGCCTGGCACCGCGCCGGCATCCCGGGAACACGGCGCCGAATAGCATCCACGGGCGGCATGCGCCGCGCGCAGGAGTTGTTGCCATGAATGTGTCGCTGAAACGTGCCGCCGCCGCACTCGCGCTGGGCCTGACGCTCGCGCTCGCCGGCTGCGCCACGGTGGGTTCCACCGCGCCCGGCACGCCGGTCGACGAAGTCCAGGCCCGCCACGGCCGCCCGACCGCCGTCTACCCGCGCCCGGAAGGCGGCGAACGCCTGGAGTACGGCGCCGGCTCCTTCGGCGTGCACACCTGGATGGTGGATGTGGACGCGAGCGGGCGGCTGCTCGCCTCCACCCAGGTGCGCAACGAAGCGGTGTTCGAGACCCTGCGCCCCGGCATGACACGTGACGAGGTGCTCTTCCGCATCGGCCACCCGTCGCAGGTGCGCACACTGCCGCGGCAGAACCACGAGCTGTGGTCCTATCTCTACGAGAACCCCTTCTGCCTCTGGTACCAGGTCAGCATCGACCGCCAGACCGGCCGCCTCGTCTCCAGCGGCAACGCCATCCACCCGCGCTGCCAGTGGGACGAGCGACGCTGAGCGGCGGGGCCGGCATGCCTGGCCGGCCCGAGCCGACCAGGCCGAGCCGCTACACTTCGCAGTTCCTTCGCGCCCGTAGCTCAATGGATAGAGTACTGCCCTCCGAAGGCAGGGGTTGCTGGTTCGATCCCAGCCGGGCGCGCCATCCGGGCACAAGCCGTCGACACGACTGACTGACGTCGACCTTTCTCCACGCCGCCTGCCCGGCATCACGCCGCCATCGCCTCACCCCGCGCCTCCTGCGCCAGCAATTCCTCCATGCGCTGCAGCCCGCTCGTGCGCACCTGTTGCAGCCGCTGCTGCAGCGCCGCCCATGGCGTGTCGGCCCGTGTCGCGGCTTGCTCGAAGAGTGCGGTGTAAGCCTCCAGCCGCGAGCGGCGCATCCAGTCCTTGAGCCCCGGCTGCTGCAGCCAGCGGTACTGGTTGGAGGCGGTCAGCAGGTGCATGCGCAGCCAGTCGAGGGGCACCTCGGGCACGGGGATGGGCTGGCACAGGCGGTTCTTCTGCGCGTCGTCGTCCAGCGCGGCCTCGAGGTGGGCGATGAGTGCGGCGCTGAACGAGGGCGCGCAGCGGCGCACATACTGCGGCACGATGCGCGCGCCCTGGAACACCGGCTGCACCGGCCCGCGCTGCAGGCTGATCGCGGCGCAATGCACATGCACCTGCGACGGCGAGGTCGGGATCTCGCCGTGTTCGAGCACGATGCGTTCGCGCTCGATGGCGCGCACATGGCCCAGACGCACCACGCGGCGGATGCGCCGCAGCTGCGCCAGCTCGGCTTCGCTGACGGTGGCGCAGCGGTACATCGTCGGCGTCACCGCCGGGTCGATGCGCAGCAGCAGGCGTGCGGCTTCCAGCCGCGCGAACATGTCGGGCACCGAGGCCGCATCGCGTGCCGCCTCGAGTTCGCCGGCGATGGCCGCCACGGTGCGATCGACGAAGGCGCCGGTGGGCTGCACATTGGCGCGGTTGAGCAGCCACGCTTCGCGCGGGCGGATCCAGGTGATGCGCTCGGGGTCGGCGCCCTGCTCCAGCAGCCACAGCGCGGTGTCGATGGCGGTCTTGCCGCCGCCGACGATCACATGGCCCTCTGCCGGCGCGGGCAGCTGCACCAGCGCGCTCGGCGCCACCCAGCGCACGCCCGGCGCCACCGGGAAGTCGGGGCCGTGCGTGGCCGGCACCTGGCTGTCGATGATGGTGGCGTCCACCCATTTGCGGCGCGCGCGCAGCGGCTGGCGCCGCCCGCTCACCAGCGAGGTGGCAACGCCCTGCGCATCGAGTGCATGGCGCGCGAGGAACACCACCCGGCCGCTCGGCAGCAGGCGCTGCTGCATCAGGCGGTCGTAGTAGGCGCAGATCTCGGCGCCACTGGCCATCTCGTGAAGGCCCTGGTTCAGCCCGACGCGGTCGATGGCGCCGCTGCCCAGCGGCATCGAGTCCACGCCGTAGATGGCCGACGGGCCGTGCAGCCGCACGAAGGGGTAGGCGTCCAGCCAGTGCCCGCCCGGCTTGGCCCGGCGGTCGACGAGGATCATCGTCGACGTGCTGTCGCTGAGCAGGGTGTCCGCAAAGGCCAGGCCGGTGGTGCCGGCGCCCATGATGACGTAGTCGGCTTCGAGAACGGGGGCGTCCATCGTGCGCTCCTTCTCAACGGCCGGCGGTCGCGGCGGCCTGCAGCGCGGGCGCCGTGGCGTCGAAGCGCGCCGCCGCCTGCGCGCCGATGGCAGCGCCCATGGCGAGACCGGTCTCCACCGACGTGCGGTAGTGGATGCCGGCCCAGATGCGCGAGTCGGCCACCTCGCGCGCCAGCTCGGCCGGTGTGTGCCAACGGCGCTCGGCGCCCTCGGCACTCGGGCTGCGGGTGCGCAGCGGCGCGGACAGCTTGCCGCCGGTCTCCGCCTCGATCACCGCGGCGACGCTGCCCGCCAGCACCGCATGCGCACTCGGGTACTCGGGGTGCAGCGGCGTGTCGATCAGCGGCGACCAGCCGGCGTCGGGCTGGGTGGCGTCGTGCCCGTCGCTGTCGCCGTTGCGAATGGCGGTGAGCGGGCGCCAGAACGGGTGCTGGTACTTGGCCTCGAACACCGCGATGAGCGCATCGTCCATGGCCTGCGAGGCCATGGCGAAGAGGCGGGCGTTCTGCGCCGCGCTGCGCCCTGGCGCGGCGGCCACGGACTGCAGCACGCCGTGGTAGATCGGCGGCAGCGAGTACTGCCAGAACTGCGCGACTGCGGTCTGCTCGGCACTGCGCGCGCTCGAGGCCTTGTTGCCGAGCGTCTTCACCTCCTCGTAGTCGCGCGCCCATTGCGCGCTGCTCAAGGCCGGCGGCGGGCCGGGGCGGAACTGCGCGGTGCTGGTCATCGTCCAGGGCAGGCGCTGCGGCCACTGGGTGGCGCCCGGCGCGGTGGTCGGCACGTAGACGCCGGGCACGGTCTGCGGGCGGTAGCGCTCGGGCGCGATCACGTCGCCCGCGCGGCGCGCCAGCACCGCCGCGGCTGCCTGTTCGCCGGCGGCGATGCCGGCGGTCCTGGCCGCGCCATCGGGCACGGTGGCGAGCGCACGCTCGTAGGCCTGCACCAGCGCGGCCTCCTGCGCCGGCAGCAGCTTGATGAGCACGGCGCGATTGGCCGCGGCCACGGCCGCGTCCATCGAGACGTCGGCTCGGGCCGCGGCGCGCACGGCGTCGTGCACGGCGGTCTGCACCATCGCCATCACGCGGGTGGCGGGCGGTGCGCCCAGCTTGGCGGCGGCCACCAGCGCGCCGGCGGTGGTGTTCCAGTCGGTGACGGCGTCGGCGCGTGCGGTGGTCGTGCCGGCGATCAACAGCGCCGCGATGCAGGCGGCGACCGGGGTGGGGGTGTGTGTCATGTCGATGCTCCTGAAGGAAGGGCGGTCAGTGGCGGGTGCTCAGTGGCGGGTGCTCAGTGACGGGTGCTCAGTGGCGGGTGCTCAGTGGAGGGGGGCTCAGTGGCGCGTGATCACCACCTGCAGGTAGTCGCTGGGTGCGACCACCGAGCCGTCGTGCGCCCGGTTGAAGCGCGCGATCACGGCGCGCAGGTCCTCGGTGAGCGCCGCCTGGCCGGCGGCGTCCAGCGCGCCGAAGGCCTTGTGCAGCGGGCCGTAGTAGCGCCTGAACACCTCGATCCAGTGATCGGGCGAGCGGTAGCGCATGGCGAACTGGCAGGTCTCGGTGTGCACCGTGGCGTGCGCGCCGAACAGCGCGTCGATGCGCTCGCGCGTGCCCCACAACGCGGGGGAGGCCACGCCGGCCGGCGGCGGCACATGGCGCCCCAGCGTCTTGAACAGCTGGCCGACGAAGCCCTCGGGCGTCCAGTTCGCCATGCCGATGCGCCCGCCGGGGCGGCACACGCGCAGCATCTCGCTGGCCACGCGTTCTGCGTCGGGCGAGAACATGCAGCCGAAGGTGGACACCACGGCGTCGAAGCTCGCGTCCTCGAAGGGCAGGGCTTCGACATCGGCCTCGCGGAAGGCGATGCCGTGCAGCCCGTCGGCTTCGGCACGCTCCCGCCCGCGCGCCAGCAGCGATGGCACGTAGTCGGTGGAGGTCACCTGGCACCAGCGGCGGGCCGCGGCCAGTGTGGCGTTGCCGTTGCCGGCGGCGACGTCGAGCACACGCTGGCCGGCGCGCAGGTCCATCGCCTCGCACAGCGTCTCGCCGACGATCTGCAAGGTGCTGCCGACGACGGCGTAGTCGCCCGAGGCCCAGGTGGCCTGCTGGCGCACCTTGATGGCGGCGAAGTCGGGGGTGGTGGTATCGGTGGTGGTGAAGGCGTTCATGGAAGGCTCCGTGGTTCAATCGACTGGCGACCCCGTGCGGCGGGGCCTGCAGGCGGCGGGTCGTCGCCGCAGGCACCACTGTTGGCGCCGCGCGTGGGAGGCAGCGTGGGAAAGCGCGTGGGAATCAGCGTGGAAAGCGCCGTGGACACCCCGGCCGCGCCGGCCGGCGGGCTGGCGCTGTTGCTGCTCGGGCCGCTGCGCGTGATGCGCGACGGCGTGCCGCGGGTGCTGCCGGCGTCGCGCAAGGTGCGGGCGTTGCTGGCGTGCCTCGCGATGGCGCCCCACGCCTTGTCGCGCAGCCATCTGTGCGAGCTGCTGTGGGACCTGCCGAACGACCCGCGCGGCGAACTGCGCTGGAGCCTGAGCAAGCTGCGCACGGTGCTGGACACGCCGCAGCGCCTGCTCGCCACCGACGGCGGCGTGCGCCTCGACCTGGCCGGCGCGAGCGTCGATGCGCTGCAGGTGCAGCAGGCGCTGCAGGCCGGCATCGGCGCGCTGGACGCGGACGCCTTGCGCGCACTCGCCGGCCGCTTCCGCGGCGAGTTCCTGGAAGGCCTGGAGATTCCCCGCAGTGCCGGCTACAGCGCCTGGCTGACGGCGCAGCGCCGCCGCTTCCGTGCCGCGCAGGTCGCACTCCTCGAGGGGCTCGCACAACGGCTGCCGCGCGCGGGCGACGAAGCGCTCGCCTGCCTGGAGCAGTGGCTGCGGCTCGCGCCCTTCGATGCGCGTGCACACGAGCAGTTGTTCGAGGTGCTGGCCGCGACCGGCCGCTGGCAGGACGGCGAGGCGCATCTGGCCACCGCCGTGCGCCAGCACCAGGCCGAAGGTGCGGACTGGGCGCCGCTGGGCCTGGCCTGGCGTGCGGCGCGACAGCGCCATCGGGCCGCGCGTGTGCAGGCCCCGGCCGCGCCGCCGGCACCCGCCGAGCCCGCGGCTGCCGTGGCGCCGCGCCGGGCGTCGATTGCCGTCATGCCGTTTGCGGAGCCGCGCGGCGGTGTGCCCGGCGGCCTCGGCGGGGCGCTCGCGCACGACCTCATCACCCGGTTGGCCAAGCTGCGCAGCATGTTCGTCATCGCGCCGGGCACGGTGTTCGTGCTCGACGAGCGCCGTGTCGGCGCCGAGGACGCGGCGCGCCGGCTCGAGGTCGACTACGTCGCCGGCGGCACGCTGCGCCGCGCCACGGGCGGGCGGCTGCATGTGGGCGCGCAGCTGCTGGAGGCACGCAGCGCGCGGGTGCTGTGGGCCGAGGATTTCGACGGCCGGCGCGGCGACACCTTCGCCTGGCTGGACGAGATCGGCGACCGCATCGTCGCCGCCATCGCCAGCCAGGTGGAGCTGGCCGAACGCCAGCGCGCCATCCTCAAGCCGCCGGAGTCGCTGGATGCCTGGGAGGCGCATCACCGCGGCCTCTGGCACATGATGCGATTCAGCCGCGAGGACAACCTGCAGGCGCGCCGCTTCTTCGAGGCCGCGGTCAGGCTCGACCCCGGTTTCGCGCGGCCGTACGCCGGGCTGTCCTTCACGCATTTCCAGGAGGCCTTCCTCGGCTGGGGCGAGGCGCGGGCGGCGATGGAAGCGGCCTACCGCATCGCCTCGCAAGGCGTGATGGCCGACGAGCGCGACCCGTCGGCGCACTGGGCCCTGGGCCGCGCGCAATGGCTGCGCGGGCAGCAGCGCGAGGCGATCGCCGAACTCGAGCAGAGCGTGGACCTGAGCCCCAATTTCGCGCACGGCCACTACACGCTCGCCTTCGTGCAGGCGCAGTCGGGCGATGCGCAGGCGGCGATCGCCGCCACCGACCATTCACGCCGCCTGAGCCCCTACGACCCGCTGCTCTTCGCCATGCTGGCCACGCGCGCGATCGCGCTGATGCGCCTGGGCCGCCACGACGAAGCGGCCGACTGGGCGCTCGAGGCCGCCGCGCGGCCGAACGCCCATGTGCACATCCTGAGCGTGGCGCTGCACTGCCTGGTGCTTGCCGGCCGCCATGAGGAGGCGCGCCGCGTGGCCGCCGCCATCCAGCGCACCCAGCCCGGCTATGGCGTGGACGACTACCTGCGTGCCTTCCACTTCGGTGACGATGCCCAGGCGCTGATCCGCCGCGCCGCGGCGCAGGCGCGGCGCTTGCCGGCCTGAGCCGCGGCGGCAGGCCGCGCACGGGTGGTAGCCTGCCGGCCATGTGTAGGACGACAAGCGCAACCTTCGTGCAGCACCCAGCCATGCAACGACTGCCCTCGGCCCCACGCCGGCCCGGCCTCCGTGCCGGCCGCGGACTCGCGACGCTCGCGGTGATCGCCGCGCTGGCCGGCTGTGCCGGCGGGCCGCCGCGCGGTGCGGACGGTGACGTGGTCTTCCGCCCGGGGCCGGCGCCGTCGTGGGAGCGCGATGGCGCGCATGCCAACCCGCCCGAAGGGCTCGAGCACCTGCCGGATGCGGTGCCCGTCGTCGAGACCATTCGCCGCGGCGGGCCCAACAAGCCCTACCGCGTGCTCGGGCGCGACTACGTGCCGGTGGCGAGCGACCAGCCGATGCGCGAGCGCGGCTTCGCCTCCTGGTACGGCAAGAAATTCCACGGCCGCCAGACCGCCAACGGCGAGGTCTACGACATGTACGCGATGACCGCGGCCCATCCCACCATGCCGCTGCCCAGCTATGCCCGCGTGCGCAACCTCGCCAACGGCCGAGAGATCATCGTGCGGGTGAACGACCGCGGGCCGTTTCACCCGGGCCGCGTCATCGACCTGAGCTATGCGGCGGCCAAGAAGCTCGGGCTGTTGAACCACATCGGGCGGGTGGAGGTGACGCGCCTCACCCATGACGAGATCGCGAGCGGCGCCTGGCGACGCGGCGGCAGCGAGATAGCGCCCGAGGCGGCGCCCGAGGCGGCGCCCGAGGTGATGGAGGCCCGGGCGGCCGAACCCGACGCCCAGGCGGTGGAGGTGCCGGCCGCGGCCGTCAGGCCGGTGGCCGCGATCACCCCGGCTCCCGAGGCCGCGCCCGCGGCGGCCGCGGTGGGCGGCTTCTGGCTGCAGCTGGGCGCCTTCCGCCAGCGTGACGGCGCCGAACGTTTCCAGCGCAGCGTGGCCACCGGCCATGGCTGGCTTGCGCCGCTCCTGGGCATCCACACCCAGGACGACACCCACCGCCTGCAGGCCGGGCCCTACGACAGCCGCGACGCGGCCCAGGCGGCGGCCGAGCGGGTGCGCGAGGACCTGCGGCTGGTGCCGCTGATCGTCGAGCGGCCCTGATTCCTTTCCGATTCGGGAAAGCGCCCCGTACACCGCGCCTTGCGCCGGCCGCTGTGGCGCCCGCCGGACGCGGCGCGGGTACGCCCGCGCCGCGCTGGCCGGGCCTCATGAGCGCACGACGCTGGTGTCGAATTCACGCGGGAGGGTCGAGCGGCGCCAACACCGGATCGGTGGCCTCACGAGGCCCCGGGCCGGCCAGCCAGCGGTACCCCGCCCAGGCGGCAGCGGCGAGGTACACCAAACCGCCGGGTATCCACATCACGAGGCCAGCGAGCTGCTGGTCCCACAGGTCGCGCGACTCCCGCCAGTACAGCGGCTGGGGCGCGAAAGTGAGCAACGCGCCGAGCAGGCCGGTGTGCATCAGCGTGACGAGCAGCGCCAGTGCCGCCTGTGGCGCGACCCGCGGCGCGGCGCGCAGCACGGACCACCACAACAGCCAGGCGGTAAACAGAAAGGAGGCGTGCTCCAGCACGTGCCAGGTGTTGTTCGTGACCGCCGCCATGTAGGGCCGCGGCGCATGCCAGCCCCAGATCGCCGCGGCATGCAGCAGCGCGCAGGCCATCGGGTATTGCCCCGCGCGCAGCACGGCGCGCCAGCCGGGGTCGGCGATGCGGCCCAGGCGCGGCCCGATGGCCGCGCGCCACTGCGGCAGCGGCCGCGCCAGCACGGCCAACGGCGCCACGACCACCATCAGCAGCATGTGCTGCACCATGTGCATCGCGGTGCTGCTGGCGGCCCAGTCGTCGAAGGGGCCGAAGAGCGCCACGCCGGCGATGAGCATCGTGAGGTGCAGCGCAAGTCGCCGCTCGTGCGTGGGTCTGCGCCGCATGGCGCCCAGCGCGTAGCCGAACCACGCCAGCGTGAACAACGCCTGGCTGATCCAGATGGGCGCATGGGCGCTGTCGCCGCCCCACAGGCTGCCGTGAGCCAGCGCAAGCGCGGGCGCGGCGCAGGCCGCGGCCGCGACGGCGTGGCGCATCACAGGCACGGCGGCAGCACGAAAAGCGGCAGGCCGACGAAGACGGTCGACGCCGCGGCGCCCGCATGCAGACCGGCCGATACCGCGGCCACGAACCGGCTGCGTGCATGGCCGGCCAGCGCCGCCGCCTGCGCCGCGCGCCAGCACCACCAACCGGCCCACAGCAGGCCCGCGGTGGTCAGCAGCGTCAACAGGAGCAGCGCGCCGTTGAGCCAGTTGACGGCTCCGCGTTCCACGGCGGGCGGCATGAATGCGCAGGCCACCGACAACGCGCCGTAGGCCACGACGAACCACAGCGCCCACACGCTGAGGCCCAGCACCAGCTGCAGCGGATGGCAGGCGAACCGGTCCAGGTTGACGCGGTTCATCGCGTCACCTCGAACGCCACCGGCATGAGCGACAGCGCCGCCCAGCCCAGCGCCACGGCGACGGCCGTGAACACCCACCACTGCGCCATCACCGCCGGCTCGTACGGCGCATGCGCGCCGACATGGCCCAGGCGCACGCGGCATGCCTGCAGTGCCGCCATGACGGTGGCCAGCCCCACGTGCAGCAGCAGGTAGCCGACCACGACGGTGACCACCGCGTCGTGCGCCGTGCGGGCCGGCGCGAGCGGCGCCCACGCCAGCAGCATCGCGAGCCCGACCGCGGCGAGCGCGCCGAACGCCGTCACGCCCCACAGGCGCCCCTGCAACGCGGCGTCGCTGCCCTCGCGCAGCCGCTGCACGACGCCGCGCAGCAGGCACGTGCCGGCCGTGAAGAGCGCCGTGACTGCCAACAGCGGCCACAGGCCGACGGGCGATTCGGCCGGCACCTGCCAGTTGGGCGCCACCGTCCACAGATACAGCCAGGCGAAGATCAGCGATCCGAACACCGCACCGTCGGCCAGCAGCGACAAACCCATGCCCCACAGGCCCGGTCCGTCGAAGGTGCGCGAGTGCAGCTCGAGGCCGGCCGGCACGTCGTGCGCCTCGCCTGCCGTCGCCGCCGGATGCGCTCCGTTGAGCCACGACCAGTGCAGCAGCACCGCGAACGCCGCGGCCGCCATGCCCAGCGCCACGGGATACAGCTTCAACAGCAGCGCGATGCATACCATGGCCAAGGTGGTGCCGGCGATCAGCGGCAGCCAGGTGTTGCCCGGCAGGTGGATCACTTCGCGCGCCTTTCCGGTGAGCGGATCGGTGCCGAAGGTCTCCCGCCGGCCGTGCGCCGCATGCGGCAGCGCGTGCCGGCCTTCGGCAATGGTCCGGGGCAGATCCGCGTCGCTCCACAGCGGATGGCGCGTGGCAAGCGCCGGCAGGCTGGCGAAGTTGTAGGACGCAGGGGGCGTGGCGGTGGCCCATTCCAGCGTGTCGGCCTGCCACGGGTTCACCGGTGCCTTGCGGCCCCAGCGAAAGTGCAGCAGCACGTCCAGCAGCACGGTGGCGATGCCGATGGCCATCACGAAGCTGAACACCGAGGACACGAGGTTCGGCCCGTCCCAGCCGAGCCCCGTGTCGTAGGCATACACGCGCCGCGGCATGCCCAGCAGGCCGGTCCAGTGCATCACCAGGAAGGTGCCGTTGAAGCCGATGAAGGTGAGCCAGAAGCCGGCCTTGGCGAGCGCCTGCGACGGCATGCGGCCGCTGAAGTGCGGCAGCCAGTAGTAGAAGCCGCCGATCAGGGGAAACAGCATGCCGCCGACCAGCACATAGTGCATATGGGCGACGACGAAGTGCGTGTCGTGCACCTGCCAGTCGAACGGCACCAGCGCCAGCATCACGCCGGTGAGGCCGCCGGCGACGAAGATGAACAGGAAGCCCAGGATCCACAGCATCGGCACGCGCCATACCGGCCGCCCGGACCACAGCGTGGCGATCCACGCGAAGAGCTGGATGCCGGTCGGAATCGCCACCAGCATGCTCGCCGCCGAGAAGAAGGACTGCGCCAGCGCCGGGATGCCGACTGCGAACATGTGGTGCACCCACAGCCCGAAGCTGATGAACCCGACGGTGATGAGCGACAGCACGACCCACCGGTAGCCCACCAGCGGCCGCCCTGCGAACACGGGGACCAGCGTCGAGACGATGCCCGCAGCCGGCAGGAAGATGATGTAGACCTCGGGGTGGCCGAAGAGCCAGAACAGGTGCTGCCACAGGATCGGGT
Source organism: Rubrivivax sp. (assembly GCA_044506225.1). Lineage (GTDB taxonomy): Bacteria > Pseudomonadota > Gammaproteobacteria > Burkholderiales > Burkholderiaceae_C > JAKFDI01. Next base: position 24,709 of record JBIQKU010000002.1, on the reverse strand, counting down.
CGCCGCCGCGCGTCACGTCGAAGAAGGCCCAGCCGGCGGCCCGCTCGAGTTCCAGCAGGATGGAGCCGAGGATCAGCGGCGGAAAGCCGACGATGACCATCATCGAGGTGACCAGCATCGCCCACGCGAAGATCGGCATGTGGTGCAGCGCCATGCCGTTGGCGCGTGTGCGCAGGATGGCCACTGCGAGCTCGATGGCCGCGCTCAGGCTCGAGATTTCGACGAAGGTGATGGCCAGCAGCCAGAAGTCGGAGTTGATGCCGGGCGCATAGACGTCGCTCGCGAGCGGCACGTACATGAACCAACCCGCGTTCGGCGCCAGTTCCAGCACCACACCCGAGACGAAGATCAAGCCGCCGAAGAGGTAGCACCAGAAGCCGAAGGCGGCGAGCCGCGGGAATACGAGGTCGCGCGCGCCCAGCATCTTGGGCAGCACGTACGACGCGAGACCCTGCAGGATCGGCACCGCGAACAGGAACATCATGATCGTGCCGTGCGCGGTGAACGCCTGGTTGTAGGCCTCCGCGCCCAGCACCTCATGGCCGGGCCGCGCGAGCTGCGCGCGCATGAGCATCGAGAGCAGCCCTGCGATCAGGAAGAAGCCGGTGCCGACCACCATGTAGCGCTTCGCCACGCTGGTGTGGTTGACGATCGTCAATGCACGCCAGCCCTTCGGGTTGCCCCATACCGCCTCCATTTCGGCGTGGAGTTCGGCGGGATCGCGCGGTGCCGTGTGGGTCGTCGATTCAGTCACGGCAGCCCCAGGATGTGTGACATGTCATCGGGCAGCCTCCTGCGAGGCGGCCGATTGCGCGTTCAACCAGGCGTCGAAGGCCCCCGCCTCCATGGCCTGCACCGTCATCGTCATGTGCGCGTGCTCGAGTCCGCAGAACTCGGCGCACTGGCCGCGAAAGCGCCCCGCCTCGTCGGCACGCAGGCGAATCACGTTGGTGCGGCCAGGCACCGCGTCGATCTTGCCGCCCAGCCGCGGCACCCAGAAGGAATGGATCACGTCCCGAGTGCTGACGTGGATGTCCACCGGCCGACCTACCGGCATGCGCATCTCGTTGACCAACCGCACGCCGCTGTCGGGGTAATGCAGCTCCCAGGCCCACTGCCGGCCGATCGCGTCGATGCGCAGCGGCGGCGCGGCCCCTTGCGCCACCGGCCAGGGCAGCTGATGCCGTCCGGCCGGCAAGCCGAAGATCAGCAGCGCGACGACACTGATGCCCGGCAGCAGCACGCCGCCGCCCACGATCCAGCGCATGCCGATGCGGCGTGCGTCCGTCGGCGACAACTCTTCGCGGCGGCGCATGGCGACGAGCCAGATCGCCACCACGCTCACCAGCACCGACGTGGCGACACCGAACATCCACCACCACACGTCGGCGATGGCCTGCGCCGACGGGCCAGCCGGGTCCAGCATCGACTGCGCGCCGCGGCAGCCGCCGAGCAGCGACACGGCCGCGACGGCTGGGAACACGGGCTTGCACGGACGGTGCAGGGTGCACTGCAGAATGCGTCGATGGACCGCGACCGAACCGACCCCATCCTGAGCCGCGCCGCGATTGCCGGGCATCCGCTGCATCCGATGATGATCCACTTCCCGGTCGCGGCCCTGTTGGGGCTGGTCGGCAGCGATGCCGCCTTCCTCTACAACGGCGACCCGTTCTGGGCGCGCGCCGGCGTGTGGCTGGCGGGCGTGGGGGCGCTCGGCGGCTGGGGCGCAAGCCTCGCCGGCCTGGTGGACCTGCTGACGGTTGCGCGCATTCGCCGCCTCATTACCGCCTGGTGCCATGCCGTGCTGGCGGTGATGATGCTGTCGCTGGCCACGCTCAACTGGCTGCTGCGGGTGGGAGATCCGGGCGTGTTGATTCGCCCGTGGGGCTTCGGGCTGTCGCTGCTCACCGCCGCGCTGATCGGCCTGGCGGCCTATCTCGGCGGGCGGCTGGTGTACGAACACACGGTCGGCGTCGACACGAGCGAGTGAGCGGGACACGGAACGCCGCATCGCCATCGCGCGCGGCGGCTCAGAACGGCTTGCGCAGCACCAGCCACGCAATGCCGAGTACCAGCAGAACCGACAGGGCACCGAGTGCCGCACAGCGTCCGCGCACGCTCGCGTGCCGATCACGCTCGACCTTCATGATGAGCATGCCGCACGCCGCGTGGCACAGCACCAGCAGGCTCACCACCGCGAGCTTGGCGACAAGCCACACGGCAAACGGCCCGTAGAAGACGAAGATCGCCGTGCCCGAGGCGATGGCCAGCAGCGCGGCCGGCGTGGCCACCGTGGTGAACATGCCGCGTGCCATGTGGCCATGAGGGCGAGGCAGCGGGTCGGTGGCCCGCGTCGTGCTCGCCGCGATCGCCCCGGGCAGGTACAGCAACGCACCGCACCACAGGATGAGGGTGCTGATGTGCAGGAGCTTGAGCCAGGGCATCGGGCAGGGGGTGGTGGGCGGGAGGCCGTGCTGGCGAGCCATCGGCCGACGAAACCGAACACGCCGCGAAGATGCTGCGTACGCCCGCGAGCCATAGCAAGCGCCGCTCCCGCGAGCGGGAGGCGGGTTCGCCGCGCAATGGCTCCTGCCCCCGAGCCGGCCGTTCCCGCCGGCGAACGCTCGCCTCGACGGCGCTTGCGCGCCGCGGGCAGCGCTCAGCGCCCGCCGGTCACGTCGAGCAGCGCACCGGTGGTGTAGCTCGCCGCGTCGCTCAGCAGCCAGACGATGGCCTGGGCGATCTCGTCGGCGGTGCCGGCGCGCTGCATCGGGATCTGCGGCGCGATGTCGCGCGCCCGATCGGGCAGCCCGCCGGAGGCGTGGATCTCGGTGTCGATGGTGCCGGGGCGCACGGCGTTCACCCGCACGCCTTCCGTGGCCAGCTCGCGCGCGAGGCCCACGGTCAGGGTGTCGATCGCCGCCTTGCTCGCGGCGTAGTCGACGTACTGCCCCGCCGCGCCCAGGCGTGCCGCCACCGACGACACGTTGACGATGGCCCCGCCCGCGCCGCCATGCCGGGTGGACAGGCGGCGTGCCGCCTCACGCGCGCACACGAAGCTGCCGATGACGTTGATCGTGAACATGCGCTGCAGGCGCGCCACGCTCATCTCGTCCACCCGCTGCGGCCGGTCGACCACGCCGGCGTTGTTGACCAGGCCGCGCAGTGGCGGCAGCTCCGCGTCGATGCGACCGAACATGGCCAGCACCTGGGCCTCGTCGGCCACGTCCGCCAGCACGGCCAGCGCCTGGCCGCCGCTGTCGCGGATGCGCTGCACCACCGCCTCGGCCGCGGCGGCATCGCGGGTGTAGTTCACCGCCACCGCATGGCCGCGTTCGGCGCAGCGCCAGGCGGTGGCCGCGCCGATGCCGCGTCCGCCACCGGTCACGAGGATGGTGCCGCGCGAGGAAGTCGCTTCAGGATTCATCGTCTTCTCCCAGGCCCGCATCCTCACCGCCGCTCTCGCGTTCGCGGGCCTTTTCGTCCAGCGTCGCCTGCAGCGGCGCCAGGCCCTGCACGAAGCTCGCGGTGTCCATGGCCGGTGCGAGCCGCAGCGCCGGCGGGAACAGGTGCGTGAGGTAGAGATCGCTGCCCCACTGGTCGCGCGCCTGCAGGTTGGACCACAGCGTGAGCCCGGTCGCCCCGATGAAGGCGCACAGCGCCAGCGCCAGCATCGGTGCGCGCCGGCGCGGCTCCAGGCCCTGCAGATGGAAGTACAGCATGGCCGCGCCGAGCGCGCCGGTGAGCACGAAGGCGAAGTCGCTGGTCCACGGCCACGACAGCGCGAACGCCAGCACGTCCGCCGCGGCGATGGCGGCCATGATGGCCAGCGCCCCCATCGCCAGCACCCGCACATGCCACCAGAAATGGCTGCGCCGGGTGAACACCTTGGAGATCAGCGCCCAGGCGCCGCACCAGCCGAGCGCGGCCACGCCCAGGCTGATGAGCGTGGAGGTGAGGGTGCGGGTGAGCGTGTCGGGGTCGGATTCGAGCCAGGCGGAGAACAGCACCGCGGCCACCACCAGCAGGCCGGCGACGAGCGTGGGCCAGCCGCTGCGCACCAGGTCGGCCGAGGCGCGCAGCGGCTGCTCCGCCGGCAGCGGATGCTGCGCCAGGCGCAGCCGCAGGTGCGTTTCGCCGATGTCCAGGCGCAGCGGCGCATGGCCCACCGGCAGCCGTTCGCCGGCGGCGAAGCGCCGGCCGTGGGCACGCAGGCCGTTGCGGGTGTCGCCCACCTGCACGAACACGCCGTCCGCGTCCGCATCGATGCGCAGGTGATGGGCGGCCACGTGCGGGTCGTCCAGCACCAGCGTGTTGTCCAGCGCGCGGCCGACCGCCGCCGGCCAGGCGTCCACCGGCGCGCTCTGGCGCACATGGCCGTCGCGGTCCAGCACCTCCAGGAGTGCGAGACGGGTCATTTGACGACCCCGTACGCATCGAGATAGTGCTGCGTGAGCTTCATCGCATTGGCGAAGTCCACACCCTGCGCATCGAAGCGGCCCTGCACGCCCTGCTGGTTCTGGTCCAGCGTGGCGACGAGCACCGAGAGGTCGTAGAGCTGCGGCAGCTTCTTGTAGGCGCTCATGCACACCACCGCGCGCAGCGGCAGGCCGTGGCTGTCCACGTAGTTCTCATGGCACTGCGGCTTGGTCATGTGGCGGCTGGGCAGGCGCACGAAGCCTTCGTTGCGAAAGCTCTGCGCATGGCGCGAGGCAAAGCGCAGCGTGCCGAGCTTGCGCCCGTCGTAGCTCTCGTGGCGCACGGCAATGGCGCCGGTGGTGAACTTGCCGACGAAGATGCGTGTGTCCATCACGCAGTTGGAGCGTTCGAAGTCGAGCCCGCCGGTGCTCGACACCTCGTTCGATCCCCAGCAGCGCATGAAGCGGTCCACCGGCACCGGCACCAGGTAGTGCGGATGCGTGGCGCGCTTCCAGCCCTGGGCCATGAAGCGCTGCGTCAGCAGGTTCTGGTGCGCGGCGAGCTGGCGCGTCATCTCCGCGTAGCTGGGCTCGGTGATCGGCGGCGCGTTGCGCCCGCGTTCGAGCAGGGCGACGGCAAACTGCGCCGGCACGAGAAAGCTCACCTGCTCGCCGTCCACACGGCGCGCCACGTTGATGCCGATGACCCGGCCTTCCTGGTCCAGTGCCGGCCCGCCGCTCATGCCGCCCGAGAGCGAACCCGAGAAGAAGATCTGCGGGTAGAAGCTGCGCTCCACGAGCCCGTTGTAGTTGCCCTCGATGACCGCGAAGCCCACGTCCAGCGGGTTGCCGAGCGAATACATGCGTTCGCCCTGCGCGAGCGACTCGCCGGCCGGCCGGAAGGCCAGCGCGTCGAAGGGCTGGCCAGGCTTGTTCGCATCCGGCACGGCCTTGAGCAGCGCGAGATCGTGCAGCACGTCCAGCATCAGGATCTCGACGCGCGCCTCGCGCCCGTCTGCGGTGACGTAGACGAGGTCGTGCGTCTCGGGCTCGAGCGCCACCTCGCTCACCACATGGAAGTTGGTGACGATGTGGCCTTCGGGCGTGACGAAGAAGCCAGAGCCCACGGAGGTCTGGCTCGCGCGCCCCTTGAGCACGGTGCGGATCTGCACCAGCTGCGAACGAGCCTGCTCGTAGACCTTGCGTGCCGACAGCGACAAGGGCGCGGCGGGCGCCGGCCGCGCAACGGCGGCGGCGGGCGGGACGGAAGGCGGGGAGGAAGGTGGCGCCGGCTGTGCGTTCGCCGTGCCCAGGGCCAGCAAGAGCGGCAGGAGCAGCAGCGGGAGCCGCCGCCGAAGGCCTGTCGACGAGGCCGATGACGCCGGCGTGGCCGACGTGCGCAAGCAGGTCTTCATCGCCGACGATTCTACGGGCCGGGCCTGTCGCAGGCGGGCATTGGCGCTGCTACATTGGCCGCCGCCGAACACGCCGGCTGTGCGTGTCACACAGGAGACAGACCATGAAACGCCGCCGCTTGATCCAGGCCGCTGGGGCCGCTTCCGCCACGCTTGCCTGGCCGCTTCTCACGCGCGCCCAGAGCCTCGAAAAGCCCAAGGTGAGCATCGCCGTGGGCGGCAAGAACCTGCTGTACTACCTGCCGCTCACAGTGGCCGAGACGCTCGGCTACTTCAAGGACGAAGGGCTCGACGTGTCCATCGTCGACTTCGCCGGCGGCTCGCGTGCCCTGCAGGCGGTGGTGGGCGGCAGCGCCGACGTGGTGAGCGGCGCCTTCGAGCACACGCTGAACATGCAGGCCAAGGGGCAGCGCATGCGCGCCTTCGTGCTGCAGGGCCGCGCGCCGCAGATCGTGCTCGGCGTCAACCCGAAGTCCATGCCGAACTTCAAGTCCGTGGCCGACCTGAAGGGCAAGAAGATCGGCGTCACGGCGCCGGGGTCCTCGACCAACGTGATGGTCAACTTCGTGCTCGCCAAGGCCGGCATCAAGCCGAACGAGGTGTCCATCATCGGCGTGGGCGCCACGCAGGGCGCGGTGGCGGCGATGCGCTCGGGCCAGATCGACGCCATCAGCAACCTCGACCCCGTCATCACGCTGCTGCAGCGCTCGGGCGACCTGAAGATCGTCTCCGACACGCGCCAGGTGGCCGAGGCCGACCGGGTGTTCGGCGGCCCCATGCCCGCGGCCTGCCTGTACGCGCCGCAGGCCTTCATCGACAAGAACCCGGCCACGGCGCAGGCGCTGGCCAACGCCATCGTGCGCGCCGACAAGTGGATCCAGCAGGCGGGCCCGAGCGACATCGTCAAGGCCGTGCCCGAGAGCTTCCTGCTCGGCGACCGCGCGGTCTACATCGAGGCCTTCCTCGCCAGCCAGCCGGCGCTCTCGCCCGACGGCATGATCCCCGAGGCCGGCGCGGCCACGGCGGCGCGCGCGCTGCAGAGCATCGACGCGAACCTCAAGTCGGTGAAGTTCGACCTGCGGGCGGTCTACACGAACGAGTTCGTGAAGAAGGCCAACGCCAAGTACCCGAAGGCATGAAGCGGGCCGAGCGCCGGGCCGCTCCCAAGCCGGCCCGCATCCCCTTGGGGGATCGACCGCGGTACTCCGCGGGCGAGGGGCTCACATGACCGCCCCCGCCCTGTCGCTTCAGCAAGCCACCTGCACCTTCGTCAGCGCCGACAGCCCCGGCCAGCGCTACACCGCCGTGCGCGGCGTGTCGCTGGACGTGGCGGCCGGCGAGTTCGTCTCCGTCGTCGGCCCCACGGGCTGCGGCAAGAGCACGCTGCTCAACATGGCCGCCGGGCTGCTCGCGCCCAGCGAAGGGCGGGTGTCGGTGTTCGGCGAGCCGCTCGCGGGCATCAACCGCCGCGCCGGCTACATGTTCCAGGCCGAGAGCCTGATGCCGTGGCGCACGGCGGTGCAGAACGTGATGGCCGGGCTCGAGTTCCGCGGCGTGGCCGACGCCCGCGCGCAGGCCGAGGACTGGCTCAAGCGCGTGGGCCTGGGCGGCTTCGGCGACCGCTACCCGCACCAGCTCTCCGGCGGCATGCGCAAGCGCACCTCGCTCGCCCAGACGCTGGCGCTCGACCCCGACATCATCCTGATGGACGAGCCCTTCTCCGCGCTCGACGTGCAGACGCGGCAGCTGATGGAGAACGAGGTGCTCGACCTGTGGGCGGCGAAGAAGAAGGCCGTCCTGTTCATCACGCATGACCTGGACGAAGCCATCGCCATGAGCGACCGCGTGGTGGTGCTGTCGGCCGGGCCGGCCTCGCGGCCCATCGGCGAGTTCCGCATCGACCTCGAGCGCCCGCGCGACGTGGCCGAGGTGCGCGCCACGCCGCGCTTCATCGAGCTGCACCAGGCCATCTGGGGCGTGCTGCGCGAGGAGGTGCTCAAGGGCTACCGGCAGCAGCTGGCGGCCTGAGGCGGACGGCAACCATGTGGCGCTTCATCAAACCCAATCCGCGCAACCTGCGCGTGTGGCAGCTCGCGGTGCTGGCCGTCGTGTTCGTCGTCTGGCACGTGCTCACCGCGCCGGGGCTCATCCCGCCCTTCCTGTTCGACAACGACCGGCAGGCGGCCTTCTTCTTCGGCGAGCCGCTGAAGATCTTCGAGCGCATCTGGGCCTGGTTCGTCGGCAACGCCGACATCTACCTGCACCTGTGGATCACCCTGCTGGAGACGGTGCTGGCCTTCGGCATCGGCACGGTGCTGGGCCTCGCCTGCGGGCTGTGGCTGGCGCTGAGCCCGCTGGCGGCGGCCATCTTCGACCCCTACATCAAGGCGCTGAACGCGATGCCGCGCGTCATCCTCGCGCCGATCTTCGCGGTGTGGTTCGGCCTGGGCGTGGCGAGCAAGGTGGCGCTGGGCGTGACGCTGGTGTTCTTCATCGTCTTCTTCAACGTCTACCAGGGCGTGAAGGAAGTGAGCCCGGTGGTGCTGGCCAACGCCCGCATGCTGGGCGCCACGCCGCGGCAGCTGCTGCGCCACGTCTACCTGCCGAGCGCGACGAGCTGGGTGTTCAGCTCGCTGCACACCAGCGTGGGCCTGGCCTTCGTCGGCGCGGTGGTGGGCGAGTACCTCGGCTCGGCGCAGGGCGTGGGCTACCTCATCCTGCAGGCCGAGGGCGCGTTCGACATCAACACCGTGATGGCCGGCATCCTCGTGCTCACGGTGTTCGCGCTGGTGCTCGACTGGCTGGTGGGCGTGGTGGAGAAGCGGCTGATGAAGTGGCAGCCGCGTGCCGGGGAGAGCGAGAAGCTCTGATGGCCAAGGATTTCGCCGCGATGGAGGACAGCAACGGTTCGGCGAACCCGAGCATCCACGAGGTGTCCGACCCGGCGCGGCGGGTGGTGCTGAAGGCGGGCGCCGCCTCGGCGCTGCTGTTCGCCGGCTGCGCGGCGGTGGAGCCCGGGGCGCCGGCGCTGCTCGGCTTCGCGGCCGTGCCCGCGTCGGACGCGGACACGGTGACGGTGCCGCCGGGCTACACCGCCCAGGTCATCGCGCCCTGGGGCGAGCCGGTGGGCATCGCCGGCGCCATGCCGGCCTGGCGCGACGACGCCGGCAACAGCGCGGCCGAGCAGGCCGTGCAGCTCGGCATGCACCACGACGGGCTGCACTTCTTCCCGCTCGGCGAGGGCGAGGCGGCCAGCCGCCACGGCCTGCTGGTGATGAACCACGAGTACACCGACGACGGCCTGCTGCACCCCGGCGGCCTCGCGGACTGGAGCGCCGAGAAGGTGCGCAAGGCGCAGGCGGCGCACGGCGTGTCCGTCGTCGAGGTGCGCCTAGCGAACGGCCGGTGGCGGATGGTGCGGCCGTCGCCCTACGCGCGGCGCTTCACCGCCTTCACGCCGTTCGCCCTCGGCGGCCCGGCGGCCGGCCATGCGCTGATGCGCACCGCGGCCGACCCGGCCGGCCGCACGGTGCTGGGCACGCTCAACAACTGCGCGAGCGGCATGACGCCCTGGGGCACCTACCTCTCTGGCGAGGAGAACTGGGCCTACTACTTCGACGGCCCGGCCGCGCCCGATGCCGACCAGCGCCGCTACGGACTGCGCCGGAGCGGCTGGCACCGCTGGGGTGCGCACGACGAGCGATTCGACGCGGCGCGGCATCCCAACGAGTTCCACCGCTTCGGCTGGGTGGTGGAGATCGACCCGATGGATCCGCACTCGACGCCGATCAAGCGCACGGCGCTCGGACGCGCGGCGCACGAAGGCGCCTGGGTGGCGGTCACCCGGGACGGGCGCGCGGTGGTGTATTCCGGCGAGGACGCCGCCTTCGAGTACATCTACAAGTTCGTCAGCCGCGACCGCATCGCGCCGGGCGGCGCCCGGGCGAACCGCGAGCTGCTGGATCACGGCACGCTGTACGTCGCCCGCTTCGATGCCGACGGCACGGGCCGCTGGCTGCCGCTGGTGCATGGCAGCGGCCCGCTCACCGCGGCCGAGGGTTTCGCCGACCAGGGCGAGGTGCTCATCAAGCTGCGCCAGGCGAGCGACCGGCTCGGCGCCACCAAGATGGATCGCCCGGAATGGCTGGCCATCGACGCGGCGCGCGGCGAGGTCTATTGCACGCTGACGAACAACACCGCCCGCGGCGCGCCCGGCCGGGCGGGCGTGGATGCGGCCAACCCGCGCGCCGGCAACCGGATGGGCCACATCATCAAATGGCAGGAGGCGGGTGATTTCGACGGCACGACGATGCGCTGGACACATTTCGTGCTCGCCGGCGACCCGGCCAACGAACGCCCCGAGGCCCGCGGCAATGTGCGCGGCGACCTGTTCGCCTGCCCCGACGGGCTCGCCTTCGACCACCGAGGCGTGCTGTGGATCCAGACGGACGCGAGCGCCTCGCAGATCGGGCGTGGCGAACTCGCCCGCATCGGCAACAACCAGATGCTCGCGGCCGATGTGCGCACCGGCGAGATCCGGCGCTTTCTCACCGGGCCGACGAACTGCGAGGTGACCGGCGCCGCGTTCACGCCGGACAACCGCACGCTGTTCGTCAACATCCAGCACCCGGGCGAGCCGCCCAGCGACCGCAGCGATCCGGCGGCGCCGATGAGGTACTCGGCCTGGCCCGACGGCCGCGGTCGGCCGCGGTCGGCGACGGTGGTGATCCGGCGGGTGGATGGGGGGGTGGTCGGGACCTGAGGCGCCGCAGGCCCTCACCCCAGCCCTCTCCCAGAGGGAGAGGGGGCAATACGAGCCCTTCTCCCGGAGGCGCCGTACAGCGCCCGCTTTTCCAGAGGGAGAGGGTGCAATCCGGGAATTCCTCCCTCTCCCCTCGGGGGAGAGGGCCAGGGTGAGGGGCCCGCGCCCACCCGACCTCGCCTAGGTCAGCCGGTACACATCCAGCAGCACCCTCGACGGCTCCCGCCGGCCGCTCGCGATCGCCATGACCCGGTTCAGGTGCGCCCATTGCGGCGCGCCACTCTGGAAGGTCATGAGGGTGCGGAAGAAGTACTCCTCGCGCGGCACCAGCTCACCGCGCGCAAGCCGCGCCATCACCGCCGGAGTCGCATGGCGCATGCCTTCGCTGCACACCTCGATGAGCGCACCGTCCTCGGCGCGGATGACGTAATGGGCCGCGATGTCCAGCACACCATCGGCACGGTTCACCTGCCAGTCCACGCCGCCTTCGACCAGCGTGCCGCTCAGTTCGGGCCCGGCGACCGTGCCGCCGCCCAGCGGCACGTAGCGGCGCTCGCCGTGCTTGCCCGGCCCCAGGTTCACGAGTTCGCCCACCTCGCAGCGGATCTGCGTCATCGGCACGAGGGCGGGTGGCGTCGGCAGGGTGGTCATGAACGATTCCGAGGCTGGCGCGTGGGTCACGCGAGGGAGGTCAGGTGATGAGTAGACCGGATGGACAGCGCCGCCCGGCTTCCTACCATGGTCGGCCGACGTCGCGACGAGCGACAGCTTATGCGGCCGCCGGGCGCCGAGGCGTCATCCCAGAAGATGACGCGGCGCCGCCCGGCGGCCTTCACCGGTTCTCAGGCAGCCACATGGACAGTTGGGACATCGCCCCGCACGGGGCACACGACACGCAGCGCGGCCTGCCGGCGCTGGTGGCCAGCATCGGCGACGAGGGTTTTGCCGAGGCCGCGCTGCACAGCCTGAATGCGGCGCTGCGTGCCGCCTCCTGGTCGGTCTACCAGGTGTGGCGCGACCGTCCTCCGGTGCTGCACCTGTCGTCCAGCCTGGGCGTGGCCGACACGACCACCGATTGCTTCGGCGCCTACCGCGACGGCCTGTACCGCCGCGACCGCAGCTTCGAGTGCGTGCGGCATGCGCGCCCGGGGCATGCGACGGTGCTGCGCATGAGCGCGGACGACGCGCCCAACGCGGACCACCGCGACATCATCTATCGCCGCCACCGCATGCTCGAGCGCCTGTCGGTCGCCCGGCTGGAAGGCGACGGCTCGCTGCTCGCGGTCAACCTCTATCACCACGAACACCAGGGCCCGTTCTGCGAGGCCGAGATGCACAGCTTCGACGGCATCGCCCCGGTGCTGCTGGCGTCGGTGCAGCGCCACATCGCGCTGTCGCGGCGGGAGGCGGCGCCCGAGCGCAGCTCGCGGGAGCGGCTGAGCGCAGCCTGCCCGTCGCTCACGCCGCGCGAGCTGGACGTGTGCGAACGGCTGCTGCGCGGCTGGAGCTACGACGGCGTGGCCGCCGACATGCGCCTCAGCGTGGCCACGGTCAAGACCTACCGGGCGCGCGCCTTCGAGCGCCTGGGCATCCACTTCCGCAGCGAGCTGTTCGCCCGCTTCGCAGGCGCGGCCGCCGACGGGCGCTGAGCGCACACCGCACACGCCCTGTCAGCCTTTCGGTTGACAGTGCCGCGGGGCCGGCGGTGGACACTGGGAAGGATCGCCATCCGCGCCTTCTGGAGAAACCCATGTCCCGATTCCTGCCCCGCCGTGCGCTGCTCGCCGCCGGCCTGGTGTTCGCCCTGCCGGCGCTGCCCACGGCCGCGCTCGCGCAAGACGGCTATCCCGCCCAGCCGGTCAAGCTCACGGTCGGTTTCCCGCCGGGCAGCGGCCCCGACGTCGCGGCCCGACTCATCGGCCAGAAGCTCAACGACACGCTGAAAGGCACGGTGGTGATCGAAAACCGTGCCGGTGCGGGCGGGCAGATCGCCACCAACACCGTCGCCAAGTCGGCACCCGACGGCTACAACCTGCTGCTGGCCGAGGTGGGCTCCATCGCCATCGCGCCGCCGGCCTTCAAGAAGCTGCCCTACGACCCGGCCAAGGAACTGCAGGTCGTGAGCGAGGTGGTGCGCGCCGACTTCCTGCTGGTGGTGCCCACCAATTCGCCGGACAAGACCGTGGCCGACTTCATGGCCGCGGGCAAGGCGGCCAAGCAGAGCGTGTACTTCGCCACCTTCGGCGCCGGCACGCCGGGCCACTTCGGTGCGGAAATCCTCGCCGAGGCCGGCGGCTTCGACGCCGAACCGGTGCACTACCGCAGCACCGGCGATGCGGTGATGGCCATCGTCAACGGCGATGTGCGCGGCGCCTTCGTCTCGACCGCGCTCGGCGCGGCGCAGGTCAAGGGCGGCAAGATGCGTGCGCTCGCCACCACCGCGGCCGAACGCTCGCCGCTGCTGCCGGACGTGCCCACCTTCCGCGAGGCGGGGCTGCCGGGCATCGACTTCTCCGCCTGGTTCGCCTTCTTCGTGCCGGCCGGCACGCCGGACGCGATCGTCGACAAGCTCAACCAGGCGCTCGTGGCTGCCACGCAGTCGCCCGAGATCAAGGAGAAGCTGATCGGCGCCGGCTTCAGCGTGACGGGCACCGCGCGGGCGGACGCGGAGCGCATGGTCAAGGCCGAGGCGCCGCGCTGGGAAAAGATCGTCAAGCAGACCGGCTTCCAGGGCGATTGACGCGCCGGCTGGGTCCCTCGCCCTCTCCCTCCCGCGGGAGAGGGCCGGGGTGAGGGTCTCCCGGCCCCGCCCGACTACTTCGACACCGGCATCGCGAACTCCGCACCCTTGCCGATGCTTGCCGGCCAGCGCTGCATCACGCTCTTCTGCTTGGTGTAGAAGCGCACGCCTTCCTCGCCGTAGGCGTGCATGTCGCCGAACAGGCTCTTCTTCCAGCCGCCGAAGCCGTGCCAAGCCATCGGCACCGGGATCGGCACGTTGATGCCCACCATGCCGACCTGGATGCGCCGCGCGAACTCGCGCCCGGCGTGGCCGTCGGCGGTGAAGCACGACACGCCGTTGCCGAACTCGTGGGCATTCACCAGGTCCACGGCGGCGGCGAAGTCGGGCACGCGCACCACGGCCAGCACCGGGCCGAAGATCTCCTCGCGGTAGATCTTCATTTCGGGCGTCACGTGGTCGAACAGCGTGCCGCCGATCCAGAAGCCGTTCTCGTGGCCGGGCACGCTGCAGCCGCGGCCGTCGACCACCAGCGTCGCGCCCTCGCTCACGCCGTGGGCGATGTAGCCGCTAATGCGCTCGTGCGCCTGGGCGGTGATCACCGGCCCCATCTCGGCGTCGAGTTCCATGCCGTTCCTGATCTTGAGCACCTTCGCGCGCTCGGCCAGCGCCGGCACCAGCCGGTCGGCCACGTCGCCCACGGCCACGGCCACGCTGATCGCCATGCAGCGCTCGCCGGCCGAGCCGTAGGCGCTGCCGATGAGCGCGTCCACCGCCTGGTCCAGGTCGGCGTCGGGCATCACCACCATGTGGTTCTTCGCGCCGCCGAGCGCCTGCACGCGCTTGCCGTGGCGAGCGCCGGTCTCGTAGATGTACTGCGCGATGGGCGTGGAGCCGACGAAGCTCACCGCGCGCACGTCGGGGTGTTCCAGCAGCCGGTCGACCGCGACCTTGTCGCCCTGCACCACGTTGAACACGCCGCCGGGCAGGCCGGCCCGCGTCAGCAGCTCGGCCATGAACAGCGGCGCCGACGGGTCGCGCTCGCTCGGCTTGAGCACGAAGGTGTTGCCCGCGGCGATGGCGATGGGGAACATCCAGCACGGCACCATGCACGGGAAGTTGAACGGCGTGATGCCGGCCACCACGCCCAGCGGCTGGCGCATCGTCCAGTTGTCGATGTTGGTGGAGACCTGCTCGGTGTAGTCGCCCTTGAGCAATTGCGGCATGCCGCAGGCGAACTCGATCACGTCGATGCCGCGCGAGACCTCGCCCTGCGCGTCGGTGAACACCTTGCCGTGTTCGGCGGTCAGCATGGCGGCGATGTGGTCGCGGTGCTGGTTCATCAGCTCGAGAAACCGGAACAGCACGCGCGCGCGCCGCAGCGGTGGCGTGTCCGCCCAGGCGGGGAAGGCCGCCTGCGCGGCGGCCACGGCGGCATCCACCTCCTGCACGCTCGCCAGCGCCACCTGCCGCGCCACGGCGCCGGTGGCCGGGTTGTAGACCGGCTGGCGCCGGCCGCTGGTGGAGGCGACCACGCGGCCGCCGATGTAGTGCCCCACCTCGGTGGTGGCGGTGAATGCTTCGGGTGCGCCCATGGCCTTGCTCTCCTGCGTCGAGGCGAACGAGTCTACGCCGGGGCCGGCGGGCGCCCGGGCGAGCCGGCGAATGGCCGCGCGCGCAAAAAAAACAGCCCACCGGCGTGGGCCGATGGGCTGGCAAGTCCTTGGAAGGACGTCGTTGGGAACGGTGCGGGTCTCTTTGCCGGTGGGTGCCGCGGTGTGTCGCCGGTCTTGCCTGGCGTGTGGACCTTGGGGTGGCCGTTCATGGCCCCGTGTGACAGCAGACAGGCACTGTCGCCCCGGTCGGCCGGTGCAGCCATCCCAAGGACTGGGGAGAGCGCGGCGCGACAATGCGACGATGCCGACCCACCGCCCGCCACCGGCCCCGTTCACCGAGGCCGAACTCGACACCCTGCAGCGCCTGCTCGACGCCGTGCCGGCGCCGCTGGAGCCCCTGGACGTGAGCATGCTGGACGGCTACCTGTGCGGCGTGCTGCTGCAGCCGCGGCCCGTGCCGGTCGAGCGCTGGCTGCCGCATGTCACCGATGTCGACGGCCGGCCGCTGCCGGCGGGCTTCGACGCCGGCGCGCTGCATGCGCTGGTGCGCCGCCGCCATGCCGAACTCGACGACGCCATCGGCCGCCGCCAGTGGTTCGACCCCTGGGTGTTCGAACTGGAGGACGCGCCGGAGGACGCGCCCGCCGCGCATGACCCCGATGCGGACGAAGGCGAGGGTGGAGACCCCGCCGCGAGCGAACCGGTCTATCCGTGGGTTGCCGGCTTCGCGACCGCGCTGGAGCTCTTTCCCGGCCTGATGGCGCACGACGAAGCGGCGCTCACCGAGCCGCTGGCGCTGGTCTACCGCCACCTCGACCCGGACGACCTGGAAGACGCGGACGCGCTGCTCGAGGTCATCGACTCCTTCGAGCCGCCGGCGGACCTGGCCGAATCGGTGGAAGGCCTGGTGCGTGCCACCTTGCTGCTGGCCGACATCAGCCGCCCACGACGGCGCAGCGCGCCGGCCGCGCCGCGCCGGCCGCATGGGGCGCCGCGCCCGCCCCCCGGCCGGGGCCGCCGTCGCTGACGCAGCTTCAGTGGCCCGGCACCGCCGCGCGCACGACCATGGCGGCACGCCGCAGTGCATCGCCCGGCGCGGCGCGCCAGGCGGCGAACGACGGGTGGGATGCAGACGCACGGGGCGTGGCAGTGGGATCGACGCGGGCCGACGACAGCAGCAAGGCACTGGACACGGTGCCGGCCACCATGACCCAGCTCAGGGTGCGAAGCGCGGTGAGGGTCATTCGCGGGAAGGGGGAACGGGATGCTCGTGTACGGCGACGGCCGCGGCCGGCACCGGAGCGAGACCATACGACCAGGTGATGCGGCGTCGACGCGCGTGCGCCGTCTCCAATTGAGAGGAATGCAACCAGCGGCGTCGGCAGGAATGCAACGCTTCTTCGGCGGGCCGTGAACTAGCGCCGCCACGCCGGGCATTTCGGCGCATCACCCGGGAGGGATGGCCGCACACTGGGGCCAGTGTTGGGCTGTCTGGAGACGGCGATGAAGAAGCTGGACAAGCGCACGTGGTGGTCGTCGCTGGGCCTGCCGCCCGATCCGCTGGCGGGCCGCACCGACTTCGGCGACATGGGCACGGCCTTCGGCCTCGACGCGAGCCTCACGCCCACCTTGCCGATGCCGCTGGACGCCGTGCCCGACACCCCCGAGCCGCCGCCCGAGCGCGGCTGAGAGCGCCCGGCGCGGGGCGTCGGCACCCGCCCGGTGTCAGTTCAGCGCAAGGTTCAGCGAACCAGCAGCACCGGCGTCTGGCACTGCCCCAGCACCTTGGTCGCGACCGAGCCGAGCACCAGGTTGCCGATGGAGTTCATGCCGCGCGTGCCCATGACCAGCAGGTCGTACTTGCCCTTGTCGGCCATCTTGCCGATCACGTCGGCGGCGTTGCCCACCTTGGCGCTGTACTCCACCGTCAGGTCGTGCCGCTTCAGGAAGCTGCGCACCGGCTTGAACACCCGCTCCGCCTCGTCGTCGTAATAGGCCTGCAGCGTCGCCTTATCGAACACGGCGGCCGCGCGCGTGGGCACGGCCGGCACCACGTTCAGCACGGTGTACTGGTGCTGCGGCCCCAGCCATTCGTCGTGAGCGGCCAGGTAGGCCAGCATGCGTTTGGTGTAGGCGCTGCCGTCGACGGCGACGAGGATCTTCATGCGTTGTTCTCCGGAGAACGGGTGGTTGGAAGTCAGTGTGGTGTGCCGCGCGCATCGCCCGCTTGATGCGGCTCAAGCGTCCACGGTGAAGTGGCCGTCGTAGCCGTCGGCCTCATGGTTGCCCGAATGCCCGCGCGGGTTGGCGACCACACGCGTGTGGCCGTTCGCATGCGCGACGGTGTAGTCGTGGCGGCAATGAAGGTGCCCGTGGATCCACAGGTCCGCCAGCGGCAGCAGGTCGTCGTCGGCGTTGCAGAAGCTCGCGGTCGCGGCCTGCGCGCCGTAGCGCGGGTCGGCACTGCGCAGGCTGGGGCCGAAATGGGTGATCGCCACCGTGGCGTCGGCATCGTGCGGCTCGCGCAGTGCGTCGGCCAGCCACATGCGGCAGGCCAGCGCTTCCTCGCGCACCGCCGGCGCGTCGAAGCGCTCGCCGTCGCGCTTGGCGTGCATCACCTTGAGGAAGTAGGTGGCGGCGCGCATCGCATGCTCGCGCTTCGCTTCGCCGAACAGGTCGAAGTCGCACCAGCGCACCGTGCCGAGAAAGCGGATGCGCCGCCCGCTCGCCGCCTGCACGATGCACTGCTCGCGCTCGAGCATGGTGAAACCGAAGGACTGCACATGCTCGCGCAGCGCACCCCAGGTCGTGCGCAGGTCGCGGCCCTCGAATTCATGGTTGCCGGCGACGTAGATCACCGGCACCGGCCAGCCGCGGAAACGCTCGAAACCGGCCCAGGTGCTGTCCACATCGCCGGCCAGCACCAGCAGCTCGGCGCCGGGCGCCGGGGTGGGCTCGAAGACTTCGCTTTCGAGATGGAGGTCGGAAAGGATTTGCAGCCGCATCGGTCTCGCGAGCCTAGCCTGCGCCGTGGCACTGCTTGTACTTCTTGCCGCTGCCGCAGGGGCAGGGCTCGTTGCGGCCCACCTTGGGCTGCTCATGGCGCACCGTCTCGACGCGGTAGCGGTCGTCCTGCGTCAGGTCCCACAGGTCGGCCACGGTGACGACCAGGTCCTGAATGCCTTCTTCCAGGTCCGCCAGCGGATGCTCGCGATCCAGCGTGGCGATGACCTCGCGCTCCTCGTCGCTGTCGGGCGGCAGGTGGCGGAACAGGCGGGCGAGGGCGGTCATCACCGCGTCGTCGTCCAGTTCGGTGAGGGCCGGGAAGCAGCTGGTCGCGTACTGGAAGCCGGCGACCCAGGGCATCAGCGACTGCGACACCGGCGACAGCGCGGCCAGCGGGTCGTCGGCGGCCGGCACCGGCGCGTCGTCCTCGTCCTCGAACTCGAGCACCAGCGGGTCGAACCAGCCGTCCTCGGCCATCTGGCGGTTGAGCGCGGCATGGCGGCGGCTGATGAGGGCGATGGTGCGCTCCTTCCATTGCGCGTCCACGTCCTCGGGTAGCGGGCGGCCCTCGAAGTCGAAGATCGGCGGCAGCCAGCGCTCGCTCGGCAGCAGCTCGGGCTGCACCAGCACGCCGCACAGGTAGCCGTCGAGCATCACCGCATCGCAGGGCGTGAGCGGCTCGGGCGTGCGCTCCAGCAGCTCGTCGAGTTCGGCGTACTCGGCGTCGGTGAGGTCGGGCGTGGTCTGCGGCAGGTGGGTGGGTGCGGGCATGGCGGTCCTTCGTCGGAGCGCCCGATTGTCGTCGCCAGGGACGCATTACAAACAAGCACCGGTATTCGGCGCGGGGCCGCTAGGCTGGCCGCATGTGGCAGGCGAAGGCATCGGCATGAGCAAGGGCAGCGTGCGCGTGGGAGTGTCCGGCTGGCGCTACGAGCCCTGGCGGGGCGAGTTCTACCCGCCCGGGCTGGTGCAGCGGCGTGAGCTGGCGTTCGCCGCGCGCGCCCTGTCGACCATCGAGATCAACGGCACCTTCTATTCCCTGCAGCGGCCCACGAGCTTTGCCGAGTGGCACGACGACACGCCGGACGACTTCGTCTTCAGCGTCAAGGCGCCGCAGTTCATCACCCATGTGCGCCGCCTGCGGGAGGTGGAGGGGCCCATCGCCAACTTCTTCGCCTCGGGCGTGCTGCGCCTGAACGCCAAGCTCGGGCCCATCCTGTGGCAGCTGCCGCCCAACATGCGTTTCGATGCACCGCGGCTCGAATACTTCCTGTCGCTGCTGCCGCACAGCACCGAGGAGGCGCTGATGGTGGCCTGCGAACACGAGCAGATGATGGCCGGGCGAGCCTGGCTGGAGATCGACGGCGTGCGGCCGTTGCGCCATGCGCTGGAGGTGCGGCACGAGAGCTTCGTCGACCCGGCCTTCATCGCGCTGCTGCGCCGCTACCGTGTCGCCTTCGTCGTGGCCGACACCGCCGAGCGCTGGCCTGAGTTCGACGACCTCACCGCCGACTTCGTCTACCTGCGGCTGCACGGCGCCGTGGAGACGTACCGAAGTGGCTACAGCGAGGATGAAATCGGCCAGTGGGCACAGCGCATTGCCGCCTGGCGCGACGGCGGCGCGCCGGCCTCGCCCCGGCTCATCTCGCCCGAGCAGCCGCCCAAGGCGGCGTCGCGCGACGTGTTCTGCTACTTCGACAACACCGACAAGCTGCATGCGCCGGCGAATGCCGCGCGGCTGCTCGGCATGCTCGGCCTGCCCCACGGCATGGGCGAGGACGGGCGGTTCAGGCCGCTCGAAGACTGAGGTTCAGCGCGGCGGCGGCAGCGGTTCGCCGCGCAGGCGCCGCCACAGCCACGGCAGGGCGCGGTCCAGGTCCGGGCGCGCGCTCAGGAGCTCGGGCGTCACCGGCCGCCAGTCGGACCCGTGGCGCGCCACGACGAAGGTGAAGGTGTAGTAGGGCTCCTGGCCCATGCGCAGGTCGGCCAGGCGCAGCTCGTCGCCATGCTGCGCCACCCGGAAGAAGCCGCGCGTGAACCACGCCATGCGCGCGACGTGCCAGTCGCCGCGCATGGCCTCGTACAGCGCCTGGCCGCGCGGGAAGGCGTCGAAATGGATCTGCACCCCGGTGTCCAGCAGCGAATGGAAGCCCTCGTGGTAGCGGTCGCCCGAGACCGCGAGCACGCGCCACAGCACGGTGTTGAACGCGGTGGGCGTGACCAGCAGGTGCTCGGCGGCGATGCCCTGCTGGCGCAGCGAGGCCTCGGCGAGGGTGCGCACGTGCTGCTGCGCGGCGGCACTCCAGGCGAGGTAGGCCGTGCTGAGCACGAGGCCGGCGGCGTTCCAGCGCAGGCCGCGCGGGCTGCGCAGCGACAGGGCCGCGATCACCCCGGCCAGCAGCGGCAGCGTGTACAGCGGGTCGATGATGAAGATGCTGCCCACGCCGAACGGACGGTCGGTGAACGGCAGGCCGAGCTGGGTGCCGTAGACCGTCATCCAGTCGAGCAGCGGGTGCGTGATGAGCACCAGCCACACGGCCAGCCACCAGCGCCTGAACTGCGCCCATTCGCCGTGCAGCTTCGCGATGGCGGCGGCGATGAGCGGTGAGGCGAGCGTGAGCCAGAAGAGCGCATGACTTTCCGCACGATGGAAGGTCATGTTGCGGATCGGGTCGCCGTGGTCGATGAAGGCGTCCAGATCGGGCAGGGTGCCGCACACCGCCCCCCAGAGCGCCGCCTTCCACAAGGCCGTGCGCCGACCCATGACCGCCATGCCGACGGCCGCGCCGAGGGCGACTTGCGAGAGGGAATCCATGGCGGCGGATTGTGCCGAGGGCGAATGACGGGGCGTCGGGTGTTCGCGCTGCGCTTCGATACCTCAGCGCGAACGGGATTTGTCGGCGGGCGTTGCCGTGGGCTCAGCTTGCCATTCGGTGCTGCGGCCCTGGAGCGTGAATGCATGCCCCGGTTCGCCCACTCGTTTCACCGCCCCTGACCTCCGTCGCGCACCAAGCCCCCGTTCAAAAACCCGTTCGCACTGAGCTTGTCGAAGTGCGCGCGGAGGCACACGGGCTTCGACAGGCTCAGCCCGGGCCCTTCGACAGGCTCAGGGCGAACGGGCGGTGGTGTGGTCCTGGAGCGTGAACGCATGTCGCGGGTCGCCCAGGCGTTTCAACCGCCCATTAACCGCCGTCGCGCACCTCCTGCGCCGTTCGGCCTGACCCTTCGATACCTCAGGGCAGGGTGCGCTTCGCGGATCGAAGGCCCCATCCCGAAAACCCGTTCGCACTGAGCTTGTCGAAGTGCGCGCGGAAGGACAGACCCGTTCGCACTGAGCCTGTCGAAGTGCGCGCAGAAGCCAGGGCTTCGACAAGCTGAGCTCGGCCCCTCGCCAATCTCAGGTCGAACGAAAGGCGAGCGCGTGTCGCGCTCGAGCCAGCTCGGCAGCTCACGCCGCCCGCTGCATCCCCGCCTCATCCCGCCAGCGCCGCATCAAGCCCTCCCACTTCGGCCGCGCGGCCGCCAGGTGCCGTGCCTTCACATGGCCGTAGCCGCGGATGTCCTGCGGGATGGAGGCGATCTCCACCGCGAGCGGCAGGCGCTCAGCGCTGAGACGGGCGAGCAGTTCCTCGACGCACGCCCGGTACTCCTCGATCAGTGCCCGCTCGGTGCGGCGCTCGTCGGTACGGCCGAAGGGATCGAAGGCGGTGCCGCGAAGGCCCTTGAACTTCGTCAGCACCCCGAAGGCCTTGAGCATCCAGGGCCCGAAGCGCTGTTTCACCAGCTCGCCGTCGGCATTGCGCCTGGCGAGCAGCGGCGGTGCGAGGTGGTAGTTCAGCCGGTAGTCGCCCTCGAACATCGCGCCGATGCGATCGTGGAAGCCGCGGTCGGTGTGCAGCCGCGCCACCTCGTACTCGTCCTTGTAGGCCATGAGCTTGAAGAGGTTGCGCGCCACGGCTTCGGTGAGCCGCGTCGTGCCGAGCGGCGCCTCGGCGGCGCGCACACGCGCCACGTCGTCGCGGTAGCGCTGCGCGTAGGCGGCGTTCTGGTAGTCGGTGAGGAATTCGGCGCGTGTCTTGATCAGGTCGTCGAGGTTGCTGCTCTTGCGCACGAACTCGATGACCTGCGCCGGCCGTGTCAGCGCCTGCACCGCCGCGAGGTCATGCGCCGCACGGCGGCCCCACTGGAAGGCGGCCTTGTTGTTCTCCACCTGCACGCCGTTGAGCTCGATGGCGCGCATCAGCGCCGCGTGGCTGAGCGGCACACGGCCCTTCTGCCAGGCGTAGCCGAGCAGCAACGGGTTCGCGTAGATGGAGTCGCCGAGCAGGTCGACCGCCAGCTTGTCGGCATCCACTTGGCCGACCATCGCCTCGCCGCCAGCGGTTGCCGCGATCACCGCCTCGCAGCGCCCGGCGGGGAACTGCCAGTTCGGGTCGTGCACGAAGGCGGCCGTGGGTGCGCCGTGGGTGTTGAGCGCGACGAAGCTGCGGCCTTCGCGCATCACCGCGAGCGTCGCCTGGTTGGCGGTGACGATGGGGTCGCAGCCGATCACAAGATCCGCCTCGGCCGTGCCCACCTTGGTGGCATGGATGGCTTCCGGCCGGTTGGCGATCTGGATGTGGCTCCAGGTCGCGCCACCCTTTTGCGCGAGGCCCGCCGCGTCCTGCGTGATCACGCCCTTGCCTTCGAGGTGCGCCGCCATGCCCAGCAGCTGGCCGATGGTGATGACGCCCGTGCCGCCCACGCCGGCGACGACGATGCCGAAGGCCTGCCCCGCCGCCGGCAGCGCCGGCTCGGGCAGCGCGGGCAGCGTGAAGGGGCTCGGGCGCTGCGCGTTCTTCGCCTTGGCCGCGCCCTTGTAGGTGCCGCCCTCCACCGTGACGAAGCTCGGGCAGAAGCCCTTCACGCAGGAATAGTCCTTGTTGCAGGTGTTCTGGTTGATGCGCCGCTTGCGGCCGAACTCGGTCTCCACCGGCTCCACCGAGAGGCAGTTGCTCTGCACCGAGCAGTCGCCGCAGCCTTCGCACACCAGCTCGTTGATGACGACGCGCTTGGCCGGGTCGGCCATGGTGCCGCGCTTGCGGCGGCGGCGCTTCTCGGTGGCGCAGGTCTGGTCGTAGACGATGACGGTGGTGCCGGGGATCTCGCGCAGCTCCTTCTGGATCGCGTCGAGCTCGTCGCGGTGGTGCACCGTGGCGCCGGGGGCGAGGCGCAGGTCGCGGTTGCCGTACTTCTCGGGCTCGTCGGTGACGATGACGATCTTCTTCACGCCCTCGGCCTCGAGCTCGCGCGTCATCTCGGGCACGCGCAGGGTGCCGTCCACCGGCTGGCCGCCGGTCATGGCCACGGCGTCGTTGAACAGGATCTTGTAGGTGATGTTCACGCCGGCGGCGATGCTCTGCCGCACCGCCAGCAGGCCGGAGTGGTAGTAGGTGCCGTCGCCCAGGTTGGCGAAGATGTGCCGGTCGGTGGTGAACGGCGCCTGCCCCATCCACGATACGCCCTCGCCGCCCATCTGGCTGAAGGTGACGGTGCTGCGGTCCATCCACACCGCCATGTAGTGGCAGCCGATGCCGGCCACCGCGCGCGAGCCCTCGGGCACGCGGGTGGAGGTGTTGTGCGGGCAGCCGCTGCAGAACCAGGGCGTGCGCTCGGCGACGTTGCCGGTAGCCGTGCCGGCGCCGGCGGCGATGCCGGCGAGGCTCTTTTCCTTGGCCTCGATGATGGCCAGTCGCGCATCGATGCGCGCCGCGGTGTCGGCGTCCACGCCGAGCTTCTTCAGCCGCCGGCCGATCGCGCGCGCAATGAGGGCGGGCGTCAGATCGGCTTGGGCGCGCAGCAGCCAGTTGTTGCTCGGGTTCGGCTGCGACCACTCGCCGCCCGTGGCGTCGCCTTCGACCTCGTCGAACTTGCCGAGCACGTTCGGCCGCACGTCGGCGCGCCAGTTGTAGAGCTCTTCCTTGACCTGGTACTCGATGACCTGGCGCTTTTCCTCGACCACGAGGATCTCCTGCAGCCCGGTGGCGAAGGCGCGCGTGATGGTCGCCTCCAGCGGCCACACCACGTTGACCTTGTGCAGCCGGATGCCCAGGCGCCGGCAATCGGCATCGGACAGGCCCAGGTCATGCAGCGCCTGGCGCGTGTCGTTGAAGGCCTTGCCGCTGGCGATCAGCCCGAAGCGGTCGTTGGGGCCCTCGATCACGTTGTGGTTGAGCCGGTTGGCGCGCACATAGGCGAGCGCGGCATACCACTTGTGGTTCATGAGCCGCGCCTCCTGCTCGAGCGCGGCGTCGGGCCAGCGGATGTGCAGGCCGCCCTCGGGCATGGGGAAGTCCTCGGGCAGCACGATGTTCACGCGGTCGGGGTCGACCGACACGCTGGAGGCCGACTCCACGATCTCCTGGATGGTCTTCATGCCCGACCACACGCCCGCGAAGCGGCTCATCGCAAACGCATGCAGGCCCATGTCGAGGATGTCCTGCACGCTGGATGGGAAGAAGACCGGCAGCCCGCAGGCCTTGAAGATGTGGTCGCTCTGGTGCGCTGCGGTGCTGCTCTTGGCGATGTGGTCGTCGCCGGCCACGGCGATCACGCCGCCATGCTTCGCGGTGCCGGCCATGTTGGCGTGCTTGAACACATCGGAGCAGCGGTCCACGCCCGGCCCCTTGCCGTACCAGATGCCGAAGACGCCGTCGAACTTCTTCGACTGCGGGTACAGGTCGAGCTGCTGCGTGCCCCACACGGCGGTGGCG
>JBIQKU010000158.1:0-7690 GCA_044506225.1 Rubrivivax sp. | reverse complement strand
ACTTTCTTTTGGCGAAGCAAAAGAAAGTAGGTCGCCCGCCGGGGCGAGACCCGGCCGGGTGGAGAAAGGCCGGCCTCAAATGATCAAACCGCCTTGCGCGCAATGCGCTTCGATACCTCCGCGCGAACGGGTTGAGGGGGGAGAGCGCTTCGATACCTCAGCGCGAACGGGTTGAAGTGGGAGAGCGCTTCGACAGGCTCAGCGCGAACGGGTTGCAATGCGAGAGCTTCGAGGCCCAGCACGAACGGGTTGGTGTGACGAGCGCTTCGCTACCTCGGCGCGAACGGGACGGGATGGCCAACGCGATGCGATGGCGAGGGGGGGTCGGACCAAGGGATGGGTTCGGATGCGAAAGACGCGTCAAACGGAAGGGACGCCACGCCCGCTGCACCGCGCACCTCGCCGCCTCAATGCCTCCCGCCCACCTCGACCGCCACTGCCCCATTCGCCCCCCGCCCCAAGCCCTCCAGCGTCGCCGGTTCGCGCACCGGGGCGAGGGAGCGTTGGCGGTCGGCGCGGGCGTAGGCTTCGAGGCGGTTGTAGAGGGTCTTCAGGCTGATGCCCAGCACGCGCGCTGCAGTGCGCTTGACCTGGCCGCACTGGGCGAGCGTGGCCATGGTGACGCGGCGTTCGACTTCGACGAGCGGGGTGCCGACGCGGATGACGACAAGCTGGCCGTCCTCGGCGGCGGCGGCGCTGGTGGGCGGCGGGGCGTCGACGTCCTCGATCTCGTCGTCGGCCAGGATGTAGGCGCGCTGCACATGGTTGCGCAGCTGGCGCACGTTGCCGGGCCAGGGCATGGCGTACAGGCGGGCGAGCGCGGCGGGGGCGAAGGTCTTGGCCGTGCCTTCGTCGCGGTTCATCTCGCGAAGGAACTGGCGCGCCAGCAGCTCGATGTCGGCGCCGCGCTCTCGCAGCGGCGGCAGGCGGATGGGAAAGACGTTGAGCCGGTGGAACAGGTCTTCGCGGAAGCGGCCTTCGGCCACCGCGCGGTCGGGCGCGCGGTTGGTGGCGGCGATGATGCGCACGTCGGCCTGCATGGGTTCGGTGGAGCCCACGCGCATGAAGCTGCCGGTCTCGAGCACGCGCAGCAGCTTGACCTGCAGGTCGCGCGGCATCTCGGTCACTTCGTCGAGGAAGACGGTGCCGCCTCTGGCCTGCTCGAAGAAGCCGCGATGCTGGCTGTCGGCGCCGGTGAAGCTGCCCTTCTCGTGGCCGAAGAGTTCGCTCTCGACGAGATTGGGCGCGACCGCGCCGCAATTGATGGCGAGGAACGGATGCGGGCGGCGGCGACTCAGCTCGTGGATGGTGCGAGCGGCGAGTTCCTTGCCCGTGCCGCTTTCGCCGGTGAGCAGCACGGTCGCGCCGGTGGGCGCCACGCGCGAGATGGCTTCGTACAGCGCCCGCATCGGCGGCGACTCGCCCACCATGTGGCCGAAGCGGCCGTTGCGGAGTTCCTCGCGGCGCGGCTCGACGTCCGTCGGCTGCGCGACCGCGCCCGGGTGGCGCAGCAGCGTGATGAGCCGCTGCGGATCGACTGGCTTGACGAGGTAGTCCGCGGCATGAAGCCGCACGGCTTCGATGGCGGTGTCCAGCGAGGCGCGACCGGTCATGAACACCACCTCGGTGCGACGCGGAACGCCGGGTTCGATGTCGAGGTCGGGAACGAGTTCGAGCCCGCGCCCGTCGGGCAGGTGCAGGTCGGTGATCAGCAGCTCGGGCATTTGTCGCGCGAGCTGCGCGCGCGCCTGGCGCAGCGACTCGGCGGTGGCGACGGTGTAGCCCTCGGTCGCGGCCAGCGTGGCGATCCAGGCCAGGGTGTCGACGTCGTCGTCGACGATCAGCGCGTGCGGCATGCGCGAATCCTCGCGTCGTCTCGGCGTGGCGGCCGCGCGCTCACGAGGGACACGGCGCCCGGCATGCGGCCGCGAATGCCGGGCGCCGCCGGTGGATCAGCTGTTGCCCGGGCGCACGACGATGTTGTTGCGCACACGCTTGACGTTGTCCACGCTGCGCGCCAGCTGGCCGGCACGTTCCTTCTCGGCCTGGCTCGAGGCAAAGCCCGAGAGCTGCACTTCGCCCTTCAGCGTCTCGACCTGCAGGCGCATGGCGCTGACTTCCTTGTCCTCGGCGAACTTGGCCTTCACCTTGGTCGAGATGGCGGCGTCGTCCACGTATTCGCCGACGGTGCTCTGACGGTCGGTGACGGCGCAGCCGGTCACTGCGAACACGCTGGCAAGCGCGATGGAACTGGCAACGAACAGGTTCTTCATGTTTTCTCCTTGATGACGGCGACGCCGCGCGACGGCTGCGGGCCGCGGCGCCCATGGGGACGCACGCGCCAGCCTGCGGGATGCGGGCCGACGGGTGTCGCTCGTTGCATGGCAACAGGCGTGCCCAGCTGCGACCCAGGCGGGGCGCGGGCTACAGCAGCAGCAGGCCGCGCAGCAGGTAGACGCCGCCCACGCCCGTCACCAGCCAGCGCGTCCAGCGCCGGAAGTCCACGTCGTTCATGCGATCGAGCAGGCGGCCACCCGCGGCGGTGCCGAGCATCGACAGCGGCACCGCGAGCGCGAACACCCACGGCGGCGGCATGCCCTCGGCGGCGCCGTCGAGCAAGGGCAGGCCGTACACCGCCACCTTGGCCAGGTGGCTGAAGACCTGGGTCGCCGCCTTGGTCGCAACCACCGCATGCCGCGTGAGCGAGGTGCGCACGAAGAACACGTCCAGCAGCGGCCCGGCCACGCCGGCCAGCAGGTTCAGCCCGGTGACGAGGAAACCCGAGGCGAGCGCATGCGCTCGCCGTGCGGCGTCCAGCGCCAGCAGGCCCGGCGGCAGCCACACCAGCAAGGGCACCAGCCCGAGCAGCAGGTACAGCAGCGGCTTGGACGGCACGTAGGCCAGCCCCGCCACCAGGGCCGCGGCCGCGAGTGAGGCGAGCGCATAGTGGCCGACGATGCGCCAGTCGATGTGCCGGCGCAGCAGCAGCGCGCGCCAGCCGTTGGCCACGATCTGCAGGATGCCGTGCGTCACCATGGCCGCCGCCACCGGCAGCAGCAGCGCGAGCAGCCCCATGAGCACCAGCCCGCCCGCCATGCCGAAGATGCCCGACAGCAGGGCGGTGGCGAAGGCGCCGGTGACGATGCAGGCGGCGGCAAAGGCAGTCATGCGGCGAGTGTCGCGGGTACGGGCGGTGCGCTGCCCGGGGGCTGATGCCCCTGCTGCTGTCTCCGTCACTTACACGACGGCCCCCATCGGCGCAGTACGGTTCGCGCGCCGACCCGATTGGAGGACCGACCCGTGGACGCTCTGCTGCTTTCGCGCATCCAGTTCGCCTGGGTCATCGCCTGGCACATCCTGCTGCCGGCCTTCACCGTCGGGCTGGCATGCTGGATCGCCACGCTGGAGGCGCTGTGGTGGCTGAAGAAGGACGACGTCTACCGGCGCCTGTCGGCCTTCTGGATCAAGATCTTCGCCGTCTCCTTCGGCATGGGCGTGGTCTCGGGCATCGTCATGCCCTTCCAGTTCGGCACCAACTGGAGCCGCTACATCGACGCCACCGGCAACATCACCGGCGCGCTGATGGCCTACGAGGTGCTCACCGCCTTCTTCCTCGAGGCGGCCTTCCTCGGCGTGCTGCTGTTCGGGCGCAAGCTGGTGCCGCAGTGGGTGCATGTGTTCGCGGCGGTGATGGTGGCCTTCGGCACGCTGCTGTCCTCGTTCTGGATCCTGGCGGTCAACAGCTGGATGCAGACGCCGCAAGGCCATGTGCTGGTCGACGGGCGCTTCTATCCGGAAGACCTGTTCGCCATCATCTTCAGCCCGTCCTTTCCCTACCGGCTGACGCACACCGTCATCGCCTTCACCATCACCACCGCCATCGTGGTGCTCGCGGTGGCGGCGCGTTATCTGCAGTTGCAGCGCCACATCCCCGAGTCGAAGGTGATGGTGAAGATGGCGCTCGGCTTCCTGACGGTGATGGTGCCGCTGCAGGTGCTGGTGGGCGACCTGCACGGCGTGAACACGCTGCAGCACCAGCCGACCAAGCTGGCGGCGATGGAGGGCTTCTGGGAGACGCAGCGGCGCGCACCGGCCTCGCTCTTCGCCATTCCGGACCAGGAGGCGGAGAAGAACCACTTCGAGATCGCCATTCCCGCGCTCGCAAGCCTCTACCTCACGCACGACATCAATGGCGAGATCAAGGGCCTGAAGGAATGGCCGCCCGAGGATCGCCCGCCGGTGGCCATCGTGTACTTCGCCTTCCGCATCATGGTCGGCATCGGCTTCCTGATGCTGGCGCTGGTGGTGATGGGCTGGGTGCAGCACCGGCGCGGGCGGCTGTTCACCTCACCCGCCTTCCTGCGCGCGGCGCACTGGAGCATGCCGCTCGGCTTCATTGCCGTGCTGGCCGGCTGGACGGTCACCGAAGTCGGCCGCCAGCCGTGGGTGGTGTATGGCCTGATGCGCACCGCCGATGCGGTCACGCCCTCGCTCACCGCGGGAGATGTGTGGCTGTCGCTCGCGGGTTATGTGCTGTCGTACCTGGTGATCTTCGGTGGCGGCTTCGTGCTGCTGCGGCGCATGGTGCTGCGCGGCCCGCCCGCGGCAGATGCGGCGGAAGGCCGCGAGGACGCCGAAGCCCGCGCCGCGCGCCCGCTGTCGGCGGCGAGCGAAGCGCCCCATGTGGCGCAACCCACGGGAGCCGCTGATGGAACTTGATCTCGTGCCGCTGTGGGCGGCGATCCTCGCGCTCGGCGTGTTCATGTACGTGCTGCTCGACGGCTTCGACCTCGGCGTCGGCATGCTGTTCGGCCTGCGCCGCGACCCGCACGACCGCAACATCATGATCTCGTCGGTGGCACCGGTGTGGGACTTCAACGAGACCTGGCTGGTGCTGGGCGGCGCGGGGCTGATGGCGGTGTTTCCGCTGGCCTTCGCCATCATCATCCCGGCGGTCTACTTCCCCATCCTGGTGATGCTGCTGGGCCTGCTGTTTCGCGGCGTGGCCTTCGAGTTCCGCGAGGTCGAGGGCGCGCGCCGATGGCTGTGGGACAACGGCTTCGTCTGGGGCTCGCTGATCGCCACCTTCGCGCAGGGCGTGGTGCTCGGGCAGTTCATCACCGGCTTCCAGGTGGAAGGCCGTGTCTTCTCCGGCACGAGCTGGGACTGGATTGCGCCCTTCCCGCTGCTGGTGGGCGTCGGGCTGGTCTTCGGCTATCTGCTGCAGGGTGCCACCTGGCTCGTCATGAAGACCGAAGGCGAATTGCAGGACTGGTCGCGCCGCATGGCGCAGCGCTGCCTGTGGGGCGTGCTGGCCTTCATCGCGCTCATCAGCATCTGGACGCCGCTCACCGAGCCGCGCATCGCCGATCGCTGGTTCAGCCTGCCCAACATCTTCTGGTTCGCGCCGGTGCCGGTGCTCACGGCAGTCGTCGCGCTGCTGCTGCTGCGCAGCCTGCGCCGCGGCGACGAGGTGCTGCCCTTCGTGTGCTCCTTCGGGCTGTTCTTCCTGGCCTTCACCGGCCTGGTGATCAGCCTGTGGCCCTATATCGCACCGCCCTCGCTCACGCTGTGGGACGCGGCCGCCGCGCCCAAGTCCCAGGCCTTCATGATGGTGGGCACGCTGTTCCTGCTGCCCATCCTGCTGGGCTATGTGTGCTGGTCGTACTGGGTGTTCCGGGGCAAGGCCAAGGGCGGGTACCACTGAGCCTCGCGCCCTTGGGGCCCGAGTGGCATCCCCGCGCACTGGCTCATGCCCCGCGCCAACCCGCCCCGTTCGCCCTGAGGTATCGAAGGGTGAACGCGAGCAAGCCCGCTCTAGTTGCAGCCAGAACGCACAAAGGCCCGCCGAAGCGGGCCTTCGAAACAGGGCGCGAAAGAATCAGCGCCGCTTGCTGGTCGACGAATCGCGCATTTCTTCCTTCGCGTCGCCGTAGTTCTTCTGTACCCGGCCTTCGACCTGCTTGGCCGTGCCCTTCACTTCGTGCTTGGGGCTGTCGACGGCGCGCCCAAAGGCTTCCTGCGCCTTGCCGGCGGCTTCCTTGGCCGGACCCTTCACTTGGTGCTTGTTCATCACGTGCTCCTTTCGATGAAACATGTGAAGTCACTCTAGGCGGGGCGCAGATGACGGGTCAGCGGACGAGGGCGCATCTCGCTGTCGGCCGCGTCCGACAGTTCAGCCGCAGGGCACGATCTTGAATTCCACGCGGCGGTCGAGCGCGTCGGCCGCGTTGTCGGTGCCGCTGCCGACGATGTTCTCCCGAAAGCCCATGCCGACGGCCCGCATGCGGTTCGCCAGATGCGGCGCATCGGCCGCCAGGCGCTGGCGGATGAAGCTGGCCCGCTGCAGCGACAGCACGTCGTTGGACTGCTCCGAGCCGGTGCGGCTGGTGTGGCCCACAACGTCCATGCACGCCCGCGCGGCGGTGGCTTCCTTGGCGATCTGGCGCAGCCACATGGCGTACTGGCCGCTCACGCGCGGGTCTGACCAGAACTCGGTGGAGCCGGGGTTGAACAGGAACTTCACGCCGAGCTGCCGATGGGCGATGCCCAGCGCCACCACCTGGCCGAAGGCCTGCTCGGCCTCGGCCATGCGGCCGAGCTTGGCGTTGCTGAGGTACAGGCCGTTGAGCACACGCAACTGCTCGCCGGCCGGCGTGGCGCGTGCCTCGCGGTACTGGCCGAGCGCGTCCTGGTAGCGCGCGGCGTTGTACAGGGTGGTCGCCTCGGTGATCAGCGTGGCCGTGCCGATGCGCTCCAGGTAGAACGCATCCGCGCGCTGGCCGGGGGCGCTGGCGGTGGTGCGGATGTAGCCCTCGAGCACCTGGTCCTTCACCAGCACCGGGCTGTCGCGGTAGTACGGCAACGGCGTGTCGTCCACGCCGTCGGCGCGTGCGAGCGCCGAGGATTGCGCGACCACCGTGCCGCTCTTCAGGTCGGTGAGCGCGAGGCGCAGTCGATAGGCCGCGCGGCCGCCGGCGCGCGACTCCCGGGTGGCCGTGCCGGTCAGCAGGTACTGCGCCCGCGCCAGGTGGGTCGAGGCGAAGGGCAGCAGCTCGAGCTGCGGATGGTTCGCCTCCAGGTGGGCGGCGACGCCGCGTTCCATGGCCGCGGTCACGCCGGTCTGCTCGCCGGTGGTGGCGTCCAGCATCGGGTCGAGCACCAGCGGGCGCCGGGCCAGGCGCGATTCGACCTTGGCGAGAAAGGCGGGCAGCTTCTGCGTCTGGCCGACCAGGCCGTCGGTGGCCTCGCGCACCGCCTGGTCGAAAGGCAGTTCGTCGGCGACCGAGGTCGCATGCGGCGCGGCGCAGCCGCCGAGCAGCAGCACGAGGCCCGTCGCCACGGCGACGGCGAACCACGCACGGGCCACGCGGGGCATGCCGGCTGCGGCGGCCGGCGAAGGGTCGAGGGCAGGGCTCATTGGCATTCCTCCTTCAGGGTGGCGGTTTCCGCGGCGGTGAGCGGCTCCAGCGAAGCCTTCATCAACAGGTCGCTGCAGCGGGTGGACAGCGCGGGTGCCGGCGCGGCCACCGCCGGGGCGGCGCGTGGCGCGGGTGCGGCGGGCGGAGCCGTCGCCGGGACAGGGCGAGCTGCGGCGGCCACGGGCGGCTCCGCCTTTGGCGGAGGCGGCGGCAGCTCTGCCGGGGCGGGTGCCGGCGGCGCCACGGCGGCGGGTGCGACGGCGACCGGC
>JBIQKU010000157.1:0-7708 GCA_044506225.1 Rubrivivax sp. | reverse complement strand
GGCCGCTTCGCACGCCGGGCCGCGGGGCGGTTGTCCGCGCTGCCCTGCATGGGCGTCGCGGCGGCGGGCGGGGTGGCCCCGCGGGCCGGCGGCGACGATGGCGCGGCAAGGGCCGGCGGCGGAGCGGGCTCCGCCGCCGCCTGCGCCGTGGATGGCGGCTCGATCAGCGGCGGGTCCAGCAGCAGCACGAATCGGCGCGACAGGCGGGCAGGGCAGCCCAGGCGCAGCTCCAGCGTCACCACCGGCTCGGCGATGGCCACGCCGGTGGCCACATGCACGACCGCCTCGCCTTCGCGCAGCGGCTGCACGCGCACATGCACGTTCGAGGTCTCGATGCGGCTCTCGCCGGCGAGCACCTCGGCGCCCACGCAAGAGTCGCCCAGCACCTCGCCAGGCGCCAGCGAGACGCGCGCCTCGAAGGCGAGCGGCTGCCCGAGCCCGGCATGGTTGGCCGAGCGGCCCAAACCGAGAGAGAAAGCGGGGGAGGTGCACAGCGCCAAGAGCGAACCGGCGACGACGACAGCAAGGGCTCTGCGCATGCGGGAGGGGGTGATCGAAGCCGAGGCACTCTAGCAGAGGGTGTCTGCGGCCCAGCCGGCGAAAAGCGCCCAAAACCCGCGCCAATGCTCATTCTTCACGCCTGCGAGTGACACAATCCCGCGCCGCGCGCGTTGGCGCGCACCCACGGGCCCATGCGCGCGCCCTCCTTCTTCGCCGCCCCGGGAGCCTCATGACATCCGTCCTCCACACCGAACGTGCCGCCGATGCCCTCGTGCTCACCCTGAGCGACCCGCCCACGCGCAACACGCTCTCGGCCCAGCTCATCGCCGCGGCGGTGGAGGCGCTGGCCGTGGCCGAGTCGGACCCCGAGCTGCGCTGCGTCATCCTGCGCGGCGACGGTGCCCACTTCTGCGCCGGCGGCAACCTGCACGGGCTGGCGCAGCGGCGCGAGGCCGGCCCGCCGGCGCAGCTGGAGATGCTCGAGCGGCTGCACCACCTGATCGCGGCGCTGCGCAGCTTCCCCAAGCCGGTGATTGCCGCGGTCGAGGGCATGGCGGCCGGCGCCGGTTTCTCGATCGCACTCGCCTGCGACCTCATCGTGGCGGCGCAGGACGCGCGCTTCGTGCTCTCGTATGCGCGCTTGGGCGTGACGCCCGATGCCGGCGCGAGCTGGCACCTGGGCCGCGCGCTGCCGGCGGCACTCCTGCGGCAGATGGTGTGGCTGGCCGAGCCGGTGGACGCCGAGATGCTGCAGCGCTTCGGCGTGGTGAACTGGGTCGTGCCCAGCGGTAGCGCCTTTGCCGAGGCGACCAAGGTCGCGCAACGCCTGGCCGAGGCTGCACCCAACGCGCTCATTGCCGCCAAGGAGCTGATCGACCAGGTGCCGGGCCACACGCTCGCCGAACACCTGGACGCCGAACGCGACGCCTTCGTCGCCACCCTCTACCACCCGAATGCGGCCGAAGGCATTGCCGCCTTCTTCGAGAAGCGCCCTGCCCGCTTCCGCTGAAACGCCCGTGCAGCCCATGGACAATAGCGGGCTTCGCAGCCCGCACCGCAGACACCCCATGAACTACCCGGTCCTCAGCGACGAAGAGCGCCACAACATCGAATCGGGCGCTTGGTTCGGCCGTCTGTCGGAACCGCTGCGTGAGGCCATCCTCTCGCGCTCGCTGGTGCGCAAGCTGCGTGACGGCGCCATGCTCAGCTCGCGCGGCCAGAGTGCGGAGGAGTGGATCGGCGTCGCCAAGGGCGCGGTGCGGGTAAGCTCCGTGTCGCTGGCCGGCAAGCAGGTGTCGCTCACCTATGTGGAGCCGGGCGTGTGGTTCGGCGACATCGCGCTCTTCGACGGCATGCCGCGCACGCACGACGCCAACGCGCACGGCGACACCACCCTGCTGGTGGTGCGCAAGCCCGACTTCAAGGAGCTGCTGTCGCAACACGTGGAGCTGTACGACGCGCTGCTGCACCTGAACTGCCGGCGCCTGCGCCTGATGTTCGATCTCATCGAGGACCTGAACACCCGCCCGCTCGCCGCGCGCCTTGCCAAGCAGATCCTGCTGCTCGCGCGCAGCTACGGCATCCAGGATGCAGAGGAGATCCGCATCGGCCTGCAACTCGCGCAGGAGGACCTCGCGCAGCTGCTGGGCGCCTCGCGCCAGCGGGTGAACCAGGAGCTCAAGGGCTTCGAGCGTGACGGCGCGGTGCGCATCGAGCCGACGCGGCTGGTCGTGCTCTCGAAGGACAAGCTGCTCGCGATCGCTTCGCGGCAGTAGCCGCGCCGGCCCAAGCCGCGCGGCGCGCAACCGCTTGTCAGGAGCCGCTTCGCGGCTTGTCTTCAGGGTCGAGCTGCGTCTGCCACGCGGTCGACGCGGTCGACTGCCAGCCGGGGTGTCCCTCGGCCTGGGTCTCGAGCGCATGCAGCGCCGCCTGCGCCCCGGCATCGAACAGCGACAAGGCCGCAGCCACCGGCGCCGGCTGCGGATCGGGCAGCTCGAAGCGCAGGTACAGCCGGCCGCGCAGCGTCATCATCAGCAGCGGCGCCTGCTCGCGCAGCAAGGCGCCGCCCACGCCCTCGAGGCGCTGCGTCAGCAGGCCCTCGGCCCATTGCACACCGAGCTGCGGATCGGTGGCGACCACGCCCACCAGATTGCGCAGCTCGCGGCTGAAGCCGGGTGCGGCCTTGGGGAACATCGCGAGCCAGCGCATCTCTTCGGGGGTGGACACGTCGATCTGCGTCTGCGTGCCTTCGGTGTAGCGCTCGAAGGTCTCGCGCTCCAGCGTTTCCATCAGCGCGCGAGACATCAGCATCATCTGCATGGACGCCGGCAGACCCAGCTCCATGCGGATGCGCAGTTCGTGCGTGGTGATGTAGCTGCGCTGCGGCGGCCCCCATTCCAGCCGCCACGGCCGCTCGGAGAAGCTGCCTTCCATGACGAAGCCGTCGCCGCTCTTGGTCGTCTTGAACGACAGGCCCTGCTTCCTGGCCCAGGCCGCCACCTCCTCCCACCCCGTCGGGGGCGATTCGGTGGTCAACCAGCGCTTGATCGCATCGAGCATGAGAACACGGCTTCCTCTAGAGTGGCCTCTCCGTGCCGCGACATGCAAGGGGAGCGACCGAGATGATCGAAGTGTATTCGTGGGCCACGCCCAACGGCCACAAGGTCCACATCATGCTCGAGGAGTGCGGCCTGCCCTACCGTGCGCACGCCGTCGACATCGGCGCGGGCGAGCAGTTCGCGCCCGACTTCCTCGCCATCAGCCCAACAACGATCCCGGCAATTGTCGATCCCGACGGGCCCGAAGGCGGCCCGATCTCGCTCTTCGAGTCCGGCGCCATCCTGCTGTACCTCGCGGCCAAGACCGGCCGCTTCCTGCCCGAGGGCGCGAGCGCGCGCTACGAGGTGCTGCAGTGGCTGATGTTCCAGATGGGAAGCGTCGGCCCGATGCTCGGCCAGGCGCATCACTTCAGGCAGTACGCCCCGGAGAAGCTGCCCTACGCCATCGAGCGCTACACCAACGAAGCGCACCGCCTGTACGGCGTGATGGACCGGCGGCTGTCGAAATCGAAGTACGTCGGCGGGGCCGACTACAGCATCGCCGACATCGCCATCTTCCCGTGGCTGCGCTCGTGGAAGAACCAGGGCATCGACTGGCGCGACTTCCCGCACCTCAAGGGCTGGTTCGACGAAATCGCCGCCCGTCCCGCCGTGCAGCGCGGTGTGCAGCTGCTGGCCGACAAGCGAAAGCCCATCACCGACGACAAGGCGCGGGAGGTGCTGTTCGGGGCAACGCAGTACAAGCTGCGTTGACCGGATCGCCACCGTTTCCTACGTCCTTGCCTCTGCTCGCGCAGAAGTCGTCACCACTCTCTGTTGCGCACGCCAGCGGCCACGCAGAGCGCCTGCTGCCTCAGCGAGAGCCCTTCCCATGCCGCGTATCGATCGCGTGTTGCACGCGATTACGCCGACACGTTCCCGGCGATGCGTCATCCAACCCTTCTTGTAGTCGTCGTCTCCGGTGAGATAGTCAATCTCATCAACCTGGTCTACATCGAGCGCGTGCCTGAACATGTGCGCGGTGAGGACAGTTCCCGCGGAGAGGCCGGCATAGTCCTCGTCGTACGCCAGTTTGAAGATGAACGCTTGCCCTTCGATCACGAACCAGAACTGCACCGCCACAGGCGTGTCACCGACCCATGCGATACCAAGCCGCAGCCAGCCCCGATCGGCACAGATGCGGGCCCAACCAGGGACGAAATCAGGGTAAGGCTCAGGTTGCTTCCAACTGTTCAGATACACGGTGCTGTACGCCGCCATTGCGCGGTCGACATTGGCGACGTCGGTGATGATCTCCAGTCGGTTGACGGGATTCGCAAAGAACTTCTTTGACTTGCGGGCGATGGTGTTGCGCAGCGTCGAATCACGGTGCGCCAAGTACTCTTCGAATGTCTGATCGCCGCACGGAAGATACCAATTGCCGAAGCAGAAATACCGCTTGACGTAGAAGCCTTGGTCGCGGAGTGCGACGGACATGAGATTGGCGTCGTCGATTGAAAGAGGCGCAAGTTGCACGGTGGATACGCGCAACCGGCGTGCCAATAACTTGCCGACAAACTGGTGAGCGAGAGCGGCTTTCGCATAGACCGGGGTCACGATTGGGGAATACAGCGATGCGTAGTAGTTTGTCAGAGCCTGCGGCTGCTCTCGACCCACGCTGTAAAGCAGCATGACCCCGTCATCGCGTCTCTCAGATATCGCGGCCCAAATCTTCCAGTCGTCACGCGCAACTTGCTCGAGAAAATGAATGAGCCATTCGCTCAGTGCGAACGGGTTGTGTTGCTCTTGGAAGAGTGGCGCACGCTGCCGCACGAACTCAATTGCTTCCTTCCGGTTCATCACGCGCATGTCGCCCCTTTTCGTTATGTGTAAGGCGACTTGTAACACGAAGTAACGATGACGCGCCGGGTTTGCCTGTTGCCACCCATTGCGAGCGGCACTATTTCGCGTGAAAGGTGCTGTCGCGCCCCTTGGCCGTCGGGCGCCACCTCGAAGCGACGTGGACACGGCGTGGGCCCAGACTGCAACCAGTGTCGCCGTGCAGGGCGTTGGTCATGGCCTGCCCGGAGGGACTCGAACCCCCGACCTGCTGCTTAGAAGGCAGCTGCTCTATCCAGTTGAGCTACGGGCAGCAGGGCGTGAATCGATGGTCGGGGTGAGATGATTCGAACATCCGACCCACTGGTCCCAAACCAGTTGCGCTACCAGGCTGCGCTACACCCCGAGGGCGCCGATTGTAGTCGGCGGCTTGGCCGGCAGCCCTTCAGCGCGGCGCGGCCAGCAGCAGCTGGCGCGACACCGCCGCGCACTGCTGGATGTGCTGTTCTGCCACGTACTTCAGCGCCGAGAAGGTCAGCACTGCGGACGCCGCCTGGCCGGCCAGCGGAACGTATTTCGTCGCCTGCTTGACGGTCAGGCGCACGCCCACCTTGCGCAGCACGGCGATGATCAGGTCGCGCGTGATGAGCTTGCCCACCAGCATGCCGCCGCCGGCGGAGATCGCCTTGAAGACCACGAGCTGCCGGTCGGGCGCGAGGCGCTCGACCTGCGCGGGCGAGAGACCGAAGGCCTGGTTGATCTCGGGAATCAGCTTCACGAGCACGCCCACGTCGGTCACCCAGTCGATGCCGGGCACCGGCACGGCGGCCACGCCGGCTGCCATCAGTGCACGCCGCGTCACGAGCCGGCGGCAGCGGGCGATCGTGCGCTCGACGTGATCGTTCGATGCCGCGGCCGGCGTACCGTCGTCGGGCATCAGTTCCCAGTCTGTGGCGATGGCCATCGGACCTCCTCGGTGGATGGGCGCATCAGTGGGCCAACGCGCTCCAGGCCTTCTCGAGCCGTTTCACACTGACCGGCTGCGGGGTGCGAAGTTCCTGGGCGAACAGGCTCACCCGCAGTTCCTCGAGCAGCCAGCGGAATTCGTCCAGCCGCGCATCGTGCACCCCGCGGCGCTCGGCCACGGTGCGCCAGAAGCGCTGTTCGAGCGGACGCAGTTCGGCGAGGCGGGCGCTGTCGCGCGCCGGATCGGCACGCCATTTGTCCAGCCGCATGGTGATGCCCTTGAGATAGCGCGGCAGGTGCGCAAGCTGCGCCCACGGCGTTTCCATCAGAAAGCGCTTGGGCACCAGGCGCGCGAGCTGGGCCGTGATGTCGTCGGCCACCTCCTTGGGCGCGCGCGCATCGCGCAGCTTGCGGGTGGCGGCAGCATGGTCTGTCAGCACCTGCAGCGCGCTGCGCGCGACCTCGTTGGCGATGAGCGTGAGCCGCCCGCGCCCTTCGGCAATGCGGCGCTCGAAGGAGGCGGCATCGGTGGGCAGCGGGTCGGCCATGAAGGCACGCTCCAGCGCCAGCTCGATGATCTGCGTGCGCAGTTCCTCGGCGGTGCCCAACGGCATGTAGAGCACCGACATCTTCTGCAGTTCGGGCAGGTTCTTCTCGAGGTACTTGAGCGCATCGCGGATCTGCAGCGCGACCAGGCGGCGCAGGCCGGCACGGTGCCTGGCGCTCGCGACCTCGGGTTCGTCGAACACCTCGACGCGCACATGGGTGCCGTGGTCGATGAGCGCCGGAAAGCCCACCAGGGTCTGCGCGTTGCGGCGCACTTCCATCAGCTCGGGCAGCGCGCCGAAGCGCCAGTCGGTGAACTGGTCTTCGGCGCTCGCGCCGGGCGCATTGGGTGCGTTCGGTGTCTTCACAGCCGAAGGCGTCGTGTTGGCGGAGGCCTTGCGCGCCGCTTCGGACGCCGGCGGCGCGGCGGCCACCTTCAGCTGCGCGAGCGCCTGGAAGGCCGAACGCGCCTGTCCGCCAAGCTCCGCCTTCAGGCTCGCGAGGTTGCGGCCCATGCCGAGCTGGCGGCCGTGTTCGTCGACCACGCGGAAGTTCATGAACAGGTGCGGCGGCACCTGCTCGAGCTTGAAGTCGGCACGTTTGACGTCGAGCTGGGTGCGATCGCGCACCGCTTTGAGCACCGCCTCGACCAGGCTGCCGGCGCCGAAGCGGCCTTCGGCGTTCGCCGCATGGACGAAACCGCGCGCGAACTCGGCCAGCGGCATGAGGCGCGAGCGGGGGCGCTGGTGCAGGCTTTTCACCAGCGCCAGCACCTTGTTCTCGAGCATGCCCGGCACCAGCCATTCGCAACGCTCCTCGCTCACCTGGTTGAGCGCGTAAATCGGCACGGTGGCGGTCACGCCGTCCTTGGCATCGCCCGGTTCGTGCAGATAGGCGACGGCGCAATCCACGCCGCCCAGGCGCAGCACCTTGGGGAAGGCGGCGGTCGTGATGCCGGCCGCCTCGTGGCGCATCAACTCCTCGCGCGTGAGGTGCAGGAGCTTGGGCTGGCGCTTCGATTCCTCGCGGTACCAGCGTTCGAAGGTGGCGCCGCTCATCACCTCGGCCGGCACCTGCGCGTCGTAGAAGGCGGCAATGAGGTCGTCGTCCACCAGCACGTCCTGGCGGCGCGACTTGTGCTCGAGCTCCTGCACCTGGGCGATGAGCTTGCGGTTGCCAGCGAGAAACGGCAGCCGCGTGTCCCATTCGCCGTTCACCAGCGCCTCGCGGATGAAGATGTCGCGCGCCGCCGCCGCGTCCACCGTGCCGAAGTTCACCCGCCGGTTGCTGTAGACCACGATGCCGTAGAGCGTGGCGCG
>JBIQKU010000156.1:0-7793 GCA_044506225.1 Rubrivivax sp. | reverse complement strand
GGGAGCAGATCGGGTGCAGGCGGCGCTACTCCCTCTCCCCCTCTGGGGGAGAGGGCTGGGGTGAGGGGGCCCGCGCGAACGCCCCGCCTCAACCCGAAGCGATCACGCGAACAGATCCACCCCGCCCATGGCCGCGCGCAGCGTGCTGCGCTGCTGCTGCGCCAGGGCCACGGTATCGATCTCCTGCGCCTCTTCACCACCGAAGGCGGAACCCGCACCGCCGCTGCGCGGGCCAGCGCCATCCTCCGCCCCGCCGCGCGAATGCTGCGACACCCCGCCGCCGGCCAGCGTCAGCCCGGCCTCGCTGAGCGCCGCGGCCAGCTCGGGCAGGCCCGCCTGGATCAGCTCCCGCGTGGCCGCCGAATCGGCGCCGAAGTTCACCTGCGCCTGCGTGCCCTGCAGTGCGATGTGCACCGAGATCGGGCCCATGTCGGCCGGGTTCAGGTGCAACCGGGCCTGCTGCACGCCGTCGCGTGCGAGCACGCTGACCTGGGCGGCCAGCGCCTCGCGGAACTCGGGCGCGTTGGCCGGCGTGCGCACGGTCACCGCAAGCGGTGCCGCGGCGCGATCGGCGCTGGCCGGCGAGCCGGTCGGCGACAAGGCCGCCAGCGCGTCGGCCGTGCGGCCGGTGTCTGCGGGTTGCAGGCTCTCCGTCAGGCGCGCATGCAGCAGAGCCATGGGCGCCTCGTCCGCGGTGGCCTGCATCGCGGCATCGCGCACGAGTGCGCTGAAGTCGGTGCGCTGCGCCTGGGCGGCGGCCTGCGCCCGTTCATCCATCGCGGCGGCCGCGGCCTGCGCGGTGAGGCCCGCCGCATCGCGCCACAGCAGTCTCGAGGCGAAGCGGCCGCCAGCCGCCGGCTTGCCGTCAGCGGCGGCCGATGTCTCCTCGAGCGCCACCGGCGCCTCGCCGCCCGCCGGGCGGCTGATCGCCGCCAGCCATTCCAGCAAG
The DNA here is from genome assembly GCA_044506225.1 of Rubrivivax sp. Classification (GTDB taxonomy): domain Bacteria; phylum Pseudomonadota; class Gammaproteobacteria; order Burkholderiales; family Burkholderiaceae_C; genus JAKFDI01. The sequence goes on along the minus strand of JBIQKU010000156.1, from coordinate 6,844 downwards.
GCCGGGTCGGGCACCAGGGTGCTGCCTTCGTCGTCCTGCGGCGCGGCGGCGGTGTCCTCGTCGTCGATGCGGTCCTGTTCCTTGGCCTCGGCGGCGGCCTGCGAGCCATCGGCGGACGGGGCCGGCGCCTCCCGGCCGGCGGCCGAACGCTCGGCCGCCTGGCGCGCGATGCGCTGCGCCTCGGCGCGGCGCTCGGCGGCGGTGTCGGCATCGCTGCGGCCGCGCGGCGCCTCGGGCGGCGGCGGGGCCGGCGGCATGTCCGCACGGTTCGACAGCAGGGCGGCGAAGTTGCCGCCGCCGCCGGCGGTCTCGGGCCGGGGCGCGCCTTGCGGTGCGCCGCCCATCGTGGGCGAAGGGATCTGCATGCTGATCGGCTCAGACCAGGTGCACGCCGTCGGCGCTCAACAGGTTCTGGCGCGCCCACGCGGCGCGCGAGGCGAATTCGTCGGTCTGCTTCTGGTCGCGCCGATCGGCGATCAGGCGCAGCTCGTTCTGGCGGCGCTCGATCAGCTTGCGCACCGAGGCCACGCGCAGCTCCTGCTGCACCAGCGCGTCGCGCGCCTGCGCAGCCTTCAGCTCGGTGTGCTGCGCGATGCGCTGCTGCTGGTCGACGGCGAGGTTCAGCCGGTCCATGAAGGCGCGGTAGACGTGCATCAGCTCCATGCCGCCTTCCTGCTTGAATTTCTCGGCATAGCGCTGCTCGTAGTCGCGCCGGTAGTCCACCAGCTGCCTGGCCTGGGCGGTGGCGGCCTCGAAGGTCTGCGTGCAGCGCTGCGATTCCGCCAGCGCCGCATCGCGCTCGCGTTCGGTCTGCGAGAGCAGGGCGAGCAGGGGTTCGAGCGTGTTCATGGGGGTCCTTCGGGAATCTGTGCGGTGGGCTTCACGCCACCAGGGCCTGCAACTGCTTCACGCTCATGGCAAGCGGCGCGGGTGCGTGCATGTTCTGCTGCAGCAGCGCGGTCATCTTTGGGTGCAGGCCGACGGCGGTGTCGAGCTCGGCGTCATGCCCCGGCGCGTAGGCGCCGAGCTGGATCAGGTCGCGCGCCTTGTTGTGGCGCGCATGCAGCTGGCGGAAGCGCCGCGCGGCCTCGATGTGCGCCGGTGCGGCCACATTGGTCATCACCCGCGAGATCGACTTTTCCACGTCGATGGCCGGGTAGTGGCCGGCCTCGGCCAGCTCGCGCGAGAGCACGATGTGGCCGTCCAGGATGCCGCGCGCCGCGTCGGCGATCGGGTCCTGCTGGTCGTCGCCTTCGCTGAGCACGGTGTAGAACGCGGTGATCGAGCCGCCACCCGCCATGCCGTTGCCGCTGCGCTCCACCAGTTGCGGCAGCTTGGCGAAGCAGCTCGGCGGATAGCCCTTGGTGGCGGGCGGCTCGCCGATGGCCAGCGCAATCTCGCGCTGCGCCATCGCATAGCGGGTGAGCGAATCCATGAGCAGCAGCACGTGCTGGCCGCGGTCGCGGAAATGCTCGGCAATCGCGGTCGCGTAGTTGGCGCCCTGCATGCGCGTGAGCGGCGGCGCGTCGGCGGGCGCGGCCACGACCACCGAGCGGCGCAGGCCTTCCTCGCCGAGGATGTCCTCGATGAATTCCTTCACTTCGCGACCGCGCTCGCCGATGAGGCCGACGACGATCACGTCCGCCTCGGTGTAGCGCGCCATCATCCCGAGCAGCACCGACTTGCCCACGCCGGTGCCGGCGAACAGGCCGATGCGCTGGCCGCGCCCGACGGTGAGCATGGCGTTGATCGCGCGCACGCCGGTGTCCAGCGGGCGGCGCACCGGGTCGCGGTCCATGGCGTTGATGGGGCGGCGGATCAGCGGCTCGTTGTGCACCACGTCCAGCGGGCCCTTGCGGTCCATCGGCTGGCCGTGCGAATCGACCACGCGGCCGAGCAGGCCGTCGCCCACCGGCAGGTGCAGCGTGCGGTCCTCGCCGCGGCGCCAGGGGTGCTGCCCGGCGGCGAGCTTGAGCGGCACCACGGGCGTGGGCCGCGGCACCACGCGCGCGCCGCTGGCCAGGCCGTGGATGTCGCCCGTGGGCATGAGGTAGGCGCGGTCGCCGGAGAAGCCCACCACCTCGGCCAGCACCGGCGGCTGGCCGTCCATGCGCACCTCGCACACCGAGCCCACCGGCACGCGGATGCCCGCGGCCTCGAGCACGAGGCCGGCCACGCGCACCAGCAGGCCCTGCGATTCGAGCGGCACCGGGTCGGCCGAGAAGTTCTGCAGCTCGCCCAGGTAGCGCCGCCAGTTCTCGGCCACCGCGAGCGCCTTGGCCTCGAAGGGGGAGGTGATCATGCGGCGGCCTCCTCGCCGGGCGCGGCCGCCCATTCGTCCTCGCAGCCGAGCGACGCGGCGGCGCGGCGCCAGCGCGTCTCGATGCTGGCGTCGATGATGCCGATGTCCGACTCGACGACGCAGCCGCCGCGCGTGACGCCGGGGTCCGAGAGCAGCCGCGCGCCGCGCGCCTGCAGCACCTCCTCGGCGCCGAGCGCGACGAGCGTGTGGTCGTCCGGGTGCACGCGCACGGTGACGTGGCGCGCCGACAGCAGCAGCGTCTCGAGCGCCTGCTGCGCCACCACCGCCACCAGCTCGGGCCGCGCCAAGAGCTCGCTGCGCACGATCTGGCGCGCGAGGTTCGTGGCGGATACGGCGAGCGCGCGCGCCATGTCCTGCTGCAGGTCGTCGAGCTGCGAGGTGTAGGCCTGCGTCACCTGGCCCATCTGCGCGCTGATCTGCGCGGCGAAGCTCTTCTTGAAGGCGTCGAGCGCGGCCATGCCGTCGCGGTAGCCGTCCTGGTAGCCCGACTGGCGCGCCGCGTTCAGCGCGACCGACGGGTCCTCCGGCGGCGCGGGGGGCGGCTCCGGCTTGGGCTTGTGCACGCCCGACTTCGGCGCGCCGCCCTGGCCCGACAGCGAATCGGGGTTCCACGCGGCGAAGCTGTCGAGCTCCTCGCGCGGGATGAAGCGCGTGTAGACCGAGCTCTTGGCCGGGGTGCCGCCCGCGGGCGGGGGCACGTTGCGGAACTGCGGGTTCGACTTAGAGGAAGTCATCGTCGCCGCCGCCGCCGAGCACGATCTGGCCTTCGTCCGCCAGGCGGCGCACGATCTTCAGCATTTCCTTCTGCTCCGACTCCACCTCCGAGACGCGCACCGGGCCGCGCGACTCCAGGTCCTCGCGCAGCGCCTCGGCCGCGCGGGTGGACATGTTGCGGAACACCTTCTCGCGCATCTCGGACGTGGCGCCCTTGAGCGCGATGACCAGCGACTCGGACTGCACCTCCTTGAGCAGCGCCTGGATGCCCTTGTCGTCGATCTTCTCCAGGTCGTCGAAGGTGAACATGTTGTCCATGATCTTCTGGGCCAGCTCGTTGTCCGCCTCGCGGATGTAGTCGAGCACGGCGGTCTCGATGCTCTGGCCCATCAGGTTGATGATCTCGGCCGCGGGCTTGGCGCCGCCGAGGGTCGCCTTGCGCAGCTTGTCGCCGCCGGCGAGCACCTTGCTCATCACGTCGTTCAGGTCCTTGAGCGCATTCGGCTGGATGCCGTCCAGCGTGGCGATGCGCACCATGACCTCGTTGCGCTGGCGCTCGCCGAACAGCTTGAGCACATCCGACGCCTGGTCGTGGTCCAGGTGCACCAGGATGGCAGCCACGATCTGCGGATGCTCGTGGCGCAGCAGCTCGGCCACCGAGCTCGCGTCCATCCACTTCAGGCTTTCCAGGCCGCTCACATCGCTGCCGTGCAGGATGCGGTCGATCAGCAGGTTGGCCTTGTCCTCGCCGAGCGCGCGGCGCAGCACGCTCTTGACGTATTCATCGGTGTCGGAGACGAGCGCGCTGTGCTCCTGCGCGACGGCGGTGAATCGCTCGAGCACGTTGTCCACGCGCTCGTTGGTCACCGACTTCAGGCGCGCGATCGCCTCACCGAGCTTCTGCACCTCTTTCGGCGACAGGAGCTTGAACACCTCGGCGGCGTCTTCCTCGCCGAGGGACATCATCAGGATGGCGGCGTCCTCGGCGCCCTGGTCTTCGGCGGTGCTGGCCATGGTGTTCAGGTGGCCTCGCCGTTCACCCAGCCGCGCACGATGCTGGCCACCGCCGCCGGGTTCTGCTTGGCGAGGGTGCGGGCGTCTTCCAGCTGGTGCATGCTCTTGGGCGCCGCGGTGGGTTTGATCACCGGCAGCTCCTCCTCATCGGCCACCAGGGCATGGAGCTGACGCCCCGGCACCGGCGGCGGGGGCGGCGCGAACAGCGCCTTCATGGCCGGACGCAGCATGCCGAAGAACACCAGCAGGCCAACGAAGGCGAGGGCCGCAGGCACCGCGGCCGCGCGCAGCATGTCCAGCACCTGCGGCTGGCGCCACCAGGGCAGCTCCACCGTCTCGACCGACTCGACCTTGAAGGGCGCGTTGATCACCTTCACCGAATCGCCGCGCTCGGCGCTGAAGCCGATGCTTTCCTGCACCAGCGCGGTCAGCTTGGCGAGTTCCTCGGCCGACAGCGGCACCTGCTTGGTGTTGCCGCGGCTGTCGGTGACGCTGCGGTCGTTCACCACCACCGCCGCGCTCAGGCGCTTGACGGTGCCGGTGGCGTTGCGCGTCACGCGCACGGTCTTGTCGACCTCGTAGTTGGTGACGGCATCGCGCCGGCTGTTGGCCGTGCTGCCGCCGGCCTGCGCCGCCTGCAGCGGCTGCACCGCACCGGTGACCGGCGCGTTCGCCGGCAGCGGCGGCTGGTTGGACGCCGCACCGGGCACGCCGCTCGGCGCGGCCGGCGTGCCGCCCGCGACCACGGTGGTCTGCTGGCTGCGCACCGTGCTCAGGGCGTCGGCGCCCTGGTTGGGCTTGAATTCCTCGAAGGTGGCTTCGGTCTGCGAGAAGTCGACGTCGGCGGTGACGGTGGCGCGCAGGTTCTCGCGGCCCACCACCGGTTCCAGCAGCGCGAGGATGCGCTTGCTGTAGCCGTGCTCGATCTGCGCCACGTACTGCAGCTGCTTGGCGTCCAGGCCGCTGCCGGCGTTGTCGTCGGCGCCGGAGAGCAGGGCGCCGGTCTGGTCGAGCACGCTCACTGCCTTGGGGTCCATCTCGGGCACGCTGGACGACACCAGGTGCACGATGCCCGCCACCTGCGCGCGGTCCAGCGTGCGCCCCGGGTGCAGGGTCAGCAGCACCGAGGCGCTCGGCTTTTGCTGCTCGCGGAAGAAGCCGTTCTGGTTGGGCAGGGCCAGGTGCACGCGTGCGCCTTGCACCGCGGCCATGGCCATGATGGAGCGGGTCAGCTCGCCCTCGAGCCCGCGCTGGAAGGTGAGGCGTTCCTGGAACTGCGTCTGGCCGAAGCGTGCGCTGTCCATCAGCTCGAAGCCCACGATGGAGCCCTTGGGCAGGCCGGCCGAGGCGAGCTTGAGCCGCACGTCGTGCACCTGCGCGGCCGGCACCAGGATGGCCGAGCCGCCGTCCGCATGCCGGTAGGGCACGTTCATCTGCGACAGCTGGGCGAGGATGGCGCCGCCGTCCTTGTCCGACAGGTTGGCGTAGAGCACCTTGTAGTCGCCCTTGCTGCCCCACAGCGTCATCGCCAGCACCACGGCCGCGAGCGCGGCGATGCCCACGCCCAGCGCCATCTTGCTGCGTGCCGGCATGGCCGCGAAGCGCGTGCCCAGGCCGTGCGGGTTCGGGTTCGGGTTCACCACCGCGTTCGGGTTGTTCAGTGCGACAGCGTTGTCCATCGTGCTCGTTCATTGGCGGGGCGCACCGGCCCCTTGTCGAGCGACGATTATTCGGAAGCAGGGGGTGCGGGAATGCCGGAACAGCCGAGCAAAGCCGGCTCAGTTCCCGCCATCGCGGCGCCTGCACGCGCCTAGGATCCAGTTACCGTGAAACCGCCCGCCGGCCTGCCGTCGGCGTGGTCGGACGCTGCGAAAGCCCTGCCATGAACGTGACCCTCAAGCCCTTCGACTTCGCCCAGGCCGTCGCCCGCGCCGGCCTGGACGTGAACGGCCACCCGCTCGCCAAGACCGGCGCGCCCAAGGGCGCCGACTTCTCGCAGGCACTCACGCAGGCGCTGAAGTCGGTCTCGGCGTCGCAGAACGAGGCCTCGGCCATGCAGCGCGAGGTGCTGCTGGGCAACCCGACGGTCTCCATCGAGGAAACCATGGTCGCCATGCAGAAGGCCCAGATCGGTTTCCAGGCGACGCTGCAGGTGCGCAATCGGCTGGTGCAGGCGTACAGCGAGATCATGAACATGCATGTGTGATGGGGGTGGCTGGCTGGGGCGTTGATCAGAAGCGACGAGGGCCTGTTCGTGCTGCTGTCGACCCGTTCGCGTTGAGGTATCGAAGCGCTCGTCCCACCAACCCGTTCGTGCTGAGCGTGTCGAAGCACGCCGATTGCCCTGAGCTTGTCGAAGCGCTCCCCGCCTCAACCCGTTCGCGCTGAGGTATCGAAGCGCCCCCCACACCAACCCGTTCGCGCTGAGGTATCGAAGCGCCCCCCACACCAACCCGTTCGCGCTGAGCCTGTCGAATCGCTCTTCGCGAGAACCCGGCCACAACTCCCGTTCGCGCTGAGGTATCGAAGCGCTCCTCCCCGGCAGCCCGTTCGCGCTGAGGTATCTAAGCGCATTGCGCGAAAGCCTGGTTTGATGGTTGGAAGGCCTGCCTATCTCCACCGGGCCGGGTCTCGCCCCGGCGGGCGAGTCACTTTCTTTGCTTCGCCAAAGAAAGTAACCAAAGAAAGGCGACCCCGACGGAGGCGGTCCGCTTCGCGGACTGCTCTGCGGTGCTCGATCTTTGGCGCTCGCGCAAAACTCGCTCCGCGGCCTGCGGCCGCTACGCTCAGACA